>NZ_CP038436.1:3057201-3362921 GCF_004683965.1 Nocardioides seonyuensis
CGAGGCCGTCGAGTCGCTGGAGTGGCCCTTGGGCCCCGGCTACTTCTGGATGGCGGGGGAGTCGGCGCAGATGCGAGCGATCCGCAAGCACCTGATGCGCGAGGTCAGGCTGCCGAGCTCCCACTACGACGTGATGGGCTACTGGCGCGCCACGGCCGGTCGTCAGCCGCGGGCAGTCGACCCGGGGCCGATCTGGCGAGCGGGCAAGGCAGCAGGCAAGACCGACGAGCAGATCTGGGCCGACTACGACGCAGCACGGGAGACCACCTGATGAGCGAGCACGACCGCGACTTCGACGTCAGCGGGGTGGCCCCCGCCGGCCCCGTCTACGGCACGCGACCCGAGGGCTTCCGCAGCGGCTTCGCCAGCTTCGTGGGGCGCCCCAACGCCGGGAAGTCCACGCTGACCAACGCCCTCGTGGGCAGCAAGATCGTCATCACGTCGTCCAAGCCACAGACGACGCGCACCGTCGTGCGCGGGATCGTCCATCGCGCCGACGGGCAGCTCATCCTCGTGGACACTCCCGGACTCCACCGTCCCCGCACCCTCCTCGGGGAGCGCCTCAACGACCTGGTCACGACGACCTGGGCCGAGGTCGACGTCGTCGCCGTGTGCTTCCCGGCGAACGAGAAGGTCGGGCCCGGTGACCGGTTCATCGTCAACGAGCTGGCCAAGGTGCGTCGTACCACCAAGATCGCGATCGCGACCAAGACCGACCTCGCGACTCCCGAGCAGCTCGCCGAGCACCTCGTCTCGATCGCCGAGCTCGGGCGGGAGACCGACACCGAGTGGGCCGAGATCGTGCCCGTCTCGGCAGTGTCTGGCGACCAGGTCCAGCTGCTCGCCGACCTGTTGCTCGCCCTGATGCCCGAGGGACCTCCGCTCTACCCCGACGGCGACCTCACGGACGCGCCGGAGGAGGCCATCGTCGCGGAGTTCATCCGCGAGGCGGCGCTCGAGGGCGTGCGCGACGAGCTCCCCCACTCCATCGCCGTGCTCATCGAGGAGATGAACCCCCGCGAGGGCCGGCCGGCGGACAAGCCGCTGCTCGACATCCACGCCAACCTCTACGTCGAGCGGGACAGCCAGAAGGGCATCATCATCGGCCACAAGGGCTCTCGCCTGCGCGACGTCGGCAAGGCTGCTCGCCTCCAGATCGAGGCCTTCCTGGGCACGCCGGTCTACCTCGACCTCCACGTCAAGATCGCCAAGGACTGGCAGCGCGACCCGCGCCAGCTCCGCAAGCTGGGCTTCTGACGCGTCGAGCCGTATGGCGGCCGGGGCTGCTGGGTACGTAGCGCCCATGTCTGAGATGAACCAGCAGGACGCCCGCATCACCGCCCTCCGTGCCGTGGTCGACCGGGTGACGTCGTGGCAGGAGACCGCCACCGACGGCACCATCCACGAGGAGCTCGACCGCGGCCTCCAGGAGGCCGGCGTCACCCTCACCGACGAGCAGCGCGACTCCGTCGCCCAGCAGATCTCCGACGGCCAGGAGGTCGACGTCGAGGCCCTCGCCGCCGACAGCGAGGCGGGCGGCCCCGCCTGATCCTCACGGGCCGGACCGTGGACAGCGGGGGCCCAGGCGTGCCAGCGTCCCTGCATGCCTGAGTTCAGCTGGCTCCCGGCCAACCGTGCTGCGGTCGAGGACGTCGAGGCTGTCTTCGCGGCGAGCGGCGCCAACAAGTGTCGTTGCCAGGCCCTCAAGGTGCCGGACTGGATCTGGCGCGACTCGACCCAGGAGCAGCGGGACGCGGCGTTGCTCGAACAGACCGCGTGCGGCACGGCGGGGCCGACGTCGGGGCTGATCGGCTATGTCGACGGCGAGGCAGCGGGCTGGGTCGCGGTGGAGCCGCGGGAGAACTACCCCCGGCTGTGGAGCCGGAAGCAGGCATGGATGCGGATGGACCCCGAGCTCGAGGGCGTCTGGTCCGTGACGTGCTTCGTCGTGCGCAAGGGCATGCGGAAGACGGGCCTGACCTACGAGCTGGCTGCCGCCACCGTGGAGTACGGCGAGCAGGTCGGTGCCCGCGTCCTGGAGGGCTACCCGATCGAGCCGCCGCCGGGCAAGGCCGTGATCTGGGACGAGGCCTCCGTCGGGCTGCTGCAGATCTTCCTCGAGGCGGGGTACGACGTCGTGGCCTCGCCGACCCTCCGCCGACGCGTGGTGCGTCGACAGCTGGCCGGCTCCCCCTGACAGTCGTGCGCACACGTCAGTGCCCCCGCCGTGTGTTGCACCATGACCACGCGGTGTGACTGCTGCGCGGACTCGGCGCGTGGTCGCCGTACTCTGCGCACCTGACCTCCTCGCCCGCGCGGAATGCGGCGCGAGCGGAGGCGGAGCGGTCAGGGATGCTCGGCGAGGACCTGCGCCACGAATGCTGCCTTCGCCGCCGTGTAGGCAGAACGGTCATGGGCTTCGCGCACGAGGGTGCGCTTCAAATGCTCGTACTCCTGCCGGAGCCGTGGGTCCGCACGAAGCGCGTCCCTGAATCGAAGACGCACGCGCCACTCATCGCTCCCTCTCGCGATGAGAGACAGGTGGTGGGTCCTTCTCGTCTCTGGTCCTCGGGGGAGGAAGATCCGGTCCACGTAGACCCGGTCGGGCATGAACGTGTAGCCGCGTGAGATCAAGCGGTTGATGACCTGTTGCCGATCGGGCCAATGGAGCGACGCCTGCATGTCGATGACCGGTTTGGCCGCCGAGCCGGGGATCGCCGTGCTGCCGATGTGCTCGACCTCCAGGAGCTGAGGCGCGGCTGTGAGAAGTGCCGATCGTTCAAGCTCGAACCGATGAGGCCACTCGGGGTCGTAGTCGCGGAGCTCCAGGGCTCCCCGCGCTAGGCCGACGACGTCTTCGTTCACACAGTCGATGCTAGGTCCGTCGTGCGCTCATCGGCATGCGCGGATGCTCCGGCCGCGGGTCCTTGCCGTGCCGCCCGCGGACCGCAGGAACTCAGGCGGGCACCCAGCAGATCCCGTAGCGCTGGCCGGCCGCCCACTGCTTCTTCGTGGGCCGCTCCTCGACCCAGCGGAACTCCAGCGGGTCGTCGGACCGCTCGCGCGCAGCTGCCCGGCACGCGGGCTCCATCCGACCCGCGACGACGCCGGCCTCGGGGAAGCGGGGCCCGGGCAGGTCCACGCTGGCGATGGCCTTCCAGGCGTGCTTTCGGAGGCATGCGACCCGGGTGAACGCCTTGGTGCCCGGTTCGGCCGTGCCGCACATGGCCAGGGCGGGCAGGTCTCCGGAGCCGGCGGTTCGGCGCGGAAGGCGCATCAGGACGTCCGGCGCGGCGACGACGACCAGGTCGCAGCGGAACCAGTCGGCCCCCGCCTCGGCGTCCGCGACCGTGGGGGTGAACCAGACGGCCCTGGCCATCGTGAGCCGCATCTCCACCGGCGTGATCCCGAGATGGGAGGCCGCGCGGCGCGGGCACGTCTCCGCCGGCCTCCTCTGGGCCGCGGGCGAGTCGACCGCGAGGGTGCGCCCCTCCCTCTCGAGGTCGAGTCGTCCCACGAAGAACGTCTCGGCGGTGTGTGGTCGCCGGCACGAGGTCGGGGGCAGCTGTGTGGTCGGAGCCACGGCCGTGGCGAGGGAGAGGCGGTGACACTCGCCCCTCCGGGGCCTGGGCTGCTCGGGAGTCGGCGTCGCTGTCGGTGTCTCGTCCGACGTGGAGGTGCTCGAGGGGGCAGACGAGGCATCAGGCTCCTCGGGAGGGGACGTCGTACACCCCGAGACCAGCAGCACGAGCGCAGCGAACCCGCCCAGCGCGAGGCGTCCTCGCACCGTGGTCACTCGCTCAGCAGGGCGGCGAGCGTGGCGCCCAGGTCGTACGACGCCTCGCGCTCGGTCTCGCCGACGTCGCCCAGCACCTCGAGGACGGGGGCGGCCTGCTGCCAGGGCAGCGCCCCGAGGATCGACTGCACCGATCGGACGGCGCCGGTGGTGTCGTACCGGCCGTGGACCCACAGCCCGTAGGGCTTCTTGCCCCCGGACGCGGCCGCTGCCGAGCCGTCGTCGGTGAGGGCGCCGCCGGCCTCGAGGAAGATCGTGTCGAAGAAGTGCTTCAGCGCCCCGGACATGTAGCCGAAGTTCGCGGTGGTTCCGAAGAGGTAGCCGTCCGCCGACAGCACGTCGTCCGCCCCGGCAGACAGTGCCTCGCGGACCACGACCTCCACGCCCTCGATCGCGTCGTCCTGCGCGCCGGCCAGGACGGCGTCAGTGAGTGCACGCACGGTCGGCGTGGGGGAGTGGTGGACCACCAGCAGACGGGGCATGACGACAGCCTAGGAGAGGAGTAGCGTCGTGGGGCGTGAGCTTCGATGTGCCCGGCGAGGACTACGACCGGTTCATGGGCCGCTACTCCCGGCCGCTCGCGCAGGAGCTCGTCGACCTGGTCGGGGTCGTGCCCGGGAGCCGGGCGCTCGACGTGGGCTGCGGCCCAGGGGCGCTCACTGCTGTGCTCGCAGGTCGTCTCGGCCCGGAGCGGGTGAGCGGGGTCGACCCGTCCGCCTCGTTCGTCGAGGCCTGCCGCGCGCAGGTCCCGGGGGCGGACGTGCGGCAGGGCACCGCCGAGTCCCTGCCGTTCGAAGACGACAGCTTCGACGTGGCGGCCGCCAACCTGGTCGTCCACTTCATGGCGGACGCAGTGGCGGGGCTCACCGAGATGGCCAGGGTGACGCGTCCGGGGTGCTGGGTCGCCGCCACGGTCTGGGACCTTGCGGGCCGGCGTGCGCCGATGGCGCCGGTGTGGGACGCGCTCGAGCGGGTTGCGCCGGGTGACCCCGGAGAGGGACACCTCCCGGGCGGGACGGCCGGCGAGCTCGAGACGTTCTTCGTCGAGGCCGGGCTCACCGACGTCGTCGGCACCGAGCTGGCGGTCACCGTCACCCACCCCACGTTCGAGGAGTGGTGGGCGCCCTACCTCCACGGGGTCGGGCCCGTGGGTGAGGTCGTCGAGAGACTGGGGCGCGAGGGGCGCAGCCGGCTCGAGGCCGACCTGCGGCAGCGCCTCGGCGCGGGTCCCTTCGACATCACGGCCGTGGCGCACGCGGCTCGCGGCCGTGCCTGACCCGGCTGCTGGACTCGGCGTGCCGGGTTCGTCCCGACGGGTTATCGTGGGGTCATCATGATGCGCAACCTCCTCCTTGGCTGCCGCAGCGAGGCCTCCCAGAGTCGATAGGGAACCGGCCCCCTCGTTGCGGAGAGTGGCGCGCGCCGGTCGCCCTGGGGCCCACGGCCCATGACAAGCCCAGCGAGGAATCCCATGATCACCAGCAGCCCTGCACACGACCGCAACCCGCAGCAGCCCAGCGGCATGCCCCACCGGCGCTACGAGCCGTTCCTGCCCCCGCCGCTCGAGGACCGGACCTGGCCGGCGCAGAAGATGACGAAGGCGCCGCGCTGGTGCGCGGTGGACCTGCGCGACGGCAACCAGGCGCTCATCGACCCGATGAACCCCACGCGCAAGAAGCAGATGTTCGAGCTGCTGGTGCGGATGGGCTACAAGGAGATCGAGGTCGGCTTCCCGGCGGCGTCCCAGACCGACTTCGACTTCGTGCGGATGCTCATCGACGAGGACCTGATCCCCGACGACGTCGTGATCCAGGTGCTGACCCAGGCGCGTGAGGAGCTCATCGAGCGCACCTACGAGTCACTGCGAGGCGCCAAGCAGGCGATCGTCCACCTCTACAACTCCACCTCGACCCTGCAGCGGCGCGTGGTCTTCGGCCTCGACGAGGACGGCATCCTCGACATCGCCGTGCGCGGTGCAGAGATCTGCAAGAAGTACGAGGAGCTCGTCCCGGGCACCGACGTGTTCTACGAGTACAGCCCCGAGTCCTACACGGGGACCGAGCTGGAGTTCGCCGTCCGAGTCTGCAACGCAGTCCTCGACGTCTGGAAGCCCACGGCCGAGAAGCCCGTGATCGTGAACCTCCCCGCCACCGTCGAGATGGCCACCCCCAACGTCTACGCCGACTCGATCGAGTGGATGGGGCGCCACCTGCGCCACCGGGAGCACGTCATCCTGTCCCTGCACCCCCACAACGACCGAGGCACCGCGGTCGCGGCGGCCGAGCTGGGCTACCTGGCGGGGGCGGACCGCATCGAGGGCTGCCTCTTCGGCAACGGCGAGCGCACCGGCAACGTCTGCCTGGTGACGCTGGGCCTCAACCTCTTCACCCAGGGCATCGACCCTGAGATCGACTTCTCCGACATCGACGAGGTCCGCCGCACGGTGGAGTACTGCAACCAGCTCCCGGTCGCCGAGCGCCACCCCTACGGCGGCGACCTCGTCTACACCGCCTTCTCCGGCTCCCACCAGGACGCCATCAAGAAGGGCTTCGAGGCGCTGGAGCGCGACGCCGCCGCTGCCGGTGTGCCCGTCGACGACCACGTGTGGGCGGTGCCCTACCTCCCCATCGACCCCAAGGACGTCGGCCGCACCTACGAGGCGGTCATCCGGGTCAACAGCCAGTCCGGCAAGGGCGGGGTCGCCTACGTCCTCAAGGCCGAGCACAAGCTGGACCTGCCGCGGCGGGCGCAGATCGAGTTCAGCCGGGTCATCCAGGAGCGCACCGACTCCGCGGGCGGCGAGGTCACGCCGGAGGAGATCTGGGCGGTCTTCCGCGCCGAGTACCTCGACCGCGAGGCCCCGCTGCGGCTCAACTCCGTCCACACCTCGAGCGCTGCCGGCGAGCAGGACCAGCTGACCGTCGGCGTCTACGTCGACGGCGAGCGCCACGAGCTGCACGGCCTCGGCAACGGCCCCATCGCGGCGTTCGTCGACGCCATCGCGCAGGTCGGCCACGACGTGCGGGTGCTCGACTACGCCGAGCACGCCCTCAGCTCGGGAGGCGACGCGACGGCTGCGGCCTACGTCGAGTGCGCGGTGGGCGACAAGGTCGTGTGGGGTGTCGGGCTCGACGCCAACATCGTCACGGCGTCCCTCAAGGCGGTCGTCAGCGCGGTCAACCGCGCCTGAGGACCATCTCCTCGACCTGCAGGCCCGAGCCCTCGCGCAGCGGCTCCCACACTCCGGTGGGTTCGAAGCCGCAGGAGACGTAGAGCGCCCGGGCGCCGTCGTTGCCCTCCGTCACGTGGAGGTACGGCGTGCGCCCGGCGGCGTGCGCCCACGCGACCACGTCCCCGAGGATCCGGCGCCCCAGGGCCTGCCCGCGGAAGGCCGGATCGGTCCACATGCCCCACACCATCGCGGTGCGCGGGTCGTCAGGTGGGGCGAACCCGCCTCCCATCGCGACCGCCCGCTCGTCGTGGACCGCCACCACCGTGGGATTCGGGCCGCGCAGCCGCTCGCGCCAGAGCTCGTCGGGGTGGGCCAGGGCCTGGGCGTGCAGCACGCTGAACGCGTCCGGGCTCTCGGCGAGCGCCCGGAGCCGGATGTCGCGCACGAGCTCCCAGTCGCCTTGCTCCGCCCGCTTGATGTCGACCACGCCGTGAGCGTCCCACGCCCCACCCGGTGACCGCGACTACATTCAGACCATGCTGGTGAGCGAACGGATCGGGCAGTTCTTCGTCGAGTCCGAGGCCGGGCGTGACCGTCTGGAGTACACCGAGTACGGCTCGGGCGACCAGTGGGTGGTGCTGGTCCACGGCCTGCTCATGCCGCGCCGGATGCAGCAGCCGCTGGCCCGGGCGATGGCCGCCCGTGGACTGCACGTCGTCACCCTGGACCTGCTCGGCCACGGTCGCTCCGACCAGCCCGCCGACCCGCTCGTCTACTCGATGACCGCCTTCGCCGAGCAGGTGGTGGCACTGCTCGACCACCTCGGCGCCGAGCGTGCGGTGCTGGGAGGCACCTCGCTGGGAGCCAACGTCGCCCTGGAGGTCGCGGTGATCGCCCCCGAGCGGGTCAAGGGCATGGTCGTGGAGATGCCCGTGCTCAACAACGCGCTCGTGGCGGGCATCGTCGCCTTCGTCCCGCTCATGTTCGCCGCCCGCTACGCACCCTTCACCGTCAACACGGTGCAGAGGCTCGCACGTGCTGTCCCGCGAGGGATCGTGCCCTTCTGGGCGGGCATCGGCCTCGACACCGTCGACCACCGGGCAGACAGCCTGGCTGCCGTCCTCCACGGCGTCATCTTCGGCCGGATCGCCCCCTCCTCGAGCCAACGTCGGCGCATCCAGGCGCCTGCACTCGTGGTGGGGCACCCGGTCGACCCGATCCACCCGTTCGTCGACGCCGACATGCTCGCCGCCGAGCTGCCCGACGTCCGCATCGAGCGGGCCAGCAGCATCCTGGAGTGGAGGATCCGCCCCGAGCGGCTCACCGACGCCGCGGTGGAGTTCGCGCTCGAGTGCTGGGCAGGTCCGAACCGGGAAGTCCGCCGACGCAGGCGCTAGCGGCCACGGATCCCGAGGTAGCGCACCTTCACGGTGAACTGGCCCACGTCGAACGCGTGGGTGCCTTCCGTGCGGAACCTCCACATCGCCCCCGAAGGAATCCGCAGGTCCTCGTACTCATCCAGGACTCCTCCCTTTCCTAAAGCAGGGTCATCGACCCATTGCGTCTGCGCCGCGCTGCTCGAGCTGGCAACCTCGGAGTAGCCGATCTCGGAGTTGTGGACCTCCACTATGCCGGGGTCGGTCTCGCCGGGCACGGTAGGTGTTCCGGTGAAGCCCACCTTGAGGGCGGCGACTCCCCGCACGGCACCCTCGATGGGCAGGAAGTGGGTGCTCTCAGCAACCGCGGAGGTCCTGAAGGGGTCGTCGCACACGCCAGCCAGGTGGGTCAGTCCCCTGTTCAGCTGGCGGCTGGGCTGAACTGTCCCGCAGTTGTTGTCGTCGGGGCAGTACTGGTCACGGCACAGGTCGGCGGCGGAATCTCGGGCGCGCACGGTGCGGGTCTCCTTGATCCAGCGGAGCCGTTCCTTCGACACCCACAGCCGTAGCGGTCTTCCACGGCCGGTGTTGCCGGCTCGGTCCACCCCGGTGACGTAGGCGAGGTATCGACCGGGGGCCAATGGTCGCCCGGCGTCGTCGCGTGCCGTCCACACGAACGGAGCGTCGTCACCCCTCGGGTGCCTCGGCAGCTGGCGTCGTGCGACCACGTGGCCTCCGTGATCGGCGATCACGAGAGAGGCACGGCGGTTGCCCACCACCCCCCTGGGATCCCCAGGAGCTCGAGGCTGTCCTCCACTGTCCGCGATCGCGGATAGATCGCAAGGGTCTCGCTGCGGAGACCTGTGTATCCGTAGGGAATCACCCGAGCCCGGAACCTGCGGGCCACGGCGACGTACATCTCGTCCGCACCGGCCGAGGTCAACAGCTCTACCCTGTACGCGCCTTCTCTGACCCTGCGTCCGCCAGGGGCAGTGCCGTCCCACGTCCACGTGTGGACACCTGCGCTCCTGCGACCCAGGGAAGCGGTGAAGACCGGCCGGCGCACTCCCAGATGGAGAGTGACGCGAATCCGTACCTCCGAGCTCGTCGGCAGCCGGTAGCGCAACCGGGCGTGGTCCTTCACCCCGTCCCCATTGGGAGAGAACGACGAGTCCACAGCGTCGAGGAACTCGGGATCAGTGTCTCCCGTCGAGGCGGAGGAGGCGACGTCCGCGACCGTGGAGCATCCCAGGGCGAGCAGAGTTGCCAGGATCATGGGAGCGAGTCGCCCCCCGGCCGAGATGCGCAGCATCCTCGGGAACCTACTCCATGCTCATGTGCGCCTGCGCCGAAGCGGGCGCGCCGTACCCCCTGATGACCGAGCACGGGGGACAATGGCCCGGTGCCCCTCTATCGCGACGAGGCGGTCGTGCTGCGCACCCACAAGCTGGGTGAGGCCGACCGCATCATCACCTTGCTGACGCGTCAGCACGGTCGAGTGCGCGCGGTGGCCAAGGGCGTGCGCCGCACCACCTCGCGGTGGGGCTCTCGGCTCGAGCCGTTCACCCACGTCGACCTGCAGCTCGCCGAGGGCCGCAGTCTCGACACCGTCACCCAGGCGGAGACGATCGACCCCTTCCACGGACGCCTGGGGCTCGACTACGAGCGCTACACCGCGGGCACGGTGATGCTCGAGACGGCCGAGCGCCTCGTCACCGAGGAGAAGCAGCCGAGCGTCCAGCAGTTCCTGCTCCTGGTGGGGGGCCTGAGAGCCCTGGCAGGCGGCGAGCACGGCGCGGGACAGGTCCTCGACTCCTACCTCCTGCGGTCCCTCGCGGTCGCGGGCTACGCCCCGTCGTTCGACCACTGCGTCTCCTGTGGTGACGAGGGCCCCCACCGGTTCTTCAACCCCTCCGCGGGGGGAGTCCTGTGCACCATGTGCAAGCTGCCGGGATCGGCGACGCCGGCCGAGGGGACGATCCGTGCGCTGGCTGCCCTGCTGTCGGGGGAGTGGCAGGTCGTCCACGCGAGCGATCCACGGCACCTGCGCGAGGCGAGCACCCTGGTCGCTGCCTACCTCGCCTGGCACGTCGAGCGCGGCCTGCGCTCGATGGCCTACCTCGAGCGTTGACCCGGGGCCTGCCCCCTAGGCTGCCACCCGTGAAGCGCCAGGTCCGCCCGCCCAGCCCGCACCCGAGCGGCGCACGTCCGCCCGCCATTCCGGCGGAGCTGCTGCCCGAGCACGTCGCGATCGTGATGGACGGCAACGGCCGCTGGGCCAAGGACCGCGGCCTGCCTCGCACCAAGGGCCACGAGGCCGGGGAGTTCTCCCTCTTCGACATCGTCGAGGGAGCCATCGAGGTCGGCGTCAAGGCGATCTCCGCCTACGCGTTCTCCACCGAGAACTGGTCCCGCTCGCCCGACGAGGTCCGCTTCCTGATGGGCTTCAACCGCGACGTCGTACGACGCCGACGCGACGAGATGCACGACATGGGCGTCCGAGTGCGATGGGCAGGTCGGGCACCACGATTGTGGAAGTCCGTCATCAAGGAGCTCAAGGACGCCGAGGAGCTCACCAAGCACAACGACGTCATGACCCTGACGATGTGCGTCAACTACGGCGGGAGGTCCGAGATCGCGGACGCAGCCCGCGCCGTCGCCCAGGACGTCGCGGCCGGGCGCATCAAGCCGGACAAGGTCGACGAGAAGGTGTTCGCGCGCTACCTCTACGTCCCCGAGCTGCCCGACGCCGACCTCATCTGGCGGACCAGCGGCGAGCAGCGCCTCTCCAACTTCATGCTCTGGCAGGCGGCCTACAGCGAGTTCGCCTACACCGACAAGCTCTGGCCCGACGTCGACCGTCGCGACCTCTGGGCGGCGATCGAGACCTACGCACGACGTGACCGCCGCTATGGCGGAGCGCTGCCCAACCCCACCTGAAGTCGGTTGTCGGAGGTGCTGCCGACCCACTAACTTCGATCGCGGGGAGGCGTCATGGAGACGGAAGCATCGAGAGTCGTGGCGCGGGTGCGCGGCTTGAGGATGGCCTACGCCGGCACCGATGTCCTGACTGGAGTCGACCTCGACATCCGTGCGGGCGAGGTGCTGTGCCTGCTCGGGCCCAACGGTGCCGGCAAGACCACCACCATCGAGATCCTCGAGGGCTTCCGCATGCGCTCCGCGGGGGAGGTCACCGTCCTGGGCCAGGACCCTGCCCACGCCGACGAGGACTGGCGAGCGCGCACGGGCGTCGTGCTGCAGTCCTGGCGTGACCATCCACGCTGGTCGCCCCGACGCCTCCTGGACCAGCTCGGCGGCTACTACGCGCCCTACTCCACGCCCGAGCGTCCACGCCCCTACGGCACCGACGACCTCCTCGCCACGGTGGGCCTGACCGAGCTCGCCGACCGCAAGCTCGCGACGCTGTCAGGTGGCCAGCGGCGCCGGCTGGACGTCGCTGTCGGGATCATCGGACGTCCCGAGCTCCTGTTCCTCGACGAGCCCACCGCGGGATTCGACCCCCAGGCGCGACGCGAGTTCCACCACCTGGTCCGCCGCCTGGCGGAGAGTGAGGGCACCACGATCCTGCTGACCACCCATGACCTCGACGAGGCAGAGAAGCTCGCCGACCGGGTCCTCATCCTGGCCGGAGGCCGGATCGTTGCCGACGACACGGTCGACGGCCTGGCCCGTCGCGTGGCGGGTGATGCCGAGGTGAGGTGGAGCATGGGCGGCGAGCGCTTCGTCGAGTCGGTGGCAGACGCCACGAGCTTCGTCAGGGGCCTCTTCGAGCGGCACGGTGAAGGAGTGGCCGACCTCGAGGTACGACGCGCCAGCCTCGAGGACGCCTACCTCGCGCTCGTCCAGCAGCACGAGTCCGGCCGGGCCGACAGCGCCGCACGGTTGTTCCGGGACGCCACCCAGTCGGAGGTCGACGCATGAGCTTCCCGGCACACGCTGTCCGCCTGGGTCTCCGTCGCGGATGCGCGGAGTTCCTGCAGAGCCTCAGGAGCACCCAGGACCAGGGCTTCTACCTGTTCACGGGACTGCTCGTGCTCGGATACCTCTTCCTGCGTCGGAACACCGAGGTCGAGGGCACCGACCTCCTCCTTCCCTCGGTCGCGCTGCCCAGCATCCTCGGCGCGCTGATCACGTTCGGAGTGGTCATCGGACCCGCCTACGCCCTGGCCATGGAGAAGGAGGACGGCACCTTGCTGCGGCACAAGGCCGTCCCCCATGGGCTGGTGGGCTACTTCACCAGCCAGCTCTTCTTCCAGTCGGCCAGCCTGGTGCCCCAGCTGCTGGTCATCCTCGTGCCGGCCTTCTTCCTCTTCGACAACCTGATGGCGGAGCCGTCCGGCTGGTTCACGGTGCTGTGGGTCCTCGTGCTCGGGCTCCTGGCCGCCATGCCGATCGGCATCGTCATCGGTGCGCTCGTGCCGGGCACCCAGAAGGTGGGCACGGGGCATGCTCCCCGTGATGGTCCTCGCAGGGATCTCCGGGATCTTCTACCCGCTGCAGCAGCTGTGGGGGTGGGTGCAGGTCGTCGCGCAGGTCTTCCCGATGTACTGGATCGGGCTGGGCATGCGCTCGGCCTTCCTTCCCGAGCAGGCCGCCGCGCTCGAGGTCGGTGACAGCTGGCGCACCGTCCCGACCGTCCTGGTGCTCGGCGCCTGGGCGCTGGTGGGGATGCTCGTCACGCCGCTGGTGCTGCGTCGGATGTCTCGCCGGCAGTCCGGGTCGCAGGTCGAGGCGGCTCGCGAGGCCGCCGTCCAGTGGGTCCGCTGAGCGCAGCGGGTCAGCGACACGACGGGCACGTGCCGAAGATCTCCAGCGTGTGGCTGATGTCGCCGTAGCCGTGCTCGTCGGCGATCGCCGTGGTCCACCTCTCCACGGCAGGACCCTCGACCTCGACGGTCGCCCCGCACTGGCGACAGACGAGGTGGTGGTGATGGGTGTCGGAGCAGCGTCGGTAGATCGCCTCGCCGTCCTCGCTCCGGAGCATGTCGACGGCGCCGGCCTCGGCCAGGCGCTGCAGGGTGCGGTAGACGGTGGCCAGGCCGACCGATCCTCCGCCACGTGCGATCCGGTCGTGGATCTCCTGGGCGCTGCGGAAGTCGTCGAAGCCGGTCAGCGCCGCCACCACGGCCTGCCGCTGCGGAGTCGCCCGGGCGCCCCCGAGTGAGGCGCCGGCGTGGTCAGTGCTCGTCATAGTGCTCTCCGTGGGGGGCGTGGCGGTGGCCGTCGTGGACGTAGTCCACGTGGTCGCCGTGCTGGACCGCGGGGTGGCCGCAGTCAGCGCCGTGCTCGTGCGGGTGCTCGTCGGTGGTGGCGTGGCTCGTCGTGGTCTCCTCGGAGAACGGTTCGCGCACCCGCAGTCGCCGGCGCAGGAGGACGCCGATGGGCCAGGTGGCCGTGAACATCGCCAGGGCCAGGAGCACGATCGCGGGGCCCGGTGCGACGGTTGTCCCCACGGGGAACGATGCCGCGACCAGCAGGCCGCCCACAGCCGACAGGGCTCCGACGGCCATGGCGCCGGCGAGGGTCGCGCGGAACGACCTCGCGAGCTGCTGGGAGGCGGCGACGGGGACGACCATGAGCGCCGAGACCAGCAGCAGGCCGACCGTTCGCATCGCCACGGTCACGCTGACCGCGGCGAGCACCGCGACGAGGAGGTTGTAGGACCGGACGCGCAGCCCCGCCACCTGGGCGAACTCCGGGTCGGACGCGACGGCGAAGAGCTGCGGAAGCAGGCCGAGCGTGATGGCGAGGATCACGACCCCCAGGGCGACCGTGAACCACACGTCGGCGGGAGCAAGGCTCGTGATCGAGCCGAAGAGGTAGGACTGGAGCGTGTTGGCTCCCTGGCCGGCCAGGCCGGTGATGAGGACGCCGCCGGCCAGTCCGCCGTAGAAGAGAAGAGCGAGAGCGACGTCGCCGTTGGTGTGGCCCTGCTCGCGGATCACCTCGATCGCCACCGCCCCGAGTACGGCGACCAGCACTGCGGTCCAGGTGGGGAGGTCCCGGTGAGCAGGCCGATCGCGACTCCCGTGACGGCGACGTGGCCGATGCCGTCGCCGAGGAGGGCGAGCCTGCGCTGGACCAGGAAGGTGCCGATGGCAGGTGCCGCAAGGCCGGTGAACAGGGCGGCCACCAGGGCGCGCTGCATGAAGGCGTGGTCGAGGAGCTCGAGCGGGTTCACCGGCCGCCCTCCAAGGAGTCGAACGGCGAACCCACGTGCGGCACGTGGTCGTGCCGGGCGGGACTCGGGTGGTGGTGCCCGTGCACGGCGTCCTCCGAGATGGGAGGGCCGTCGTACTCGATCCGGCCGTCGCGCATCACCACCGCACGATCGACGAGCCGGGCCATCGGACCCAGCTCGTGCGCCACGAGCACGACAGTGGCGCCCCGCTCCGAGAGGACCTCCAGCGAACCGGCCAGTGCCCGCTGGTTGGGCAGGTCGACGCCCGCCGTCGGCTCGTCGAGGAAGAGCAGGTCCGGCTCGCCGGCGAGGGCGCGGGCGATCAGGGCCCGCTGCTGCTGCCCGCCGGACAGCGTGGAGATGCCGTCACCTGCGCGGTCGGTGAGACCGACCACGGCGAGCGCTTCGTCGATCGCCCGGCGGTCGGCGCGACCCGGGAGTCGCAGCAGTCCTCTCCGGGACAGTCGCCCCGAGGCCACCACCTCCCGCACGCTGGCCGGCACCCCACCCGCTGCACTGGCACGTTGGGGCACGAAGCCGATGCGGGCACGGTCGCGGAAGTCCGCGAGCGCGACACCGAACAGGTGCACCGAGCCCTGTGTCAGGGGCCGAAGCCCGGTCAGGGCGCGCACGAGAGTCGACTTCCCCGAGCCGTTGGCGCCGAGGAGGGCGACGAACTCGCCCTCCCGGACGGTCAGGTCGTTGCCGCGGAGCACGGGCCGGCCGCCGATGGCCACTGTCACTCCACGTGCCTCGACGACCGGGTGTCCGGTGACGTTCAGCATCCGTTGGCTTCCCTCAGCGCCGCGAGGTTCTGCTCCATGAGTGCAACGTACTCGTCCGCGTCGTCGCTGCCGTCGGGTCCTTCGATCGGGTCCAGCACCGCCGTCTGGACCCCCGCGTCCCTGGCCAGTGCCTCGGCCATGGCGGGGGAGGCGAGCCGCTCGGAGAACACCGTGGTGATCCCCTCACCGGCGATGAGCTCCTGCAGGTGTGCCAGCACTGCCGGGGTCGGCTCCGCGTCCGGGGTCAGGCCGGCGATGCCCTCGAAGTGCAGACCGTAGCGCTCGAGGTAGCCGAAGGCGTCGTGGCTGACGACCACCGTGTCTCGCTCGCACGCCGCCAGCCCCTCGGAGTAGGCGGTGTCGAGCTGCTCGAGCTCGGTCCTCAGGGCGGCAGCGTTGTCGGTGTAGGTCTCGGCACCCTCGGGGTCCGCCTCCGCGAGTGCCTCGGCGACGACGTCCGCGAGGTCGGCCATGAGCAGGGGGTCGAGCCAGAAGTGCGGGTCCAGGTCTCCGTGGCCCTCCTCCGCCTCGTGGCCGTCCCCGTCCTCCTGGCCTTCTTCGCCCTCGTGCCCCGGTTCCCCGTGGTCGTGTCCCTCGCCGGCCGGGATCAGCTCGACCGCCTCGGCTGCGTCGACCTCGATCCCACCGGCGACGTTGTCGACCGCCTCGTCGACAGCGGGCTGAAAGCCGCGCTCGAAGACGACGACGGCGGCCTCCTCGATGAGTGCCGTGCGGGAGATGTCCAGGCCGAGGTCGTGGGGCTCGCTGCCGGGCTGGGTGAGGTTGGTGACCTCCCACTCGTCGCCCGCCACCCGCTCGCTCACCCACGCCAGCGGGTAGAACGACGCGACGGCCTGGCGACCACTCCCGGCGTCGGTGTCCGTCGCTCCGCAGCCGGCAAGGAGGACGGCTGCGACGAGCGCGCTGAGGACGGAGAGCGGACGAGTGGCGAGCGACATGAGAATCATTCTCAAACAGTTGAGAATCATTGTCAACTCTCGATAGTCCGTATCAAACGGCTCGTCAGGGCGCAGGTTCCGGGAGCTTTCCGATACGGAGTATCACGGGAGATACGCTGCCAGCGTGCTCGTCGTGACCCGCTTCCGCGTTCCGTCCACCGACGCCGACGCGTTCCGCGAGCGCATCGAGCTGGCCCGGGCCACCCTCGCAGCCCAGCGGGGCCATCTCGACAGCACGCTGGGCCGCAACGTCGACGACCCCGAACTGTGGGTCCTGACCACCCGGTGGGAGAACGTCGGCTCCTACCGCCGCGCGCTGTCGTCGTACGACGCCAAGCTCCACGCCTGGCCCGCGCTCACGCTGGCCCTGGACGAGCCGAGCGCCTACGAGGTCGTCGAGCCGGGGGTCGACCTCAATGACGCGGGAGCGCGCTCGATAGGCTGAGGGCTTCGGCTCAGACCGGCAGCCAGCCGGCCCGACTACCTCGAGGAACTCACGTGGCCAAGCCCGCACCCACCGCCCTGGACAACGTCGTCTCGCTCGCCAAGCGACGAGGTTTCGTCTACCCCTGCGGTGAGATCTACGGCGGCACGCGGTCTGCCTGGGACTACGGCCCGCTGGGCGTGGAGCTCAAGGAGAACATCAAGCGCCAGTGGTGGAAGTTCATGGTCACCCGGCGCGACGACGTCGTGGGGCTCGACTCGAGCGTCATCCTGCCCACGAAGACGTGGGAGGCCTCGGGCCACCTGAGCACCTTCAGCGACCCGCTGACCGAGTGCCAGTCGTGCCACAAGCGCTTCCGCGAGGACCACCTCCAGGAGGACTTCGCGGCCAAGAAGGGCATCGACGACCCCGACTCCGTCGACATCAACGAGTCGGTCGCCTGCCCCAACTGCGGCACCCGCGGCGCGTGGACCGAGCCGCGCGCCTTCAACATGATGCTCAAGACCTACCTCGGCGTCATCGAGGACGAGTCCGGCCTGCACTACCTGCGTCCCGAGACCGCCCAGGGCATCTTCCTCAACTTCGCCAACGTGGTGACCTCGAGCCGCCAGAAGCCTCCGTTCGGCATCGCCCAGGTCGGCAAGAGCTTCCGCAACGAGATCACGCCCGGCAACTTCATCTTCCGCACCCGCGAGTTCGAGCAGATGGAGATGGAGTTCTTCGTCAAGCCCGGCGAGGACGAGCAGTGGTTCCAGTACTGGATCGACGAGCGCACGCGGTGGTACGTCGAGCTCGGCATCGACCGCGACAACCTGCGGCACTACCAGCACGCCGAGGAGAAGCTCTCCCACTACTCCAAGGGCACCACCGACATCGAGTACCGCTTCGGCTTCGCCGGCAGCGAGTGGGGCGAGCTCGAGGGCATCGCCAACCGCACCGACTTCGACCTCAAGCAGCACAGCGAGTTCTCCGGCAAGGACCTCTCCTACTACGACCAGGCCAACGACGAGCGCTACCTGCCCTACGTCATCGAGCCCGCCGCCGGTCTCACGCGCAGCCTGATGGCGTTCCTGGTCGACGCCTACACCGAGGACGAGGCCCCCAACACCAAGGGCGGCGTCGACAAGCGCGTCGTGCTCAAGATCGACCCCAGGCTCGCGCCGGTCAAGGTGGCCGTGCTGCCGCTGAGCCGCAACGCCGACCTGTCGCCCAAGGCCAAGGCGCTCGCGGCCGAGCTGCGCGAGAACTGGAACGTCGAGTTCGACGACTCCGGAGCCATCGGCCGTCGCTACCGCCGCCAGGACGAGATCGGCACGCCGTTCTGCGTCACCGTCGACTTCGACACCCTCGACGACGACGCCGTCACCGTGCGCGAGCGCGACAGCATGGCGCAGGAGCGAGTCAGCCTCGACGGCATCAGCCGTTACTTCGCCGACAAGCTCCTGGGCTGCTGATTTGGGGCGGCCCGAGGGTCGAGCCGACAATGGCGGCATGACCGCCCTGCCGACCGAGCTCGTCCTCGGGTCGCTGCGCGTTGACACGCCTGTCGTCCTCGCGCCGATGGCCGGCATCACCAACGCTGCCTACCGTCGCCTCTGTGCCGAGCAGGGTGCCGGCCTCTACGTCTGCGAGATGATCACCAGCCGCGGGCTGGTCGAGGGCGACGCGACCACGCAGAAGATGCTGGTCTTCGACGAGCTCGAGACGATCCGGTCGGTCCAGCTCTACGGCACTGACCCGGTCTACATCGGCAAGGCCGTGGAGATCCTCTGCGGCGACCACGGTGTCGGCCACGTCGACCTCAACTTCGGCTGCCCGGTCCCCAAGGTGACGCGCAAGGGTGGCGGGGGAGCGCTCCCGTGGAAGCGCGGGCTGCTGGCCGAGATCCTCACCGCGGCCGTCGCAGCCGCGGCGCCGTACGACGTCCCGGTCACCATGAAGACCCGCAAGGGGCTCGACGACGACCACCTGACCTACCTCGACGCCGGGCGGATCGCCCAGGAGACCGGCGTCGCCGCGATCGCCCTCCACGGGCGGACGGTCCAGCAGGCCTACTCGGGAGCCGCCGACTGGGATGCGATCGCCCGCCTGGTCGACCACGTGGACATCCCGGTCCTCGGCAACGGCGACATCTGGGAGGCCGCCGATGCCCTGCGCATGGTCGAGGAGACCGGGGTCGCCGGCGTCGTGGTGGGCCGCGGCTGCCTGGGCCGTCCGTGGTTGTTCCGCGACCTGGCCGCCGCCTTCGCGCCCTCGTCGGTCGAGGGAGGAGGGAGTCCTGTCAAGAGACCCGGCCTGCCGACGCTCGGCGAGGTCCGCGACATGATGCGCCGCCACGCAGAGCTCCTGGCCGAGCACATGGGGGAGGAGCGCGGCTGCAAGGAGTTCCGCAAGCACGTGGCGTGGTACCTCAAGGGCTTCCGCGCGGGCGGCGACCTGCGCCACCGGCTCGCGCTGGTCTACTCCCTGGCCGCTCTCGACGAGCTGCTCGCCGACCTGGACCCCCACGAGCCGTTCCCGGTGAGCGAGCTCGGAGCCCCTCGGGGACGTCAGGGCGCTCCCCGCTCCAGGGTGGTCATTCCCGAGGGCTGGCTCGACGACACCGATGGCACGGGCAGCCACGTCCGGGAGGATGCCAACGAGACGACCGGTGGTTGAGATTTCACCCTGCGTGACTCGAAACACCTGTGGAGAACTGCCCTGAGATTGGGACACGCCCGGAATCCTGTGTTTCACTCGATTCCGCGCTCGACCCCCCCGGCCCATCGCCCGGGACCCCGACCCCCTAGGTTGAGCGCAGTTCCCCCGAACGCAGAAGCAAAGGATCATCGCTGTGGCTCAGCATCGCCACAAGCGGGACACCAATGCCCGCACCCTGCCCACCCTGCCCAAGGCTGCCCTGGTTGCCGCCCCCGTCGCGGTCGTCGCGACGCTGTCGGCCGTGACCATGGGCGTCCTGTCCGCAACCCCTGCCACCTCCACCGACGACAACCTCCTGGCGTCGTCCGCCGGCGCCTCTCTCTCCGGTGCCCGGGCGCTGGAGAACCGCGACGAGGTCGTCTCTCGCTCCACCATCCGCTCCGCTGCGCGCACCGAGTCGCGTGTTCGCCGCGACCTGGCTGCTGCCAAGCAGACGCGCCGTGCCGTCCGCAGGGCCGACGACAAGCTCTGGACCGCCGAGGACCTCAACCTCTGGACGGGTCCCGGCGAGGGCGCCGACAAGCTCGGTGTCCTGGACTCCCGGGAGAAGGTCCTGGTGACCGGCCGCCGCGAGGCAGGACGCGCCGAGGTCGTCATCGACGGCAAGCCGCGCTGGGTCACGGCCTCCTACCTCACCGCTGAGAAGCCGGAGAAGCCCGAGCCCGCGGGGCCGAGCCTGGGCGGGTCCTGCAGCAACGGCTCCTCGATCGACGCAGGTCGGGCCTCGCTCTACGACATCCACCGGGCCGTGTGTGCCAACTGGCCTGAGGTCACGTCCTACGGCACGTGGCGGGGCGACGGCGACCACGGCCAGGGCCGTGCCATCGACATCATGGTGAGCGGCGCCACCGGCTGGGCCATCGCCGACTTCCTGCGCGCCAACTACGGCAGCTTCGGCATCGAGTACATCATCTACTCGCAGAAGATCTGGTCCGTGGAGCGTGGGGGAGAGGGCTGGCGTGGCATGTCCGACCGTGGGTCGACCACCGCCAACCACTACGACCACGTTCACGTCACCGTCTACTGACCTGCTCCACTAGGCTCGCGGAGCGATGACTCCGGATGAGCTGTACGACGACGCCGACCGCGAGCGACTGGTCGCCGAACCCCCCAAGCGGGTGGACGCCCCCGTGCGCACCCCGTTCGAGCGCGACCGGGCCAGGGTGGTCCACGCGGCGGCCTCCCGCCGGCTCGCGGCCAAGACCCAGGTGGTGGGGCCACAGTCCGACGACTTCGTGCGCAACCGGCTCACCCACAGCCTCGAGGTTGCCCAGGTGGCGCGCGACCTCGCGCGCGCCCTGGGCTGCCACCCTGACGTGACCGAGACGGCCGCCCTCGCACACGACCTGGGACACCCGCCGTTCGGCCACAACGGCGAGCGGGTGCTGGCCGAGCTGGGCCAGGAGTGCGGCGGCTTCGAGGGCAACGCGCAGACCCTGCGACTGCTGACCCGCCTGGAGGCCAAGACGTTCGGGCCGAGCGGCTCCGTGGGCCTCAACCTCACGCGCGCCACGCTCGACGCCTGCACCAAGTACCCCTGGACCCGCTCCGACGCGCCCGACCCCGGAGGCGTGCACGCCGACGGCACCCCGCGCTTCGTGGTCAAGTTCGGTGTCTACGACGACGACGCCGAGGTCTTCTCGTGGTTCAGGCGTGGGATCGCGGGCACCCGCAAGTGCCTCGAGGCGCAGGTCATGGACCTCGCCGACGACGTCGCCTACTCCGTCCATGACGTGGAGGACGGGATCGTCGCCGGCAGGCTCGACCTCACCCGTCTCGACGTCGACGCCCTCTGGGACACCGTGCGGGCGTGGTACCTCCCCGACGGCGACGACGACGAGCTCGGGGCCGCCCTCGACGCCATGAGGGAGCAGGCGAGCTGGCCCGAGGCGTCGTACGACGCAAGCCGGCGTTCGCTGGCGGCGATGAAGAACCTCACCAGCGACCTGATCGGCCGGTTCTGCGGGAGCGTCCGGGCCGCGACGTTCGCAGCTGCCGACGGCCCGTTCGTCCGACACCGTGCCGACCTGGTCGTGCCCCGGCAGACCGAGGTCGAGATCGCGATCCTCAAGGGGATCGCTGCCCACTACGTCATGCAGGCACAGGACCGCTTGACGCTCATGGAGCGGCAGCGCGAGCTCATGGCCGAGCTCTTCGAGGCCGTCTGGTCACGCGGGCCGGACGCGCTCGACCCGTCGTTCGTCGAGGACTGGGAGACGGCCCACGACGACGCCACCCGGCGACGGGTGACCATCGACCAGGTGGCGTCGTACACCGATGCGCGGGCCATCAAGCGGCACCGCGAGCTGACCGGCCGCGGCTGAGGCGGAGCCCAGTCTCGGCAGGTCAGCTCACGGCAGGTCGCTCAGGGCAGGTCGCCCTTGGGGTAGGGGTCGTCCTGGAGCGCGGTGCTGTCAGGGTTGAGCTGGTCCTCGAGGTCGCTCGACGACCCTGACGGCTTGACCTTGTGTGCCGCGCTGCTTGCCGCGTCGGTGACCTTGTCCTTCACCACCGGGGCCTTCTCGCGGGCGATGTCCGCGGCCTGCTGGGCCCGGTCCTGGACACGTGGGTCGTCCTTGACCTTCGTGGCCATGTTCTTGATCTCCTCGTAGCGGTCACGTCCGGCGCGGGTGCCCAGCACGTAGCCCACGGCTCCCGCAGCGAGCATCATCAGCTTCCTCATCACGAATCCTTCCTGTGGTGGTCGGTCTCCAGGCCGCCGTCGGCACGATCGCCGCCGTGGCTGTCTCGGATCTTGCGTCCCAGCTCCACGTCCTTCTTCTCCTTCTCGCGGTCCTTGAGGATCTTGCGGGTGTCGCGCGGCGGCAGCTGCAGCTCGCGCTCGGCGGGAATCCCGGCCTGCAGCTGTCGTCCCCGCTCGAGCTCGGCGTCGAGCTCGGCGCCGAAGAGCAGGGCCAGGTTGGTGATCCAGAGGAACAACAGCGCGACGACGACGCCCGCCAGCGAGCCGTAGGTCTTGTTGTAGTTGGAGAAGTTGGCGACGTAGAACGCGAAGCCGACCGAGGCGAGGACCCACACCAGGATCGCCACGGCAGCTCCCACGGAGAGCCAGCGGAACTTCGGCTGCTGCACGTTGGGGGTGGCGTAGTAGAGCATCGCGACGATCAGCATCACCACGACTGCCAGGACGGGCCACTTCGCGATGTTCCACAGCGTCAGCGTGGTCTCGCCGAGCCCCACGACGTCACCGATGGACTCAGCCAGTGGTCCTGACACGATGAGCATGAGGAGGACCACCGCCATCAGGACGACCGCGATGAGCGTGACGAGGATCATCACGGGACGCAGCTTCCAGAAGGGGCGGCCCTCGCCGATCTCGTAGATCCGGTTCATCGCGCGCGAGAACGCCGTGACGTAGGCCGACGCGGACCACAGGGCGACGACGAGACCGATGATGAGCGTGAGCCCGGCAGCCTCCGAGGCCGCGAGCTCCAGCAGCGGCTTTTCGATGGTGCCGAGGGTCTCGGCCGCCACCAAGGGGTCCAGCACCTCCAGCACGGTCTCCACTGCCTTCTTGTCGCTGTTGACCAGGCCCAGGATCGAGGTCAGCGCGAGAGCCGCCGGAAAGATGCCCAGCACGGAGTAGTAGGTCAGGGCAGCAGCCAGGTCGGTGCACTGGTCGTCGAGGAACTCACGCACCGTCTTGCGCAGCACGTAGAGCCAGGACCGCTTGGTCAGGTCGGTGGGACTGTCGGGCTTGGCCGGGTGGTCCGGCGGCGGTGCGTCCTTCTTGTCCATGGTGTCGTGGGGGTCGGTCATCGGCGTCGCCGCCACACGAGCACCACGACGGCCATCGCGACCAAGGAGCCCAGGGCTGCCAGGACCTCGGGTCTAGGGCTGCCGTCTGCCGTCGTGGCGGAGTTCTTGAGGTGGGCCACCTTGTCGCGGGCCCGCGACTTCACGTCGAGCTTGGCGGCCAGGCCGTCGACGGTGGCCGCCAGCTGCTCGCGCTGCACGGCGATCTCGGCCTCGAGCTCCGCCGGGGTCGGCTGACCACCAGCGGGCGTGTCCGTGGACGGATCAGGCATGGTGTTGTCCCTTCACGGTCGCGATGTCCTCCTTGACGCCCTCGACCGCTCTCTGCGGCACCGGGGGCCCGGCCTCGGCCACCTTGTTCTTGCCCATCACCCCGGCCACGGCGGCGCCCGCCAGCAGCACCAGGCCGACGATGAGGGCAGCCAGCCAGGCATCGAGCACCAGGGAGAGCGCCAGGATGGCGGTCGTGATCAGGGCAGCCACACCGAAGAACGCCAGAAGTCCTGCCACGCTGAACATGCCGATGCCGACCCCGGCACGCTTGCCCTTCTCGGCGACCTCGGCCTGGGCCAGGCGCATCTCGCTGCGGATCAGCTCCGGGAGCTGCTGGCTGAGCTGGTGGACGAGGGCTCCGAGGGTCTGACCCTCTGTCCCCGGTTGCTGAGCGGTCATGCTCCCGTTGTGCCCCGGCACCACGATTGCATGCCACCCGCCCTGGTTCTGGGACGGGTTGTGCAGGACGCGTCCCCACGTGGGGAGCCCCGCCGTAGACTCGCCGCGTGGCAGGCCGGATCCGTGACGACGACATCGCAGAGGTGCGCGAGAAGGCTGTCATCGACGACGTGGTCTCCTCCTACGTCACGCTCAAGCGGGCCGGGGGAGGCTCGCTGAAGGGGCTGTGCCCCTTCCACGACGAGAAGTCCCCCTCCTTCCACGTGACGCCCGCCCGCCAGATGTTCCACTGCTTCGGCTGCCAGGAGGGCGGCGACGTCATCAGCTTCCTGATGAAGATCGACGGTCTCTCATTCACCGAGGCCGTCGAGCGTCTCGCCGACAAGTACGGCGTCCAGCTCAGGCGTGAGGAGGGGGGTGACGAGCCCCAACGTCCGCGCGGCCCGGCGCGGCAGCGGCTGATCGAGGCGCACAAGGTCGCCCAGGAGCTCTACGCCGACCTGCTCGCCTCTCCCGAGGCCGTGGTGGCGCGGCAGTTCCTCGACCAACGCGGCTTCGACCAGGAGGCGGCCCTCCACTTCGGCGTCGGCTTCGCTCCGCGGGGCGGCGACGACCTGGCCCGGCACCTCCGTGGACGGAACTTCACCGAGGAGGAGATCGTGGCGGCCGGCCTCGTCGCCCAGGGGCGCTCCCTCTACGACCGGTTCCGCGGGCGGCTCGTGTGGCCGATCCGTGACGCCAGCGGCGACACGATCGGCTTCGGTGCACGACGCATCTTCGACGACGACAAGATCGAGGCCAAGTACCTCAACACGCCCGAGACGGCGATCTACAAGAAGAGCCACGTGCTCTACGGGCTCGACCTGGCCCGTCGCGACATCGCGCGCACGACCCAGGCCGTCGTCGTCGAGGGCTACACCGACGTGATGGCCTGCCACCTCGCCGGGGTCACCACTGCCGTGGCCACGTGCGGCACGGCCTTCGGTGATGACCACGCTCGCGTGCTCCGCCGGTTCCTCCACGACCACGACGAGTTCCGCGGTGAGGTGATCTTCACCTTCGACGGTGACTCCGCAGGCCAGAAGGCTGCCCTGAAGGTCTTCCAGTCCGACCAGAGCTTCGCCTCGCAGACCTACGTCGCCGTGGCACCCGACGGGCTCGACCCCTGCGACCTGCGACTCCAGCAGGGCGACTCGGCGGTGCGCGAGCTGGTGGCCACCCGGCGTCCCCTCTACCGCTTCGCCCTCGACAACATCATCTCGGGCTTCGACCTCGACCGCGCCGACGGTCGCGTCGACGCTCTGCGCGCCTGTTCCAAGCTCGTCACCAGCATCCGCGACAAGGCCAAGGTCGAGTCGTTCACCCGCGAGCTCGCCCACATGATCGGCGTCGACGTCGACGAGGCCCGGGCCGAGATCCGCCGCGCGGCCGGCCGGCCGGCGGACAACCGCGGCGCCGGCGGCAGCGACCGCCGTACGCCTTCGGGGGAGGCGCCGGCGGCAGCACCTCGCCACCAGCTGCCCCACCTGCGTGACCCTCGCTTCTCCATCGAGCGCGACACCCTCAAGCTCGTGCTCCAGTTCCCGGCGGCCGTCGGCCGCACCACCCAGCACGTCGGTCCCGAGGACTTCACCCACCCGACCTATCGCGGGGTGTGGGAGGCCATCGTCGCCAGTGGCGGGCCGGAGGCCGGCGCCCACGACCCAGGCTGGAACGCCCGGGTGCTCGGTGCGGCGTCCGACCCGGCGGTCGCCTCAGCGGTGAGCGAGCTTGGCGTGGACGCGATCGTCGGGGTCGACGACGCCACCCCCAGCTACGTGGCTGCCCACGTCTACCGGCTCCAGGAGCTCACCACGCTGCGCCGCATCGCCGAGGTCAAGTCCCGCCTGCAGCGCACCAACCCCGTCGAGCACGCCGTCGACTACAACAGGATGTTCGGCGAGCTCGTCGCTCTCGAGCAGCACCGCCGGACCCTGCGTGACCACGCGGTGGGGTCCTCGTGAGGCGTCGCGGCTCGTCACCCGGGGTGGAGGTGCCCAAGGGCGAGAAGGTCCTCGCCTCGACCACAGCCGCTGATGGCGCGGTCCTGGCCGGCACCCGCGACGCCTTCTACCTCGTCCGACCCGGCGAGCAGCCGGTGCGCGTGCCGTGGGAACAGGTCGAGGCGGCCGAGTGGGACCGCGACGCCGAGCTGTTCCGGCTCAGCGAGGTGGGCCGCTGGGGTGAGCTGCGCCGCGAGCACACGGTCACCCTCGATGACACCGGGCGCCTGCTCGAGCTCGTGCAGGAACGCGTGACGGCCAGCATCGTGCTGCAGAAGCACGTCCCCCTCGAAGGACGCCGAGGGTTGCGCGTGATCGCCCGCAGGGCTCCTCGCGGAGACCGTCCCGTCGAGTGGGTCTACGAGTACGACCAGGGCGTGGATCCCGAGGATCCCGCCGTCGCATCAGCGGCTCGGGCGGCCCTGGCCCAGGCCCAGCAGGACCTCGGCACGGCCTGATTTCTCTCCGGCCATCCGGCCTTGCTAATGTGTGCGCTCGCTGCACGCAGCGATCCCCTGTAGCTCAACTGGCAGAGCATTCGGCTGTTAACCGGAGGGTTGTTGGTTCGAGTCCAACCGGGGGAGCCAGAGAAGCCCGCCTGACCTGCACGTCGAGGTCAGGCGGGCTTCGTCGTTCCCGGGCCGGTCAGCCGGCGCTCGCCGGCAGCGCCTCGAGCATGACGTCGGGGTTGTCCCGGGCCGTGGCCATCGCTCGCCACTGGTCGACGAACAGGGCCAGGCGGGTGCCGTCGCTGCGCTGGAGGACCTCGACGCCTCGCTTGCCCGCGAGCGCCTCGGCGCCTGCGGCGTCGGTGACCCGGGCCACCTGGTAGTCGAGCCGGGAGAACCTGATGGGGGCGTTGAACTCATGGGTCATCCGGTCCTCGACGACCTCGAACTGCATGGGGCCCACGGCGGCGAGGACCGGGTTCTGGTCGCCGCGCAGGTCTGATCGCAGCACCTGCACGACGCCTTCCTGGTCGAGCTGCTCGATGCCCCGGCGGAACTGCTTGTAGCGACCGATGTCTCCCGCGCTGGCGGTGACGAAGTGCTCCGGTGCGAAGCTGGGGACGGGTGGGTACTCGATGGCGTCGCCCTGGTAGACGGTGTCCCCGACGCGCAGCGCCTGGGCGTTGACGAAGCCGATGATGTCGCCCGGCTCGGCGCTCTCGACCGATGTCGTCTCGCGCCCGAACACGGCCTGGGCGAACTTCGTGGCGAACGGGCGACCCGTGGCGGCGTGCGTGACGACCATGCCGCGCTCGAACGTGCCGGAGACGACACGCGCGTAGGCCAGCCGGTCGCGGTGGGCGGTGTTCATCCCCGACTGCACCTTGAACACGAAGGCGCTGAAGTCGTCGTCGACCCCACGGAGCGACCCGTCGACGCCCGCGGCCGTGCCGGGTGCAGGCGCGAGGTCGAGCAGCAGGTCGAGGAGCTGGGCGACGCCGAAGTTCTGGATGGCGGAGGCGAACATGACCGGAGTCGTCTCACCGGCCAGGAAGCGCTGCTGGTCGTGGTCGGCGTCGTCGAGCGTGAGCAGCTCGTGCTCCTCGACCGCGTCCTCCCACACCGATGCGTCCTGCTCGCCGACCTCGTGCGGTCCGAGCCGTTGCTCCGGAGCCCGAGTCGCCCCGCCCGCCGTGCGCGTGTACTTGACGAACTCGCCGGTACGGCGGTCCAGGACGCCGCGGAAGTCGCCCGCCTCGCCCACGGGCCAGGTGAGGGGGGTGGGCCGCAGGTTGATCTGCTGCTGGATCATGTCCATCAGCTCCAGCGCCGAGAGACCGGGGCGGTCCCACTTGTTGATCACGGTGATGACCGGGATGCCGCGCAGTGCGCAGACCTTGAAGAGCTTCAGGGTCTGCGGCTCGAGGCCCTTCCCCGCGTCCACCAGCATCACCGCCGAGTCGACGGCCGAGAGGACTCGGTAGGTGTCCTCGGAGAAGTCACTGTGGCCCGGCGTGTCCACCAGGTTGACGACGTGGTCGCGGTAGACGAACTGAAGGGCGGCTGAGGTGATGGAGATCCCGCGCGCCTTCTCCATGGCCATCCAGTCCGACACCGTGGCGCGTCGGTCGCCCTTCCCGTGGACGGCTCCAGCCTCGGTGATGACTCGGGCGTGCAGGGCGAGCGCCTCCGTGAGCGTCGACTTCCCGGCGTCGGGGTGGCTGATCACTGCGAAGGTACGGCGGGGGCGGGTGTCAGGCACCGCGTGAATCTACCCGGCCAACCGCTGGGGACCTACTCGCCCCAGCCCATCGGGAACACCTCGAACGACGCGGCGAAGGCCACGCCCATCCGTTGACCGGTCTGCCTTCCGAACCCCTCGAGGAACTCCCGCGCGTCCCAGCCCTCCCAGCCGAGGCCGTCGATGTAGGCCTTGTGCTTCTCCAGGGACTCCACGCCCGCGTCGAAGGTCTCGGTCGTGTCGACGCCGTGCTCGGCACCGGGCGAGCCCGCGGCCCACACGGCGCGCACCCCGCCCCAGGGCTCGAGGTCGCCCTCGAGCTGCTCGGGAAAGACCCAGCGGTTGCCGGCGTCACGCACGGCGTCGAGCACGGCCCTCCCGACCGCGATGTGGTCGGCCTGGTTGAGGTTGCGACCGCCGAAGGTGTCGCGGAAGTTCCCGGTGATGACGATCTCGGGACGGTGGCGCCGCACCACCTCGGCGAGGATGCGCCGCAGTGCGACGCCGTACTCCAGCACGCCGTCGGGCTGCCTCAGGAAGTCGACCTCGGTGACCCCCACGACTCCCGCAGAGGCGATCTCCTCAGCCTCACGCAGCGGGCCCGCCTCGTCGGGGTGCATGCCGTCGATGCCGGCCTCGCCGCTCGTGACCATGCAGTAGACGACGCGCTTGCCCTGGCCGGTCCAGCGCGCGATGGCCGCGGCGGCGCCGTACTCGATGTCGTCGGGGTGGGCGACGATGGCGAGGGCGGTCTGCCAGTCCTCCGGCAGCGGCTCGAGGGGACTGGGAAGCTGGTTCTCGCGCTCGGTCATGGACCGAGCATGGCACCGACCGCTGGGTTCAGGCCATCACTCCGACGGGTGCCGGCGCGAAGCCGGGGAAGACCTGGGCGGTGGAGACGCCGAAACGCCGGGTGACGACCTCGCTGAGGACGCTGCGGTAGTCGGTGGTGACCGGCAGGTCGGCGTCGAGGGTATCGGCCAGCCCCGGCCAGCTGCCGTAGTAGCGGCCACCGCGCACGCCGGCCCCGGCGACGAGCATCACGTTGCCGTGGCCGTGGTCGGTGCCGTAGTCGTCGTTCTCGCGGACCCTGCGCCCGAACTCGCTGATGGTCACCAGGGTGACCCGGTCGCCGAAGGCGCCGAGGTCGGAGAAGAAGGCGGCCACCGACGCGGCGAGGTCCTCGGCGTTCCTGCGCATCCCTCCCCACTCGACGGTGCCGAGATCGGTGTGCATGTCCCAGTCGCCCTGGTCCACCGTGACCACGTCGACGCCCACGTTGGCCCGCACGATCCGCGACACCTCCGACATCGCCTGGCCCAGCTCGCTGTCGGGGTACGGCGTCGGCGTGGGCGCGCCGGCGGGCACGGCCCTCACCGGCGCGAAGCCGTCGGCTCCGGCGAGGGCGTCACGCACGGCCCTGCCGAGCCTCGCGCTGCCGCCCCACGCGTGCCGGAGCGCCGCGACACGGCGACCGTCGGAGTCGGCTCCGGCGACGTCGGCGTTGTCGACCTCCCCGACGACGAACGCGGGCTGGCTCCCGAACAGCGAGGTGGGGACCTGGTTGCCGAGCGCGGTGCCCTGGAGCGGTGAGGTGCCGGGCAGCTGCCCGAGCAGGCGGTTGAGCCACCCGTTGCGCTCGTCGGACCCGGGGGCGGCGTCCTCGATGGCCTCCATCGCGGCGAAGTGCGACCGGTTGGGGGTCGGCATCCCGGTCGCGTGCACTGCGGCCAGGCGTCCGGAGTCCCACAGCGGCACCAGGGGCGCCAGCGCCGGGTGCAGGCCGAACATCGCGTCCGGGACCAGCAGGGACGTGTGGGGGATCGCGATCCGGGGACGGGCTGCGTAGTAGACGGGGTCGCCGTGGGGGACCACGAGCGAGAGCCCGTCGGCCGCACCACGTAGTGACAGCACGACGAGCACGGAGCCCGTCGAGGAGAGCCGGGACCGGGTGGAGGAGGCGGTGGTGACGGCGTAGCCCCGTTGGGCGTCACCGAGCGCGACGACACCTCCGGCGAGCACGGCCGACCCGAGCAGCGCGCGGCGGGAGAGTGCGAGGGAGGTGTACTCGGGGCAGCCGCAGGAGCTCGAGGCGATGTCGTTCCGGGGGGACATGGTGGCTCCCTCAGCAGGAGTAGTGGTCGGGGGAGTCGAGGATCGCGGCGAGGAGGCGCGGGAACTTCCACTCGGCGAGCTCGTGGTCGCGGGTGATGCGCTCCTTGCCACGGCAGCCGGTGGCGCGGGTGGCCGTCTCGAGGAGGCGCTTGCTCGCCGGCTTGTGGAGCAGCTCGCGCGACAGGTCGTCGACGAGGTCGCGGAAGCGCACCCCCTTGCCGGGCGGCACCCAGCGCGTCGGCTTGCGGTAGCGGACGTCGTCGTCGGGCCACCACCCGCCCGCGAGCGACCAGTGCACCTCGAAGGAGGCGAGCATGCGAGCCGGCGATATCCAGGTGGCGTCGTCCACGGGGGAGCCGTCCGGACGCGGCCACGCGTGGGGGGACAGGCCGATCGCCTCGGCCTGCCACAGGACCGCGTTGGCCGCGGACGCCGAGGAGGCGGGGCGACGTACGTCGATGCCCAGGGCGCGGTAGGTGGCCACGACGTCCTCGGACGGGTCACGCAGCTTGCGACCCGCCGACGCCTTGAACTCCTTGCTGGCCACCAGCTCGCGCAGCACGGGGACGATGGCTGTGTCGTTCTTGAGGTAGGTGCGTGCCAGTCGGCGCACGAGCGCCTCGGGAGGGTCGTCCCGGACGAACTTGGTCGCGAGCCGCTCGCAGATCCGCCGTGCCGTGAGGGGGTGGTGGGCGAGGTGGTGCAGGTAGTCGCGCGTCACCTCGCGACCGTCGGCGGAGCTGTTGGCGTGGCTGAAGTCGCGCACGCGGACGTGGCCGGTCCAGTGGTCCTCCGGCTCGTACGACAGCTGCCACGTCTTCCACAGGTCGACGCGCCAGCCGGTGAGGATCCGGGCGGACGCCTTCACGTCGTCCTCGGTGTAGCGACCGGCACCGAGGGTGTGGATCTCCAGGAGCTCCCGCCCGAGGTTCTCGTTGGGCGCCCGCTTGGTCGAGGTCGCCCCCGACAGGAAGATCAGCATCGCCGGGTGCGTCGTCGTCGCCTGCAGCAGCTCGTCGAAGCGACCGAGCGCGTGCTTGCGGATCGTGTCGCCGTAGTCGGCCCGCCAGGTGAACTGGCCGTCGCCGCTGACCGGGACGTGGAGGAGGGCCTCCCAGAACTCGGTCATCTTCTCGTGGACCTGTCGCCTGGTGGTCATGCGGCGCACGAGCAGCCAGCGGCCGTAGTCGGCCATGACCTCCCAGCCTCCACGGACCTCCTGCACCTGGCGCTGCCACAGGTCGGCAGGCGAGCGGTCGAGGTCTGGCCACCAGCCACGCAGCCGCTCCGCTGCGCCGTCGGCGACCTTGTGCGGCTTGGTGATCTGCTTCTCGAACCACGCCTCGGCGCCGCCTGCCCGGCGCACGTCACGTGCGAGCTCGGGCGTCAGACCGTATGAGAAACGGGTCGCCAGGTGTCGGTCCCTGCCCGGCAGCAGCTGCTGCTCGCGTTCCTTGCCCATGCCCTGACCTCCCGAGTGCCAAGGAGCATGGTGTCATCCTCGGGGAGGGCCCGGGCCGGAATCGACGGAACGCCCCGACCGGCTGCGTGACACGTCGGTGGCTGCGCTGGCGCAGACCGGACACTATGGATCCATGGAAGCCACCCGACCGAGCCACGACTCCGTGTCTTCGATGCCGACGCGTCACCACTTGGTCTTCATGGGTGTCTCGGGCACCGGCAAGAGCGCGGTGGGGCGGCCCGCCAGTGAGGCGCTGGGCCTCACCTTCGCCGAGGGCGACGACTTCCACCCCCAGGCCAACATCGACAAGATGTCGCGCGGCGTCCCGCTCACGGACGAGGACCGCTGGCCGTGGCTGCGCCTTCTTGCCGCGTGGACCCGTGAACGGGCGGCGAGGGGAGAGGGCACGGGTCTGGCCTGCTCGGCGCTGCGGCGGGTCTACCGCGACGTCCTGCGTGAGGCTGCCCCGGACACGGTCTTCGTCCACTTCACGGGCTCTCGCGAGACGCTCGAGAAGCGGATGGGGGCGCGGGAGCACTTCATGCCCACCGACCTGCTCGACTCCCAGCTCGCCACGCTCGAGCACCTGGGTCCCGACGAGCGGGGGATCGTCGTCGACATCGAGGACCCGATCGACCAGATCGTCGACGACCTAGTCAGCCGCGTGCGGGCGGGATCGATCTAGCCTCGGTCGGCCAGTCTCCGCGACGCCCGATATCCTCGCGGAGCCGCACGCGCGGTGCGGGCCGTTAGCTCAGTCGGTTAGAGCAGAGGACTCATAATCCTTGGGTCGTGGGTTCGAGCCCCACACGGCCCACGCGAAGCTCCTCGTCCAGGCGCACTCTCAGCCCTCGCCGGCGATGAGGAAGCCGTCGCCCTGCTCCACCAGCTGCAACCGGCCCTGCTCGGTGGTGGTCCGTCCCGAGGTGGTGACGAAGTCGATGGTGTAGGTCGTCGTGAGGGACCGCGGGTCAGCCCGTACGTCGCGAGGGGTGGCCGACTCGATCGTGCTCCAGAACCCCGAGTACGCCCCGAAACCACCGCTCTCGGCCTGGAACTCGGGCGTCAGCATCGCGAAGGTCGTCTCCGGGTCCGAGGTGACGAGCGAGAAGTAGTCGGTCACGAAGGTGCGCATGGCCGACCGGGTCCCGGCGACACCGTTCGCAGGGCTCGGCTCGGTGGTCGGCTCCTCCGTCTCCGAAGGCTCCTCGGTCGGCTCGGAGGTCGGCTCCTCGGAGGGACTCGGTTCGGTCGAGGTGCTCGGTTCGGTGCCGCTCCCTGATGTGTCGGGTCGTTCCGGGTCGTCCGGCCAGAGCAGCCACGCACCCAGACCCGCGAGCAGCACGAGCGCGAGTGCCGCCGCGAGCCAGCCCATCGGGAGACGGCGGGAGCTGCGGGGCTCCGGGGTCTGGTCCTGAGCCGGGTCCTGAGCAAGGCCCTGAGTCGGGGGAGGGGTCGGGGTCGGCACGGGTGCGGGTGCGGGTGCGGGTGCGGGGGGCACCGGAGTCATGGCGATCGTGGCCTCGGCCGGCCGTCCCGCCGGTGCGGTCTGTTCCGGCGCCTCGCCGCTGGCGATCCGTCGCAGCTCGTCCCGAACGCGCTCCGCGGGCCACCGCTGCTCGGGGTCCTTCACCATCATCGTGGTCAGCAGGGGCGACGTCGCGTGGCCGTCGGAGAGCCGCGGCGGGTCGTCGTTGACGATCCGGTAGAGGCCTCCGAGAACGTTGTCGCCCACGTCGTAGGGAGGCGTGCCCTCGACGGCGTGGAACAACGTCGCGCCCAGCGACCAGACGTCGCTCGCTGCGGTGGCGGGGTGCCCCGAGGCGACCTCGGGAGCGATGTAGGCGGGTGACCCCGTGATCATTCCCGTGTGGGTCAGCGCCGTGTCGCTAGAGGAGCGAGCGATGCCGAAGTCGCCGAGCTTCGCGTGGTCGTCGCCGGTGATGAAGATGTTGCTCGGCTTCACGTCCCGGTGGACGATCCCGGCCTTCTCGGCCTGGACGAGCGCGTCGGCCGCCTGGGCGAGGATTGCCGCCGCGCGCCGCTCCGGCAGGGGTCCCTCGGCTGCGACCAGCTCGGAGAGGGTCCGGCCGTCGACGTGCTCCATGACGAGCCAGTAGCAGTCCTGCTCCTTGACGAGGTCGAAGATCGACACCACGTGCGGGTGGTTGATCCCCGCGGCCAGCCGCGCCTCCCGCTGCGCTCGTGCGACGTCGTCCGTGGTCGTGCCCGGCAGGAGCCCGATGCGCTTGATCGCGACGCGACGGTCCAACAGCTCGTCGTGCGCGAGGTGGACCACCCCAGCGCCGCCGCGACCGATCTCCCGCTCGAGGCGGTACCTGCCTGCAATCACGTAGAACACCTTCCGTGGGTGACGACCTAGGCTAGACACCTGCCCGAGCAGTGCCCACCGGCCGGGCACCGATGCATGCAGTACGCCGCCACGCGTCACTTCACCCTCAGCAGGCCGTGGGCTCCCCTCTCGGCGTCGATCATCACGTGGTTCACGAACGGGTAGTTCCCGGGCTCGTCCAGCTCAAGCTCCACGAACCCGCCCTGGGCGGGTAGCAGGGGCAGAACCTGCGCACCACCGTCCTCGGAGGGTCCGCGTCTGCTGCCGAGCTGCCACGCGCCCTCGGAGTAGACGGTGTCGAACTGCCCGCCGACCACGTGGAAGGCCGAGGCCCTGTTGGGCCCGGCGTCGAGGACCCAGATCCGCACGCGCTCCCCGGTCCTGGCGGTGAGCGGCGTGTGCGCGTACTGGTCCGGGTAGCCGTTGAAGACCACCTTGTCCGGTCGCTCGGCTGCCAGCTTGTCCAGGTCGGCCACCGCGCCGTCTGCCCCGTGGTACTGCTCGGACTGCACGACGACGTACTCGCGGTCGACGGCCCTGAGTCCCGGCGGGTCGATCACCACGGCTCCGAAGAGGCCGTTGGCGATGTGGGCGGTCATCGGCATCGTCGCGCAGTGGTACATCCAGATGCCTGCCCGGTCAGCGGTGAAGCGGTAGGTCAGGGACTCGCCGGGTGGGATGGTCCGCATGACGCGGTCGGGAGCCCGGACGCCGGCGTGGAAGTCGATCGAGTGCCCCATCGTCCCGTCGTTGACGAGCGTGATGACGAACTGGTCGCCGACGCGGCCGTGCAGGACCGGCCCGGGAGCCGTCCCGTTGAACGTCCAGGTCTCCTGGGTGACTCCGGGCGCGACCTCCACCTGCTGCTCGGTGATCCGGAACGTGTGGCGGTGCACGCGGCCCGGAGCGACCGGAGGCAGGACCGCGTCGAAGGGCGTGAAGCCTGGGCCGGGCTCTGCCGGCCCGTTCAGGGCCGCCCCCGAGGCGTCGTGGCCGTGATCCTCGTGACCGGCTGGCTCGCCGGTCTCCGCGGAGTTGTCGGAGGAGTGGCCGGAGGAGTGGCCCGAGGAGTGGTCGGCCGCAGACGCCGAGTCGGCTGCTGCAGAGGCCCCGAGCGCTGCTCCTGACACCTCGACGGCGAAGGTCATCCCCATCTGTCGGTGTCCGACGACCGAGCACCATCCGTCCAGGTCACGACCGACGACGCCGAGGTCCAGGACGGTCTCCTCGCCCGGGGCGATGCGGCCGGTGTCGGCGCCGGTCTCGAGCACCAGGTCGTGGACGTCGCCGTCGCTCTCGTTCCGCAACGTGATGACGAGCCGGTCGCCCGGTTCGACCTCGACCCGGTCAGGGCTGAAGCGCATGCCCTCCGCGACGACGTCGACCTCGACCGTCCGGCCCGTGGCGGTGGCCCCGGCATCGGCCGACCTCACTCCTCCGAGCGTGACGGTGTCGACGGCGCCACCGGCGGCCACGGCGATCACGGCAAGTGCGACCCCCACGGCGGCCAACCCCATGTTCTGGCCGCGGAGCCGCTCGGTGGTGGGCGTCGACTCGCCGCGGTGGCGAAGTCGCACGGCCCTCATCAACAGGGGCACGAAGCTCGCGAGTGCACCCAGGACGAGGACCGAAGCCACCACACGTACGACGCTGGGGACGGGCAGGATGCACCACAGCAGTCCCACGTTGGCGAGGGCCACGCGCAGGGCGCCACCCGAGTCCAGGGCGCGGTTGGCGGCGCGCACAGCACTCGGACCGCCACCCAGCACGACCGGAACCAGGTACGACAAGGCACCCAGCAGGACCTGTGCGACGAACCCGGCAGCGAAGTAGGGAGCGGCACCGGACAGGGCGTCCGACACGTCGGACCACTCTCCGCCGACCAGGACCTGCACGGCCATGAGGAGGAGCAGGCCGGCCAGCCACGCCAGGCCGGCGCCCACCGACCACGCGGGGAAGCTGGTCGGAGGCTTGACCCGTGCTGCCGCGACCATCGGACGCGCCAGTACGACGACCCCGGCGAGGTAGACGCCCAGCCCGGCCGCCACGGCTCGGGGCGTGTCGGTCCATGCGGCCGCCACCACCAGTGCGATGCCGGCAACCAGGACGGGCAGGGCCGTGCGCGAGGCCTTCTCGGCACCTTCGGCCAGCCGGGTGCGGAGCATGGTCGGCCACAGGGTGACGAGCGTGCCGAGCACGGTCAGGCCGACCCAGCCGAGCACGTTGACGCCCGCATGGGCCATCCGCACCCGGGCATCTAGCGGGTCCGTGAGGCCGCGGGCCAACCACACGCCGAGGCCGGCTCCCAGCGGGAGGAGCGACCCGGCGGCCAGGTAGTAGTGGATGGTGGCGGCGAAGCGCGACCCGAACCTGCCTCGCAGCCCGGAGGCGAGCACGACGACGTGCCACAGCACGGCCGTCCCGACGCCGATCGCACCGACCAGGACGGCCCACCAGGAGCCGCTGCCGACACCTGCCGTGACGGTGGCTGCACCCACGTTGAACAGGCCCAGCCGCCACGACTGCTGACGGCGGGAGGTTGCCGGCACGCGCAACAGGGTGTCGGCGAAGTAGCGGCTCCAGACGAGGATCGCGTGCCCCGCCGCCCCCAGGAGCATCAGGTGCAGCATCAGCCAGCGTGCCTCCGGCACCCACTGGTGGATGAGCGCCACGACCACCACGGCGAGCAGCCATGCCACGACCGGCAGGTCGCGCATGGGCCAGAACCCGCGGGACCCGGAGCCGCTGGGCTGCCTGCTGGGGACCTCGGTCGGTGACTCCAGCAGCGTCATCGCGCGGCCTCCTTCTCTCGTGGGGACTGCACGGCTGGTGGCCTCGGCGGCCCGAGCGCCGCACTCGAGATCGCCACGGCGAAGAACAGCAGCAGGGCAGCCGCGTTGCCGGCGCCGCCGACCTCGCGCGCGAGGTCGCTGCCGAGCGCGTCACCGCCCCACAGCCGCAGGACCAGAGAGCTCTGGAGCAGCAGCCACGGCACCCACATCGCGCTCCGGTAGGGGAGTGGCACCCGCGTGACGGCAGGGAGGATCGACGGGGCGTGCGCCATGATCATCGAGATCGCGAAGCCGAGGAACACCGCGTGGACGACGGCGTCGTACGCCGGCCCGTCCGCCGGGTGGCCGACCACGAGCCACACCCCGCCGGCCACCGCCAGCCATGCCTGTCCGGCGAGCATGCAGGCGGCAGCGAAGCGGGGGAGCCCGGTGCTGCGCACGGTGCGTCGAGCGACGTCGTACGACGCCAGCCACCACGCGAGTGCCAGCACGGCGAGACCCAGGACCGCCCCACCGGCACGCGGCCACATGGTCGCGGCCGGGACGGCGAGGGTGATCGCCATCGCGGACAGGACGAGCGTCGGTCCGGCCGACGGGGGCATGGCCAACCGCGCCAGCTCGAGGCGCTCCCCGCCGATGGTCAGGATGAGGAAGCCCGCCAGCCACGGGAGGGTCAGGGCGACGTCGGCTCCTCCCGCCACAAGCAGGGTGGCCCCGAGAGCCAGGACGGCGCCGAGTGCCGAGACCAGCACCGCGTCGTCACGCTGACGCCTCCACAACGGCACGTAGACGGCGCACAGGCTCAAGGCTCCGCCGGCGAGCAGGGTGGGGGCCCACCGGTCGAGGCCGGGGACCAGGAGGGCAAGCGCACCGGCGCCGAGCAGGGTGGGGGAGAGATAGCCCCAGGGCCGGCGCAGCGCGACCGCCCTCTCGAGCGCGATGAGGGTGCCCACGAAGCCGAGCACCATCAGGAGTCCGTGCGCCTCTCCGAGGCGGCCGGACGGGACCGGTGACCACACGCCGAGGAGCGTCAGCCCGGCATCCACCCCCGCGACCATCGCGACCGCGGCGGGGAGCGCGAGCAGGGCGCGCGGAGCAGGGGCTCGCCGCGTGCTCACGGCAGCCTCACCATGCAACCGAGGGTCTCGGGTCGTGGGTGGAGCTCAGCCCCAGAGGTGCCGAGCACGCCCTCGATCAGCCCGAGGTGGACCGCGCACACGACCGCCGGGTGGGTCCGCGCGGCCTCGAGCAGGGGGCACGAGTGCAGGGTCAGGTCATCACCGTCGACCCGCGGCGAGAAGCCGGTGTGCTCGAGGGCCAGCCTGACCCGCTCGCGAGGCTCGGCGACGGGCCCGAGCTGCTCTCGGAGCCGCTCACCCCAAGCCTGTCCGCCCTTGGCTGCGGCCGGGTCGAGCGTGTGCGGTCCCGCACCATGCTCGCTCTCCAGCCCTGCGGCCAGCGCGATCGCCAGGGACTCGTACTCGGGCTGTCGGGCGAGGTAGCCCCAGGCCGGCCTGCCACGACCGCCACGTCGTACGGCCACCCGGCTTGCGTGCCCCTGGGTCACGAGCGCGTCGAGGTGCCCGCGCAGGGTGTTGGCGTGGAGTCCTGTGCGGCCCTGGAGATCGGAGAGCGTGAGGGGGCGTGCCTCGTCGCGCAGCACGGCGAGCACACGCGACTGGGCGGAAGTGACCCCGGCATTTATTTCCACGGAGTTGATTGTAGGGTATTCCCACACCACTCGCCTGAGGAGGCACCACATGTCCACCGTCACCATCGCCAGCACCGCCGCGGACGCAGCAGCCGCCGAGAAGGTCGAGCAGCACCATGCGGAGATGGCCGGTCGGCTCGACCTCCTCACCGCGGCGCTGCTCAGCGCCGCCGGCACCGACCGCGCCGAGGCGGCACGTGCCGAGCTGCTCGCGTGGCTGCGCAACGAGCTGGTTCCCCACGCCGAGGCGGAGGAGCGCACGCTCTACCCAGCAGCGGCCGAGATCCCCGAGGCCCGGCTGCTGGTGGAGGCGATGCTCGCCGAGCACGTGCTGATCCACCGCCTGGTCGCCGACCTCGACACGGCCACGAGCCCGGTCGCCGCCGCTGCGTTCGCGCAGGCGCTCGAGACCGTCTTCGACAGTCACCTCGCCAAGGAGAACGACCAGCTCATCCCGACCCTCGTCGCCTCGCCGAAGTACTCCGTCGCCGAGATGCTCGACGGCATGCACGAGCTGCTCGGGGGGCACGAGGCCCACGACGAGCCGGCCGTCGCGGGGGCCGGTGGCGGGCACCAGTGCGCGTGCGGTGGGCATGACGAGGAGGGGCTCCCCGAGCTCGACACACGCACGATCCCGCACGCCATCCGGCACGCGACCATCTTCGGTGCCCTCGAGGGACTGCGGCCGGGGTCCGGTCTGCTCCTGACGGCCAACCACGACCCGCTGCCCTTGCTCGCCCAGCTCGAGCAGCGCGCCCCCGGCGCCTTCGCGGTCGACTACGTCGAGCGCGGCCCGGAGCTGTGGCGACTGCAGTTCACCCGTCAGGGCTGAAGCGCGGGGCCTCAGGCCTCGCCCGCGATGAGGTAGCGGTCGTCCTGGCGCTCGAGCTGGAGGATCACCTGCTCTGTCGAGCGACTTCCGTTCTTCATCACGTAGTCGACGGTGTAGCTGACGGTGAGGTTGTCGGCGTTGGGGACGATCCTGCTCACCGACGCCGACTCCACCGTCCGCCACCAACCGTTGTAGCCGCCGAACCCGTTGCTCGCCTCCTGGAACTCCGGCGTGAGCTGTTCGAAGGCCGTCCTGGGGTCCGAGGTCACGGTGTCGAGGTACTCCGTGACGAACGCGGCCATCTCCTGACGGGTCCGCTCGGACGTCTCGGCGGCCGGCTCGGTCTGGGGGTTGTCGGTGGTGCTGGCCGAGGCCTGGGTGTCGCCAGGCGGTTGCGCTTCGGGGCGGCCGTCGTCGCCGGGCCACATCCACCACGTCAGTACGCCGACCAGGAGCACCGCTGCCGCCACCACCAGCCACCCGGTGGGGAACCGCGCCCCTCCTCGGACAGTCGTGGCGGGAAGGGTGGGCGTCCCCCGAGTGGGGTTGGGCGTCGGGGTGAGGACCGAGGTGGCCTCGGTGGGTGCCGTCGACGTCATGCCGGATGCGACTCGACGCAGGTCGTCGCGGACCCGGTGCATCGGCCACCGGCGCGCCGGGTCCTTCTCCATCGTCACGGCGAGCAGGCCTGCGAGCGGGTGGCCTGCGGGCAGCCGCGGAGGGTCCTCGTTGACGATCGCGAACAGCGCGCCCATGAGGTTGTCCGTCGTGTCGTACGGCGGCCGCCCCTCGACGGCGTGGAAGAGGGTCGCGCCCAGCGACCACACGTCGCTCGCGGACGACGCCGTCGCGCCGGAGGCGACCTCGGGTGCCAGGTAGGCGGGGGACCCGGTGACGAGCCCGGTCCGGGTGAGCGCCGCGTCCTGGTCGGCGCGCGCGATGCCGAAGTCACCCAGCTTCGCCTCGAGCTCGTCGGTCATCAGGATGTTGCTCGGCTTCACGTCCCGGTGGACGATCCCGGCGGCGTGCGCGTCCGCCAGTGCGTCGGCCGCCTGGGAGAGGACGCGGGCGGCCTCCCGGCTGTCGAGTGGTCCCTCGGCCCGCACCAGGTCGGACAAGGTCCGCCCGTCGACGTACTCCATGACGAGCCAGTGGGCGTCGTCCTCCATGACGAGGTCGAAGATGGACACCACGTGAGGGTGGTTCAGCGATGCCGCCAGCCTGGCCTCACGCTCCGCGCGTGCCAGCTCGGGGGTGTCTGCCCCCGGCATGACGCCGATGCGCTTCAGCGCGACCTGCCGGCCGAGCACCTCGTCGCGGGCGAGGTGGACCGTCGCGGACCCACCGCGGCCGATCTCCCGCTCGAGGGAGTACCTGCCCGCGATCACGTGCAGTTCTTCCTGATCACGCGCCCTAGGCTAATCACACGAGACCAACACCGCCCTTTGCGGAAGGAACCCACGTGACGACCCCCAATGTCCTCGACGAGCTGGAATGGCGCGGCCTGATCGCCCACTCCACCGATCGCGACGCGCTCCGCGCTGCGCTGGACGAGGGGAGCGTGAAGTTCTACGTGGGGTTCGACCCCACCGCGCCCAGCCTGCACATGGGACACCTCGTCCAGGTGCTCACGGCCAAGCGCCTCCAGCTCGCGGGGCACACCCCGTTCGCCCTGGTGGGCGGGGCCACCGGGATGATCGGCGACCCCAAGGAGTCGGGGGAGCGGTCGCTGAACACCCTGGCCACCGTCAAGGACTGGGTCCAGCGCGTGCGTGCCCAGATCGAGCCCTTCCTCTCCTTCGAGGGTGACCATGCCGCGACCATGGTCGACAACTACGACTGGACCGCGTCGCTGTCGGTGATCGACTTCCTGCGCGACATCGGCAAGCACTTCCCGGTGAACCGCATGTTGGCGCGCGATGTCGTCGCGCGCCGACTCGAGGACGGCATCTCCTACACGGAGTTCTCCTACGTCCTGCTCCAGTCCCTCGACTTCCTCGAGCTGCACCGCCAGCACGGTGTGACCTTGCAGTTCGGCGGCTCCGACCAGTGGGGCAACCTCACGGCTGGGGCCGAGCTCGTCCGACGAGCCCACGGTGGCCACGTCCACGCCTTCGCGACGCCCCTGCTGACCAAGTCCGACGGCACCAAGTACGGCAAGACCGAGGGCGGTGCGCTGTGGCTCGACCCGGCGATGATGTCGCCCTACGCCTTCCACCAGTTCTGGCTCAACGTGGAGGACGAGAAGGTGGGTGAGCTCCTCCGCATCTTCACCTTCCTCACGCGCGAGGAGATCCTGGAGCTCGAGGCCGAGACCGCGGAGAAGCCCTACCTCCGCGCGGGGCAGAAGCGCCTCGCCGACGAGGTCACAGCCCTCGTGCACGGCGAGGAGGAGGTCGAGCACGCCAAGGCGGCTGCTGCAGCGCTGTTTGGCGGCGGCGACCTGGCCACCCTCAACGGCGCGACCTTGGGTGCGGCCCTCTCCGAGGCGGGCAGCATCCAGGTCGACCGTGACCAGATGCCGTCCCTGGTCGACCTCTTGGTCGAGACGGGGCTGGTGAAGAGCAAGGGGGATGCACGCAGGACGGTCTCCGAGGGCGGTGCCTACCTCAACAACGAACGGGTCGCGGATGCTGAGCGCGTCCCCGGGGAGGACGACATCCTCGCCGGCGGCTGGCTCGTTCTACGGCGGGGGAAGAAGAGCTTCGCCGGCGTCCAAGTGAGCGGAGGGCGGGTGCCCCAGGAGTCCCAAGGGCCCCACACAGCGCGCTGACCTGCGCAAACAGTGCTGTGCTCGCCGTCACACGCTTTCGATTTGCGCGAAGATCCAGAGGCGTCTAATGTTTCACCTCGTCGCCAGGGAGCGGCGGGGAGCAAGACCGGTCTGGTCGGGCTCCCGGCCCCAGGCAGACGATCGGCAGGACAAAAGCCTTCGGGTGTGTCCAGCCGGCAGGGCGAAAGGCCGCGGATTTGCTCCACGGAATCACTGCCCGATAAGTTTGACCAGTTGCTCCGCGTGATCGCGCTTTGTGGTGTGTGTCGTGGGTGTGTCTGATTCTTGAGAACTCAACAGTGTGTTTGATAGTCGACGAATTAGTTTGTTTTGCCCCGTTGACTTCTGGTCGTCTTTTTGGTGGCTGGTTGTTGATGGTTTCTTTGACAATGATTCTGGCTTTTTTGTCAGTTTTGTTTTTTGTCAGGGGATGTGGCTCTCTTTTTCTCTGCATGGCTCTTTGGGGTTGTGTGGGGGTTTGTTTTTCGATGGAGAGTTTGATCCTGGCTCAGGACGAACGCTGGCGGCGTGCTTAACACATGCAAGTCGAGCGGAAAGGCCACTTCGGTGGTACTCGAGCGGCGAACGGGTGAGTAACACGTGAGTAATCTGCCCCCCACTTCGGGATAGCCACCGGAAACGGTGATTAATACCGGATATGACACATGGTCGCATGGTTGTGTGTGGAAAGTTTTTTCGGTGGGGGATGTGCTCGCGGCCTATCAGCTTGATGGTGAGGTAATGGCTCACCATGGCTTCGACGGGTAACCGGCCTGAGAGGGTGACCGGTCACACTGGGACTGAGACACGGCCCAGACTCCTACGGGAGGCAGCAGTGGGGAATATTGGACAATGGGCGGAAGCCTGATCCAGCAACGCCGCGTGAGGGATGACGGCCTTCGGGTTGTAAACCTCTTTCGGTAGGGACGAAGCGCAAGTGACGGTACCTACTAAAGAAGCACCGGCCAACTACGTGCCAGCAGCCGCGGTAATACGTAGGGTGCGAGCGTTGTCCGGAATTATTGGGCGTAAAGGGCTCGTAGGCGGTTTGTCGCGTCGGGAGTGAAAACCTCATGCTTAACATGTGGCTTGCTTTCGATACGGGCAGACTAGAGGTATGCAGGGGAGAACGGAATTCCTGGTGTAGCGGTGAAATGCGCAGATATCAGGAGGAACACCGGTGGCGAAGGCGGTTCTCTGGGCATTACCTGACGCTGAGGAGCGAAAGTGTGGGGAGCGAACAGGATTAGATACCCTGGTAGTCCACACCGTAAACGTTGGGCGCTAGGTGTGGGACCTATTCCATGGGTTCCGTGCCGCAGCTAACGCATTAAGCGCCCCGCCTGGGGAGTACGGCCGCAAGGCTAAAACTCAAAGGAATTGACGGGGGCCCGCACAAGCGGCGGAGCATGCGGATTAATTCGATGCAACGCGAAGAACCTTACCTGGGTTTGACATACACCGGAAAGCTGCAGAGATGTGGCCCCTTTTTGTCGGTGTACAGGTGGTGCATGGCTGTCGTCAGCTCGTGTCGTGAGATGTTGGGTTAAGTCCCGCAACGAGCGCAACCCTCGTTCTATGTTGCCAGCACGTTATGGTGGGGACTCATAGGAGACTGCCGGGGTCAACTCGGAGGAAGGTGGGGATGACGTCAAGTCATCATGCCCCTTATGTCCAGGGCTTCACGCATGCTACAATGGCCGGTACAAAGGGCTGCGATCCCGTAAGGGGGAGCGAATCCCAAAAAGCCGGTCTCAGTTCGGATTGGGGTCTGCAACTCGACCCCATGAAGTCGGAGTCGCTAGTAATCGCAGATCAGCAACGCTGCGGTGAATACGTTCCCGGGCCTTGTACACACCGCCCGTCACGTCACGAAAGTCGGCAACACCCGAAGCCGGTGGCCCAACCCTTGTGGAGGGAGCTGTCGAAGGTGGGGCTGGCGATTGGGACGAAGTCGTAACAAGGTAGCCGTACCGGAAGGTGCGGCTGGATCACCTCCTTTCTAAGGAGCACACGCCCCGACCTGCCCCGAGTGTGGGTGGGCGCATGGTGGTGTTCACTAGTGGAATCGTCGATGATTGGGTCGCTGCCTGCGGGTGGGTCCCTCAGTACTGCTCGTGTCTCGTGCCGGCCCTTTGGGGTTGGTGTGGGGTGTGGGTGTGGAACCTGGGGTCTGTTGGTGGGTGGTGGCTGTTCGGACACACTGTTGGGTCCTGAGGGATCAGGCTCCGCATCGTCTCCTGCTGAATTGGGGGGTGGTGGGGGTTGGTTTCTCTGGTTGTCTCCTCCTTTGTCTGCTCCGCGACCGGTTGGTTGGGGGTGGGGGTTGGTGGGGTTGTTGTTTGAGATCTGCATAGTGGACGCGAGCATTTAATTCATGCCCCCGACTTTTTTTGTTGGGGGTGTGGTTGTGCATGATTGTTTTGTTGTTCTTGTGGTGTTGTCTTGTGGCGTTGCATGTTTGTGTTGTTGTGACGTTGTTGAGACAAGCTATGAAGGGCACATGGTGGATGCCTTGGCATCAAGAGCCGATGAAGGACGTTGGAGCCTGCGATAAGCCCTGGGGAGTTGGCAACCGAGCTGTGATCCGGGGGTGTCCGAATGGGGAAACCCAGCACGAGTCATGTCGTGTTACCCGCACCTGAACACATAGGGTGTGTGGAGGGAACGTCGGGAAGTGAAACATCTCAGTACCGACAGGAAGAGAAAACAACAGTGATTCCGAGAGTAGTGGCGAGCGAAATCGGAAGAGGCTAAACCGCGGCTGTGTGATACCCGGCAGGGGTTGCAGTTGTGGGGTTGTGGGACCGTTCGACCAGTTCTGCCGGACTGGTGCAGAGTAAGAAACCAGTGGGGAAGTCGAAGCCGGTTGGAAAGCCGCGCCGTAGCGGGTGATAGCCCCGTAGATGTATGCCACTGGCTCTGGAGCGTGTTCCCAAGTAACACGGAACCCCTGAAATTCCGTGTGAATCTGGCGGGACCACCCGTTAAGCCTAAATACTCCTTGATGACCGATAGCGGACAAGTACCGTGAGGGAAAGGTGAAAAGTACCCCTGGCGGGGAGTGAAATAGTACCTGAAACCGTGTGCCTACAATCCGTCGGAGCTTGCCCTTGTGGTGGGTGACGGCGTGCCTTTTGAAGAATGAGCCTGCGAGTTTGCGGTGTGTTGCGAGGTTAACCCGTGTGGGGAAGCCGTAGCGAAAGCGAGTCCGAATAGGGCGATTCAGTAGCGCGCTCAAGACCCGAAGCGAAGTGATCTATCCATGGGCAGGTTGAAGCGTCGGTAAGACGACGTGGAGGACCGAACCCACTTAGGTTGAAAACTGAGGGGATGACCTGTGGATAGGGGTGAAAGGCCAATCAAACTTCGTGATAGCTGGTTCTCCCCGAAATGCATTTAGGTGCAGCGTTGCGTGTTTCTTGCCGGAGGTAGAGCACTGGATAGCTAATGGGCCCTACAAGGTTACTGACGTTAGCCAAACTCCGAATGCCGGTAAGTGAGAGCGCAGCAGTGAGACTGCGGGGGATAAGCTCCGTAGTCGAGAGGGAAACAGCCCAGACCATCAGCTAAGGCCCCTAAGCGGTGACTAAGTGGAAAAGGATGTGGAGTCGCATTGACAACCAGGAGGTTGGCTTGGAAGCAGCCACCCTTGAAAGAGTGCGTAATAGCTCACTGGTCAAGTGATTCCGCGCCGACAATGTAGCGGGGCTCAAGTCATCCGCCGAAGCTATGGCATTCAGAGATATACATCAGCATCGACTTGATCGGTGTTCAGTGCTCTGGATGGGTAGGGGAGCGTCGTGTGGGCAGTGAAGCGTCGGAGTGATCCAGGCGTGGAGGCCACACGAGTGAGAATGCAGGCATGAGTAGCGAATGAAGAGTGAGAAACTCTTCCGCCGAATGATCAAGGGTTCCAGGGTCAAGCTAATCTGCCCTGGGTAAGTCGGGACCTAAGGCGAGGCCGACAGGCGTAGTCGATGGACAACGGGTTGATATTCCCGTACCGGCAAAGTAGCGCCCATGACGAACCTGGTGATGCTAACCACCCGAAGCGCAGCGGACCGGACCCTTCGGGGCGAGGCTGGTGTGTGGAGCGTGGGACCCGAGCTGGTAGTAGTCAAGCGATGGGGTGACGCAGGAAGGTAGCCCAGCCGTGGCGATGGTTGTCCACGGGTAAGCAGGTAGGACGAGGTCCAGGCAAATCCGGGCCTCATATGTCTGAGATGTGACACGGAGCCATTAGTGGCGAAGTGGGTGATCCTATGCTGTCGAGAAAAACCTCTAGCGAGCTATGCGCCGCCCGTACCCCAAACCGACTCAGGTGATCAGGTAGAGAATACCAAGGCGATCGAGACAACCATGGTTAAGGAACTCGGCAAAATGCCCCCGTAACTTCGGGAGAAGGGGGGCCCGGATCGTGAACCCACTTGCTGGGGGAAGCGTGAAGGGCCGCAGAGACCAGGCCCAAGCGACTGTTTACTAAAAACACAGGTCCGTGCGAAGTTGTAAGACGATGTATACGGACTGACTCCTGCCCGGTGCTGGAAGGTTAAGAGGACGGGTTAGACGCAAGTCGAAGCTCAGAATTTAAGCCCCAGTAAACGGCGGTGGTAACTATAACCATCCTAAGGTAGCGAAATTCCTTGTCGGGTAAGTTCCGACCTGCACGAATGGAGTAACGACTTGGGCGCTGTCTCAACCATGGACTCGGCGAAATTGCACTACGAGTAAAGATGCTCGTTACGCGCGGCAGGACGGAAAGACCCCGGGACCTTTACTATAGTTTGGTATTGGTGTTTGGTTCGGCTTGTGTAGGATAGGTGGGAGACTGTGAAACCCCGACGCCAGTTGGGGTGGAGTCAACGTTGAAATACCACTCTGGTCGTACTAGATGTCTAACCTAGGTCCGTTATCCGGATCAGGGACAGTGCCTGATGGGTAGTTTAACTGGGGCGGTTGCCTCCTAAAATGTAACGGAGGCGCTCAAAGGTTCCCTCAGCCTGGTTGGCAATCAGGTGTTGAGTGTAAGTGCACAAGGGAGCTTGACTGTGAGACAGACATGTCGAGCAGGGACGAAAGTCGGAACTAGTGATCCGGCCACGGCATGTGGAAGCGTGGTCGCTCAACGGATAAAAGGTACCCCGGGGATAACAGGCTGATCTTCCCCAAGAGTCCATATCGACGGGATGGTTTGGCACCTCGATGTCGGCTCGTCGCATCCTGGGGCTGGAGTAGGTCCCAAGGGTTGGGCTGTTCGCCCATTAAAGCGGCACGCGAGCTGGGTTTAGAACGTCGTGAGACAGTTCGGTCCCTATCCGCCGCGCGCGCAGGAAACTTGAGAAAGGCTGTCCCTAGTACGAGAGGACCGGGATGGACGAACCTCTGGTGTGCCAGTTGTCCCGCCAGGGGCACGGCTGGTTGGCTACGTTCGGAAGTGATAACCGCTGAATGCATCTAAGCGGGAAGCACGTTTCAAGATGAGGTTTCCCACCAGGTAGCTGGGTAAGGCCCCCCACAGAACATGGGGTTGATAGGCCGGAGGTGTACAGCAGCAATGCCAAGCCGACCGGTACTAATAGGCCGAGGGCTTGTCCCAACCACGTACACAACACCACCAAACAAGCCCAGACACACCCAAGCAACACCACAGTCATGCACGCCCGCGTCCACTACGCAGTTCCCAACCAACACACCCACCATGTGTGTGAAGGGTTGACAAAGTTACGGCGGCCATAGCGAAAGGGAAACACCCGGTCCCATACCGAACCCGGAAGTTAAGCCTTTCAGCGCCGATGGTACTGCAACCGAGAGGTTGTGGGAGAGTAGGACGCCGCCGGACATAACTTGGCAGAGGCCACCAGTCATCTGGTGGCCTCTGCGTCATTTCTGGGCCGTCTCCCGCGCCGGTGGTACGGGTAAAGTGGCCGAGCCGAAGCATTTGAATCTGAAGAAGGAGTCCGTCGTGCCCGAGGATCGTCGTGGACAGCGCGCGTCGCGAGGTGGCAGCGCCGGACGAGGCGGCGCCGGACGAGGCGGGGATGCAGGTGGTCGAGGTGCGAAGCCGGCGGGCCGCGGCTCTCGTGAAGAACGAGGTGGCTCCAGGGGTGGCGGCCGGGACTCCAAGGCCGCTCCAGGCGCGCGACGGGGGGACTTCCGGGCTCGCAGCGGCGAGGATCGTGGCCCCCGCTCTGCCGAGCAGGCGGCGTACGACGGTCCCGACCTGCCGGAGGAGATCACCGGTCGCGAGCTGGACCGCAGCATCGCTGCCCAGCTGAAGGGACTCCCTGAGAAGCTCGCCGCGAGGGTGGCTCGTCACCTGGCCGCGGCGGGGATGCTCATCGACGAGGACCCCGAGACCGCCTACCAGCACACGCTCGCTGCCCGTGCGCGCGCGCCGCGCCTTGCTGTCGTACGCGAGGCGAGCGGTGAGGCCGCCTATGCGGCCGGCCACTACGCGGAGGCGCTCGCTGAGCTCCGCGCAGCCAAGCGCATGAACGGTGCGACCGACTACCTGCCCATCATGGCCGACTGCCATCGAGCGCTCGGCAACCCTGAGCAGGCGATCAAGCTCGCCAAGAGTCCGTCGGTGAGCAACTTCGCCGCCGAGGCGAAGGCGGAGATGACGCTCGTGGAGTCCGGAGCCCGGCGCGACATGGGGCAGCTGGATGCGGCGCTGCGCACCCTCGAGCTCGCCCCCCTCACGTCCAAGAGCAGGGCGGCCTGGGTGGTCAGGCTTCGCTACGCCTATGCCGACACCCTCGAGGCAGCCGGCCGTGAGACCGACGCGCTTGCGTGGTTCCACCGCACGCACGCGGTGGACAGCGACCAGATCACGGACGCCGCCGAGCGCGCCGAGCAGATCGAGCGTCGCCTGGGCTGACCGCTGGCGCCACGTCGAGCGGCAATGGTCGAAACACTGGCGTTCAGCGGCCTCATCGGCAACAATGGGTCGAAATAATCACATAGGTGTCACTCGACCTCCTGGGGTCCGACAGACAGATGGCTGGGGAAGGCGCATCTGGAGCGTCTGAACCCAAGGAGGCCACGGTGACCACACGCACTGCCACCCGCCCGGACGGTCCGGGGACGCGGGGCATTCTCTACGTGCACTCAACTCCCTCTGCGCTCTGCCCACACATCGAGTGGGCCGTGGGGGGAGTCCTCGGCGTTGCCGTCTCGCTCGACTGGACGCCCCAGCCGGCTCAGCCGGGCACCTACCGGGCCGAGCTGTCGTGGACGGGCTCCGCGGGGACCGCCGCCGCGGTTGCCTCAGCCCTGCGCGGCTGGAACCACCTGCGGTTCGAGATCACCGAGGAGCCGACCCCTTCCTCCGAGGGCAGCAGGTACTCATGCACGCCCGACCTGGGGGTCTTCCACGCCGTCACCGGCCTGCACGGCGACATCCTCATCCCCGAGGACCGTCTGAAGGCGGCAGTCGTCAAGGCCGCCCTAGGCGACACGACGCTGCTCCTCGAGATCGACAAGCTGCTCGGCAAGCCCTGGGACGACGAGCTGGAGACGTTCCGGCACGCCGGCGAGGGTGCACCGGTCCGCTGGCTCCACCAGGTGGTCTGACCAGCGCTCAGAGCGGGATGTTGCCGTGCCGACCCCGTCGTACGCCGACGGTGTCGATCTCCTGCCTGATCGCCGCGGCGATCGCCGAACGCGTGCGCGCGGGTGGGACCACCTCGTCGACCACGCCGATCTCGACGGCCTTGTCGACGCCGCCGGCGATCTGCTCGTGCTCAGCGGCCAGCTCCGCCTCGACCTGTGGCCGGATCTCGGGGGAGACCTCCAGCAGCTTGCGACGGTGGAGGATCCGAATGGCGGCCACGGCCCCCATGACCGCCACCTCGGCGCCGGGCCAGGCGAAGACGCGCGTGGCCCCGAGAGAGCGCGCGTTCATGGCGATGTAGGCCCCGCCGTAGGTCTTGCGGGTGACGAGGGTGACCCTGGGGACCACGCACTCGCCGAAGGCGTGCAGCAGTTTGGCCCCGCGGCGTACGACGCCGTCCCACTCCTGACCCACGCCCGGGAGATATCCCGGCACGTCGACGAGCACGATCAGGGGCACCCCGAACGCGTCGCACATCCGGACGAACCTGGAGGCCTTCTCCGCGGAGGCGGAGTCCAGGCAGCCGCCGAGTCGCAAGGGGTTGTTGGCCACGACGCCGACCGTCCGCCCACCGAAACGGCCCAGGGCCGTGACGATGTTGGGAGCCCATCGCGCGTGGAGCTCCTGCATGGTGTCCGGGTCGAGCAGTCCTGCCACGAGCGGGTGCACGTCGTAGGCCCGCTTCTTGGACTCGGGAAGCAGTGCCTCCAGGTCGGAGTCCTCGACCTGGGCGGCCTCGAGGCTGCCCTGGGCGCCCAGGAGCGCCGTGACGGCTCGGGCGCGGTCGAGGGCCTCGGCCTCGGAGTCGGTGAGGATGTGGACCACGCCTGAACGACGACCGTGCGGCTCGGGCCCGCCGAGGCGGAGCATGTCGACGTCCTCGCCGGTCACCGAGCGCACCACGTCCGGACCGGTCACGAAGATGCGCCCCTCGGGACCCAGGATCACGACGTCGGTTAGCGCAGGCCCGTAGGCAGCGCCACCGGCGGCGGGTCCGAGGACGACCGAGACCTGGGGCACGACCCCCGAGGCTTGCGTCATGACGTGGAAGATCCGTCCCACCGCGTGCAGCGACAGGACTCCCTCCGCGAGCCTGGCTCCGCCGGAGTGCCACAGGCCGATGATGGGCACGCCCTCGGTGATGGCGCGGTGATAGGCATCCACCACGACGCGGCACCCGAGGTCACCCATCGCTCCGCCCATCACGGTGGCGTCGCTGCAGAACGCGACCGCGGCTGTGCCGTCCACCCGTCCGACGGCGGCGAGCATGCCCGAGTCGTCGTCGGGGGAGATGAGCTCCATGGTGCCCTCGTCGAAGAGGGCGGTGAGACGGAGCACGGGATGACGGGGGTCCTGCTCCCGAGGCAGCTTCGCAGGACGTGCGTGCGGCGTAGCGGCGGTGGCGCTCATCAGGCGCTCCCGAAGGCGACCGCGACGTTGGCGCCACCGAAGCCGAAGGAGTTGTTGAGCGCGACGATGTCGCCCGAGGGGAGGTCGCGTGCGGTCGTGGCGATGTCCAGCTCGACTGCCGGGTCCAGGTTGTCGAGGTTGATCGTGGGCGGGCTCACCCGGTCGTGGAGCGCCATGACGGTCGCCACCGCCTCGAGCGCGCCCGCCCCGCCCAGCAGGTGGCCGGTCATGGACTTGGTGCTGGTCACGACGCACCGGTCGACGTGCTCGCCGAGCACCGCGTGCAGCATCAGGCCCTCGGCGATGTCGCCCTGAGGGGTCGAGGTGGCGTGGGCGTTGACGTGGACCACGGTGGCCGGGTCGACGTCGCCCTCGCGGAGGGCCATGCGGATGGCACGGGTGCCACCACGACCCTGCGGGTCGGGCTGGGCGATGTCGTGGGCGTCGTTGCTGATGCCTGCGCCGAGGACGGTGGCGTAGACCTTGGCACCACGCGCCCGGGCGTGCTCCTCGGACTCCAGCACGAGAACTGCGCCGCCCTCGCCGAGCACGAAGCCGTCGCGCGCGGTGTCCCAGGGACGCGACACGGCGGTGGGGTCGGTGGTGTCGTCTCCGCTGCCGCTCTTCGAGAGCGCCATCATCTGGGCGAACGCGGCCATCGGCAGCGGGTGGATCGCAGCCTCGGTGCCCCCGGCGAGCACGACGTCTGCGCGGCCCAGGCGGATCAGGTCCAGCGCCATCGAGATGGCCTCGTTGCCCGACGCGCACGCGGACGTCGGTGCGTGGACGGCGGCCCTGGCACCGTAGGCGAGCGAGACGTTCGCCGCCGGAGCGTTCGGCATGAGCATGGGCACCGCCAGCGGCGAGACACGCCGGGCGCCCTTCTCCTTGAGCGCGTCGTGGTTGGCCAGCAGCGTCGTGACACCGCCGATGCCCGAGGCCAGGGACACAGCCAGCCGCTCGGGGTCGACCTGCCCCTCGCCGAGTGCAGCGTCCGCCCACGCCTCCTGGGCGGCCACCATGGCGAACTGGGTCGACCGGTCCATGCGACGGGCCTTCACCCGGTCCAGGACCTCTGCCGGCTCCACGGCCACCCGCGCAGCGATCTGGACCGGGATCTGCTCGGCCCACTCCTCCTCGAGTCGGCGAACGCCCGAGGTCCCGGCGAGCAGCGCCTGCCAGGTCGACGGCGCATCACCGCCGACCGGGGACGTCGTACCGAGGCCGGTGACCACGACACGGGTGGGAGCCATGTCAGCCCTGAGCCCGCTCGATGTAGGCCACGGCGTCGCCGACGGTCTTGAGGTTCTTGACCTCGTCGTCGGGGATCGTCACGCCGAACTTCTCCTCGGCGGCCACGACGACCTCGACCATGGAGAGCGAGTCGACGTCGAGGTCGTCGACGAAGGACTTGTCCAGCTGGACGTCGTCGGCGTCGACGCCGGCGACCTCGTTGACGATGTCGGCGAGGTCGGAGCGGATCTCTTCGGTGGTGGCCATGGGCCTTCCCTTCTGTGGTGGGTGTTGCGGGTGAACTGTGAACAGGTCGGTCAGGGGACCACGACGACCTGGGCGGCGTAGGCGAGCCCGGCCCCGAACGCGACCAGGAGCGCCGTGTCGCCGCTGCGGGCCTCGCCCTCGGCGATCATGCGCTCGAGCGCCATCGGCACGGACGCGGCCGAGGTGTTGCCCGACTCTGCGATGTCCCGAGCGATTCGGACGTGGCTCGGTAGCTTCATGGATCGAGCCATCGCGTCGATGATGCGCATGTTGGCCTGGTGGGGGACGAACACGTCGAGGTCGTCGATGGACAGCCCGGCCCGGTCGAGGGCCTCCTGGGCGATCTTGCCCATCTCGAAGGCGGCCCAGCGGAACACCTGGTTGCCCTGCATCGACAGGTGGGGCATGAGGCCGGACCCGGGCGCCTCGGGAGTGCCGACGACATCGCGCCAGTCCTCACGCTGACGGATGAGGTCGTACTGCTCGCCGTCGGAGCCCCACACGACCGGGCCGATGCCAGGGGTGTCGCTCGGACCGACCACGGCAGCGCCGGCACCGTCGGCGAAGATGAAGGCCGTTCCCCGGTCATGGCTGTCGGTGATGTCGGACAGCCGCTCGACCCCGATGACCAGCACGTGGGTGGCGCTACCCGCGCGGACCAGGTCGGAGCCCAGTGCGACGCCGTGGCAGAAGCCCGCGCACGCGGCGGAGATGTCGAAGGCCGCGGCGTGGTCGGTCCCCAGCTCGCTCGCGATGGCAGGGGCGATGGCGGGCGTCTGGAGCAGGTGGCTCACGGTGGCGACGACGACGCAGTCGATCTGGGCGGCCTCGATGCCGGCGCGCTCCAGCGCGGCACGCGACGCAGCCACGCTCATCATCTGGACCGTCTCGTGGTCCTCGGCGAATCGCCGCTCCTTGATGCCCGAACGCTGCTGGATCCACTCGTCGCTGGAGTCGATGGCGTCGACGATCTCGGAGTTGGGGACGACCCGTGAGGGCCGGTGGGCGCCCACGCCGAGGAGGGCGGCGTGGGCGGCACCGGTCGAGGGGAGCAGGGCGGCCATCAGCTGCCTGCCCGAGGGTGGAGCCGCAGCAGCGGCTGGCCGGGGGAGACGAGGTCGCCGTCCTCGACGAGCCACTCCACCACCTGGCCGCCATGGGCGGCGGTGACCGTGGTGCGGTCTCGGAGGCTGGCGACCTCGCCGAGGGCGGAGTCGGGCGCCAGGTCGAGTGCTCCGGCGGCGGCCGGGTCGAGGTGGAAGGTGCCCTTGGCCGGAGAGACCACCATCCGCCACGTGGGCGAGGTCTCGATGAGGGAGGCCTCGCCGTGCTTGTCGGCGAACGCCCGGGCGTCGTCGAGCTGGTCGGGGGTCTTCAGGGCGAACGTCTCCACGCCCTTCAGGGCGCGCCGGGCGATGCCGGTGAGGGTGCCGGCCGGAGGCATCTCGATGATGCCGGTGACGCCCAGGTCGCTCATGGTCTCCAGGCACAGGTCCCAGCGAACCGGGGTGGAGACCTGCCCGACGATGCGGCGGACGACGTCGCGTCCGTCGTGCACGACCTGACCGTCGCGGTTGGAGATCACCGGGGTGCGGGGGTCGTGGGTCGACACCGAGAGCGCGAGCGTCTTGAGCCGGTCGACGGCCGGTGCCATGTGGGAGGTGTGGAACGCGCCCGCCACGCTGAGCGGGACCAGGCGTGCCTTGGCAGGAGGGTCGGCGGCCAGCGCCTCGAGCTGGGCGGTGGTGCCGGCCGCGACGACCTGTCCCGGTCCGTTGTCGTTGGCGGCGGTCAGTCCGTGTCGCTCGAGCGTGGCGAGAACGTCGTCCCGGTCACCCCCCAGGACGGCCGTCATCCCCGTGGGGGTCGACTCCGCGGCCCTGGCCATGGCGGCGCCGCGCTCGCGGACGAGCACCATCGCCTGCTCCGCGGTGATCGCACGGGCGCCCGCTGCGGCCGTGAGCTCGCCGACGCTGTGACCGGCGACGGCGCCGATGCGGGCGAAGGCGTCAGCCGGATGGGGGAAGAGATCGAGGGCGGCCACCAGACCGGTCGCGACGAGGAGCGGCTGGGCGATCCTGGTGTCGCGGATGGTGGCCTCGTCGGCCTGCGTGCCGTAGTGGGCCAGGTCTAGCCCCGCCACGGTCGCCAGCCAGTCGAACCGAGCGGCGAACCGGGGGTCCTCGAGCCATGGGGTCAAGAACCCTGGAGTCTGGGCCCCCTGTCCGGGGGCGACGATGACGAGCACAGGTCCACTCTGCCGGGTTCGACACCCGGGGCGGACGTCTGAGGCGAACGAAACACGCACCCGAAACTCTGTAGGGTTCCTACAAGAATCAGTCGCGGGGCGTTCGTCCGGACTGGCGCCCGAGGATCACGGCGATCTGCAGGATGAGGGCGTCACGCGGCTTGGTGGGGGACCACCCGGTGAGCTCCTCGATCTGGCGCAGGCGGTAGCGCACGGTGTTGGGATGGACGAAGAGAGCGCGTGCGGTGCCCTCGATCGAGGCGCCGTGCGCAAGCCAGGCCGTCAGCGTCTCCAGCAGCGTCCCGCGTGCACCGACCAGCGGCAGGTAGACCTCGTCGACGAGATGACGTCGGGCGTGGCCGTCGCCGGACAGAGCGCGCTCGGGCAGAAGCTCGAGGCTGCCGACAGGACGCGGGGCCTCCGGCCACCCCAGGGCGGCGCGATGGGCGGAGAGGGCGTCGCGCGCCGACGCGTGGGCGTGGCTCAGGTCAGCGGTCACCGGCCCGACCACGACCGGACCGTCACCGAAGTGCTCGACCACGTGGCCGGCGGCCTTGTGGGGTTCGCTCACCCCACCGAGCACCACGACGAGACGGTCACCGGCCGTCGCGCACAGCGCGTCCATGCCTGCCTCGTGGGCCGAGCGTCGTACGGCCGCGAAGACGTCGACCTCGCTGCGGTGCGGGGGAACCGCCCCCAGCACGACCGCCACGTCGCCGTGGGCACCCCACCCCAGGGCGCTGGCGCGCGAGAGCACCGTCTCGTCGGCCTCTGCGCGCACCACCGAGTCCACCACGAGCGCCTCGAGCCGAGCGTCCCAGGCGCCTCGTGACTCCGCAGCACGGGCGTAGACCTCCGCCGTCGCGAACGCGACCTCGCGGGCGTAGCGCAGCGCAGCACTGCGCACGTCGCCCACGTCGTCGGGATCGACGAGGTCGTCGATGTTGGCCTCGACCACGGCGATGCTCAGCCGGACCAGCTCGACCGTCTGCTGGAGCGTGATCACCCCGGTCAGCTCGCGCGGCGCGGCTCCGAACACCGAGGAGGCCAGGGTGCCCGCGTTGGCCTGGGGCTCGTCAGCCCCACGTGACTCGGCGTCGTACCAGTCGACGAAGCCGCGGATGCCGGCCTGGACGATGAGCCCCACCCACGAGCGGTGCTGGGCGCTCAGGGTGGAGAACCACGGCAGCTCGGCCGCCATCTGGGCCGTCGCCGCGGTGCTGAGCGCACCCGACGAGCCGCGCAGGGCTGCGGCGGCGCGGCGCGGTGACGGAGGCGTCCGCCCGGTCAGGCGTCGCCACCCTCCTGCGCGATGCCGCTCACGGCCGTGGGGTCGTCGATCCGGTACTTGGCGAAGGCCTCGGTGACCGCCTCGGGCCGCACCTCGCCCGCGTCGGCGAGGGCCTGGAGCGCCTGGACGACGACTGACTCGGCGTCGATGTTGAAGAAGCGGCGAGCGGCCGGGCGGGTGTCGGCGAATCCGAACCCGTCGGCGCCGAGGACGCGGTAGTCACCGGGGACCCATCGCGCGATCTGGAGCGGCACGGCCCGCATGAAGTCGCTCACTGCGACGAAGGGACCCCCGGCCCCGCTGAGCTGCTTGGTCACGAAGGGCTCGCGACCCGGCGACGCGGGGTCGAGCAACCGGTCGCGCTCGGTGTCGATGGCGTCGCGGGCCAGCTCGTTCCACGAGGTGACCGACCAGAGGTCGGCGCGCACGCCCCAGTCATCGGCGAGCAGCTGCTGGGCCTGCTGGATCCACGGGAAGCCGACGCCGGAGGCGAGGAGCTGGACACGCGGCCCGTCGCCCTCTCCGTCGGCGTACTTGTAGATGCCCTTGAGCAGGGCGTCGGCGTCGATCCCCTCGGGCTCGGGCGGCATCGAGATCGGCTCGTTGTAGACCGTGACGTAGAAGATGACGTTCTCGGGCCCGCTGCCGTCAGCGCCTGCGCCGTACATGCGCTCGAGGCCGGACTGCATGATGTGGGAGACCTCGTGGGCGAACGCGGGGTCGTAGTGGACGACCGCAGGGTTGGTCGCCGCAAGGAGCGGGGAGTGGCCGTCGGCGTGCTGGAGTCCCTCGCCGGTGAGCGTGGTGCGGCCGGCGGTGGCCCCGATGAGGAAGCCGCGCGCCATCTGGTCGGCCATCGCCCAGATCGAGTCGCCGGTGCGCTGGAACCCGAACATCGAGTAGAAGATGTAGAACGGGATCATGTGCTCGCCGTGGGTGGAGTACGCCGAGCCTGCCGCGGTGGCCGACGCCAGGGCGCCCGCCTCGGAGATGCCCTCGTGGAGCATCTGGCCCTCCTCGGACTCGCGCCACTTGAGCAGCAGCTTGCGGTCGACGGACTCGTACTGCTGGCCACCGGGGTTGTAGATCTTGGCGCTCGGGAACATCGAGTCCATGCCGAAGGTGCGGAACTCGTCGGGAGCGATCGGGACGATGCGCTGGCCGATCTCCGGGTCCTTCATCCAGTCGCGCAGCAGGCGCACCGCCGCCATGGTGGTGGCGATCTTGTTCTTGCCCGAGCCCTGCTTGAGCTCTGAGTAGACAGCGTCGCCGGGCAGCTTCAGCGGCTTGCTCCGGTCGACCCGCTTGGGCAGGGAGCCGCCGAGCTGGGCGCGCCGCTCGAGCATGTACTGGATCTCGGGGGAGTCGTCGCCCGGGTGGAAGAACGGGGCCGTCTTGTTGGACTCGTAGGCGTCGTCGATCTGCTTGTCGCTCATCGGCAGGTAGAGACGGTCGCGGTAGAGCTTGAGGCTCTCGAGGTTGAGCTTCTTCATCTGGTGCGTGGCGTTCTTGCCGGCCAACGCGTCGATGGTCCAGCCCTTGATGGTGTGGGCGAGGATCACGGTCGGCTGCCCGACGTGCTTGGTCGCTGCGTCGAACGCGGCGTAGACCTTGCGGTAGTCGTGGCCGCCGCGCGGCAGCTTCTCGATCTGGCGGTCAGACATGTGGGCGACCATCTCGCGCAGTCGCGGGTCCTGCCCGAAGAAGTGCTCGCGGTTGTAGGCGCCGTCCTCGACGGAGAAGGTCTGGAAGGCGCCGTCGGGGGTGCTGTTCATGGCGTTGACGAGCACGCCGTCGACGTCCTTGGCCAGGAGCTCGTCCCACTGGCGGCCCCAGATCACCTTGACGACGTTCCAGCCGGCGCCGCGGAAGACGGACTCGAGCTCCTGGATGATCTTGCCGTTGCCGCGCACCGGGCCGTCGAGCTGCTGGAGGTTGCAGTTGATGACGAACGTGAGGTTGTCGAGCTCCTCGCGGGCGGGGAGCGAGATGGCGCCGAGGGACTCCGGCTCGCCCATCTCGCCGTCGCCGAGGAACGCCCACACGTGCTGCTGGCTGGTGTCCTTGATGCCGCGGTTGTGCATGTACTTGTTGAACCGCGCCTGGTAGATCGAGCTGAGGGCCGTGAGGCCCATGCTGACCGTGGGGAACTCCCAGAAGTCGGGCATCAGGCGCGGGTGGGGATAGGAGGGGAGCCCCTTGCCCGGGCCGTGCTGGACCTCCTGGCGGAAGTTCAGCATCTGCTCCTCGCTGAGCCGGCCCTCGAGGAAGGCGCGGGCGTAGATGCCGGGGGAGGCGTGGCCCTGGATGAAGACCTGGTCACCACCGCCCTCGTGGTCCTTGCCGCGGAAGAAGTGGTTGAAGCCGACCTCGTAGAGGGAGGCAGCCGACTGGTAGGTCGCGATGTGGCCGCCCACCTCGAGCCCGGGTCGGTTGGCGTCGGAGACCATCACCGCGGCGTTCCACCGGATGAAGGCGCGGATGCGGCGCTCGATGTCCTCGTCGCCGGGGAACCACGGCTCGTGCTCGGGAGGAATGGTGTTGATGTAGTCGGTGGAGCGCAGGGCAGGGACGCCGACCTGCTTCTCGCGGGCGCGCTCGAGCAGGCGGAGCATGACGTAGCGCGCCCGGGAGCGACCGCGCTCGTCGATCATCGCCTCGAAGGACTCCAGCCACTCCTGTGTCTCGGAGGGGTCGATGTCAGGGAGCTGGGTCGGCAGGCCCTCGTGGATCACCGCCCTGGGCGCGTGCTGCGGGCTCGACTCGGGCTTCGTGCTGGTGTCGACGTCTTCACTCACGCCTTCATCGTTGCATGGTGCGACGAGCCGCGAAATCTACCCGCGAGTACGCCGATGCAGGCGGCCGTGCCGCCCGTGGGACGGGACAGGGTTGCGTCAGTGCCTCAACTCCGGTGGACTACACCCCACTCCGCGCGAGCGGGGACGTGCAATCAGCACGGTGACGAGAGAAATCTACGAACGGAGGCGTGGCGTGAGCTCGACGGTGGGTGGCGGAGCCGCCCCGGCAGCAGGTGCCGCAGCGCGCCTGGGCTTCAAGCCCGGGATGGTGATTCAAGAGCTCGGCTGGGAGGACGACACCGACGACGAGCTCAGGGTCGCCATCGAGGACGCGATCGACGCGGACATGGTGGACGGTGACTACGGCAACGTCGTGGACGCCGTCGTGCTGTGGTGGCGCGCCGGCGACGGCGACCTGGTCGACGGTCTGGTGGACTCCTTGACGGACCTCGTCGCAGGTGGCTCCATCTGGCTGTTCACGCCCAAGGTGGGTCGGCCCAACACGGTGGATCCTGCGGACGTGGCGGAGGCGGCTCCGATCGCGGGTCTCTCCACGACGACCACGATCGCGGTCTCGGCGGACTGGTCCGCCACCAAGCTGGTCGCCCCCAAGCACTGAGATCCGGAGCAGCCACACCGCAACCCGGGTACGGTGGGCCAACTTTTCACGTTGCAGGAGGCACCACCCGATGAGCAAGCACACTGCCGATTCCAAGTCCGAGAGCGCGCCGAGCCCGGTCTCGGTCTTCCGCAAGGCCGGCGTCGTCCGGCCCTTCGGTCCGGTGACACTGCTGAAGCTCGGCCGCGCCGTGGCCGGCAACGGCCTCGGGCTCGCCGGGACCTGGGGTGCGGCCGTCGCGCGGTTCCCCAAGCGCGTCGCGGTGATCGACGACCGGGGGTCCCTGACCTACCGCGAGCTCGACGAGCGCAGCAACGCGCTGGCTGACTCGCTGGCGCGCGAAGGCATCGGCGAGGGCGACGGTGTGGCGCTCATGGCCCGCAACCACAGCGGATTCATCGTGGCGGCGGTCGCCGTCACCAAGCTCGGCGCCCATGCCCTGCTCATCAACACCTCGTTCTCGGGCCGCCAGCTCAAGGAGGTCTGCGAGCGCGAGGGCGCGAAGATGATGATCCTCGACGAGGAGTTCTCCGAGCTCGTCGACCGCTCGGGATTCAAGGTTCCCCGGATGCTGGCGTGGGTCGAGGGGACGAGCGCGCCGACCGGCGTCGACACCATCGAGCACGCCATCGACAGGGGCTCGCGCAGCAAGCGGCGCGCTCCCAAGGAGATGGGCAAGCTCGTCATCCTCACCTCCGGGACCACCGGCACGCCCAAGGGCGCCGCCCGCGGCGCCGCCCACATCGACGTACCTGTCGGTCTCCTCGAGCGGGTGCCCTACAAGTCCGGGTGGAGGGTCCACGACGCCGCGCCGCTCTTCCACTTCTGGGGCCTGAGCCAGTTCCTCATCATCCTGCTGATGGGCAACACCGCGGTGCTGACCCGTCGTTTCGAGGCGAAGTCCTTCCTCGACGTGCTCAAGCACCACGAGTGCGACGCCGCCATCGTCATCCCCGTGATGCTCACGCGGGCGCTGTCGCTGCCCAAGGAGACGCTCGACTCCTACGACCTCCCGCACCTGAAGGTCGTCGCCGCCTCCGGGTCCTCGCTCCCCGGCGAGCTCGCGACCGCGTGGATGGACGCCTTCGGCGACAACCTCTACAACATCTACGGCTCCACCGAGGTGTCCCTGGTGAGCATCGCGACCCCGGAGGACATGCGGGCGCACCCGCACACGTCGGGCCGCCCCGCGGCCACCACCACGGTCAAGCTCCTCGACGAGCTCGGCAAGGAGGTGCCGGCCGGGACGACGGGACGCATCTTCGCCGGCAACTCGATGCTCTTCGACGGCTACACCGGCGGTGGCAACAAGGAGGTCATCGACGGCCTCATGAGCACCGGAGACGTGGGCTACCTCGACGACGAGGGTCGCCTGGTGATCGAGGGGCGCGACGACGAGATGATCGTCTCCGGGGGAGAGAACGTCTTCCCCAAGGAGGTGGAGGACTGCCTGGTGAACCACCCGGCAGTCGCCGAGGCTGCGTGCGTCGGTGTGGATGACCCCGAGTTCGGCACGCGCCTGCGCGCCTTCGTCTCCGTCTACGGACCGGTGTCCGAGGCAGACCTCAAGGACCACGTGAAGGCCCACCTCGCCCGGTTCAAGGTCCCGCGCGAGGTGGTCTTCCTCGAGGAGATCCCGCGCAACGCCACCGGCAAGATCCTCAAGCGGGAGCTCGCCGAGTGGCAGGAAGCGTGACCGGGGCCGGTCTCGAGCTCGGCGGACCGGCACCCGACTTCACCCTGCGCGACCAGTTCGGGCAGGACGTCACACTGAGCTCGTTCGCAGGTCGCAAGGCCGTGGTGATCCTGTTCTACCCCTACGCGTTCTCCGGGGTGTGCACAGGCGAGCTGGCGGGCGTGCGCGACCGGCTCGACGAGTTCTTGACCTTCGACACCGAGGTGCTCGCGATCTCGTGCGACCCGGTCTACTCGTTGCGCGCGTTCGCGGACGCCGAGGGACTCAACTTCCCTCTCCTCTCGGACTTCTGGCCCCATGGAGAGGTCTCCTCGCGCTACGAGGTGTTCGACGAGGTGAAGGGGCGGCCGCGGCGTTCGTCGTACGTCGTCGACCTCGACGGCAATCTCCGCTGGGCGGTGCACAACGCCAACCCCGAGGGCCGTGACCTGGACGAGCACCTCGTCCAGCTCGGCAAAGTGGTCTAGACCAATCGAAAGTTCTCGGCGATTTTGGTTGAAGTGATGACGACCTTGGACCGGTCGCGTAATCTCGTGGTTGTCGAGCTGCTGGTGACCCGAGACGCCAGCAGCTCGACTTCATTTTGTCCGATGTAGGGTGATGCGCCGCGCGTCGGTAGCTCAGCGGTAGAGCACTCGGTTTACACCCGAGCGGTCGGCGGTTCGAAACCGTCCCGACGCACCCAGCACGTCTCGGATCGGCCTTCATGAGAGGCCTCTCATCGGCGCCTCACGGGCCCCTCACGCCGGCGGAGCAACGTAGTCCTCGTCCACCGGGCCAGCCGGCCCCGACGAGAGGAACTGCCATGAGAAAGCTCATCCCCACTGCTCTGCTCGGCGTTGCGAGCGCGACAGTCATCGGCCTGATCGGCATGCAGGCCCCCACGGTCCAGGCGGCTGATGACGCCGTCAAGCGGGAGGAGGACCAGGTCGAGCTCGTGCTCGTGGCCGACGACGATGACGACGACACCAACGACGACGACACGGACACCCGCACCGGCCAGTCGCGGGAGAGCAACGACAACACCAACTCGCGCTACTCCAAGGTTAGCCGCGACAAGGACCGCAGCCGTGGCGACAAGACCCGCGACTGGACCCGCGACGGCAAGACCGACAAGAAGAAGCGCGACTGGTCGGCGAACTCGACGAACGACCGCAGCCGCAACGACACCCGCGGCTGACCATGACCATGACGGAGACCAGGCAGCGGGCCGACTCGTGGGGCTTCACCGAGGGTGACGCCCTCACGCCGGACCTCACCGGGCTGCGCAGGCTGGGGGGCGGTGCGTCGTACGAGGCGTGGCTGGCCTTCGACGAAGTGACCTACTCGTCCGTCGTGGTGAAGCTGCTGCGCCCGAACCAGCTGGACTCCTCCTCCTCGCGGCGCGGACTGCGCCGCGAGGTGGAGGCGCTGGCGAGGGTGAACCACCCCGTCGTCGTACGCGGCCTGCGCCACGACGACGACGGGCCGCGGCCACACGTCGTGCTCGAGCACATCGAGGGGCCCAGGCTCTCGACGTTGATCCGACGCTACGGTCCGCTGCAGGAGCAGCAGTACCTTCCGCTGGCCATCGACGTGGCCTCGGCGCTGCACTACCTGCGCCACGTCGGGTGGACGCACCTCGACATCAAGCCCAGCAACGTCATCATGGGCTCGCCGGCGCGCCTCATCGACCTGTCGGTGGCGCGCCCCGAGGGCGACGCCCGCAACCTGCGCCACCCGATCGGCACAGATGCCTACATGTCGCCGGAGCAGTGCGACCCGGGGGAGACCAACCCGCCCACCCACGCCAGTGACGTGTGGGGCCTGGGGGCCACCCTGTTCGAGGCGGTCTCCGGGGAGCGCGCGTTCCGGAACGGCGACCCCGACGCCGACGCTCTGGTCGATCGGTTCCCGCAGGTGGCCGAGGAACCGGCCGCGCTGCCGGCCGGAGTGCCCGGAGAGGTCGTCGAGGTGATCACGGCGTCGCTGCAGCGCGACCCCGCGCGGCGCCCCCTGCCGCACGAGGTCGTCGACGCCCTCGAGCCCGTGCTGGCCCGCCAGCCCCGCGGCTCGCTCGCGGGATTCAAGGTGCGGTGAAGCGGTAGCCGACCCCACGGACGGTGGTGATCGCGTTGCCTCCCAGCTTGCGGCGCAGGTAGCCGACGTAGACGTCCACCACGTTGGACCCGGGGTCGAAGTCGTAGCCCCACACGTGGTCAAGCAGCTGCTCGCGGGTGAGGACCTGACCGGGGTTGAGCATGAAGATCTCGGCCAGGGCGAACTCGCGGGCTGAGAGCTCGAGGTCGCGTCCGTCGACCTGGGCGACGCGGGTGCGCCGGTCGAGCCGGACACCGCCGACGCTCAGCGTGTCCTCGAAGGCGCCGCCGGGGCCGTCGCCGGCCTGGCGCAGGCGCAGCCGCACGCGGGCGAGCAGCTCGGCGAAGCGGAAGGGCTTGGCCATGTAGTCGTCGGCCCCGCCGTCCAGGGCCGAGACCGTGTCGCCGACCGAGTCGCGGGCGGTGAGCACGATGACCGGCATGCGGCTGCCCTGGGCTCGCAGCAGGTCGAGGACCTCGAAGCCGTCCAGCCCGGGCAGGCCGATGTCGAGGACCATCAGGTCGTAGCGGCCGGAGAGTGCCTCGTCGAGGCCCGCCTGCCCGTCGCCCACGACCGTGGGCTGGTGGCCCTCGGCCTTGAGCCCCTTGGCGACGAAGGACGCGATGCGTGCCTCGTCCTCGACGATCAGGATCTGGGCCACGTCTGCTCACCCCTCCGTGGGACTCGGATCTCGACGTGGACCCCGGGTGACGGCCGGGCGTCCTCGATGCGTACACCACCGCCGTGCGCGTCGGCAATCGCTGCCACGATGCTGAGGCCGAGACCGAAGCCCTCGTCGCCGGAGCGGACGCGGCTGCGAGCGAAGCGCTCGAGCACCGCCTCGCGGTCGGCGGGCGGGATGCCGTCGCCGCTGTCACGCACCCACAGGCGTACGACGTCGGCCTCGACCGCCGACCCGACGGCCACCGTGTCGCCGACGTCGGTGTGCTTCACGGCGTTGTCCGCCAGCTGCAGCATCGCCTGGGTGATGCGCTGCTGGTCGAGGCTGACGGTCTCGCGAGGGGCCTCGTCGAGGACCCACTCGCGGTCGCCGAGCGCGCGGGCCTTGGCCAGGACCGTCTCGGTGAGGTCGGCCAGGTCGACCTCCTCGAGGGTGACGAAGTCTGGTCGCCGGCTCTTGGCCAGCAGGATCAGGTCACCGACGAGACGCCCCATCCGGTCGACCTCCTCCAGGAGCAGCTCGCGGGTGGCTGCCACGTCTGCGGTGTCGGTCGGGTCGACGAGCTCCAGGTGGCCGCGGAGCACCGTGAGCGGCGTCTTGAGCTCGTGCCCCGCGTCGTCGAGGAACTGCCGCTGCCCGACGAAGGCCGACTCCAGCCGGTCGAGCATCCCGTTGATGGTCCTCGTGAGAGCGGTGATGTCGTCGTTGCCGCTCTCGGGGATGCGGCGGTCGAGACCCGTCTCGGTGATCTCCTCCGCCGTCTCGCGCAGGCGCCGTAGGGGAGCCAGCAACCGACCGGACTGGAAGGCCGCGATCAGGGCGATGAGCAGGACGCTCACGAAGGCCACCACCGCGTAGGTCGTCATCGTGCGGTTGAGCTCCTCGTGCTCGTCGTCGAGGAACGTGACCAGGGCCAGTGCCCCGGAGTCGGTCGTGCGACCCGCCGCGTCCTGGGTCTGCATGGGCACCACGGTGAGCCAGATCTCGCCGTACCGGTCGTGCTGCAGCGTGCCGAACCCGCCGTCCTCGATGAGGCGCTCCAGCTCGGAGCGGTAGGCCGGGTCCTCCAGGACGTCCTCCCCGTGGCGGTTGCGGGTGCGGAGGGTCGCGTCACCCTCGGCGTAGCCCACGAGCATCTCGTCGTCGTCGGGGACGTTGCGGCTCAAGAAGACCTCCAGGAGCCGCTGGACGTCCCGGAAACGCTCGCCGGTGAGGGGGTCGTGGCTCAGCTCTCGCAGCTCCGCGACCTCCTGCTCGATCTGGGCGCGCGCACGCTGGTCGATCCGGTCGGACTCGAGGGCGTAGACGACGACCCCTGCCCCCAGCATCGCCAAGGACGTGAGCACCATGATCGTGACCACGATGCGCGTCCGCACCGACCGGAGCCACTGCGGTCGCGGCCGCTGCCCGGCTGCGGGCGCGGCCGGGCGCTGGGACGTCACGTCAGTCGTCGTCGTCCCGGCTGTCGTCACCCCGGTCCTCACGGTCATCTTCTCGATCGTCGACCTCGGTGGGCTCGGGGATCACGACCCGGACGTCGTCATCCTCGTCGTCATCATCCTCCACCTCAGGAGAGGCCTCGCGCGTCGCCTCAGGCGTCGGCTCGGCCGGCTTCCCCCGTCGAGGCCCGTCCTGGCGCCGCTCGCCCCGCTCGCTTGGAACAGCCTGCTCGGCCTCGTCCTGCAGGACGATCGGCGCGAGCTGCGTCGGGGCGGCCGGGCTCTCCGCGAGCACACCGGCGGCGTAGGCCCCCGCGATGACGAGGACGCCCAGGGGGACGAGGAGGAGCTTCCAGAAGGGCATGGGGACATGATCCTGCCCGATGGTGGGACCGAGGTGAGTGGTGGATGAGAGTCCTCTCATCTCCCGGCACGCGCCGCTCGTCGCCACAGGGCCGCCGTCCGCCGAACGACCCTCGCCCGCGAGCGGTGGCGCGTGCCACAGTTGCTGCATGTACGTGCCCTTCAGCGTGAACGACTTCCTGGTCCGTGCCTCGTCCGTCTACGGCGAGCGTGTCGGCTTCGTGGACGAGCCGGACCAGCCCGCCGAGCCCCTCCCGGACCTGACCTATGCCGAGGTCCACGACCTGGCGCGACGACAGGCCGCCAGGCTCGACGAGCTCGGGATGGAGGTCGGGGACCGCATCGCGGTCATCTCGCACAACAGCTCACGCCTGCTGACGTCGTTCTTCGGCGTGTGCGGCTCGGGACGCATCCTGGTGCCCATCAACTTCCGCCTGCGGCCCGACGAGATCGCCTACATCGTCGCGCAGTCGGGAGCCCGGGTCCTCTACATCGATCCCGAGCTCGCCGACTCCCTGCGTGACATCGACGTGGAGCACAAGTTCGTGATCGGCGACGACGAGGCGATGTTCGCCGCGCCCGGCGTCGAGCCGAGGCCGTGGGAGCCGGACGAGAACGCGACGGCGACGATCAACTACACCTCCGGGACGACGGCGCGTCCCAAGGGTGTCCAGCTGACCCACCGCAACCTGTGGACCAACGCCGTCACCTTCGGACTGCACGCAGGCGTCACCGATCGTGACGTCTACCTCCACACCCTCCCGATGTTCCACGCCAACGGCTGGGGGATGCCGTTCGCCATGACGGGCCTGGGCGTGCCCCAGGTCGTCATCCGCAAGATCGACGGTGCCGAGATCCTGCGACGCGTCGAGCGGCACGGCATCACGGTGATGTGCGCGGCGCCCGCCGTCGTGGCCGCAGTCCTGGATGCCGCCGCGACCTGGGAGGGCGAGATCCCCGGGCGGGACAAGGTGCGGATCATCGTGGCCGGGGCGCCGCCTCCGACGAGGACGATCGTGCGCGTCGAGGAGGAGCTCGGCTGGGAGTTCGTCCAGATCTACGGCCTCACCGAGACCTCGCCCCTGCTGACGATCAACCGCTCCCGCGCAGAGTGGGACGACCTGCCGGCCGAGGAGCGCGCGGCCAAGCTGGTGCGTGCGGGCGCGCCGGCGATCGGGGTCTCCCTGCGGGTCGACGAGCACGGCGAGGTGCTCGCGCGCTCCAACGTGATCCTCGAGGGCTACTGGGAGCGCCCCGACGAGACCGACCGCGCCCTGGTCGACGGGTGGTTCCACACCGGCGACGGCGGGACCGTCGGCGAGGACGGCTACCTCATCATCAAGGACCGCAAGAAGGACGTGATCATCACCGGTGGCGAGAACGTCTCCTCCATCGAGGTGGAGGACGTGCTCTTCTCCCACCCGGCCGTGGCAGAGGTCGCCGTCATCGGGGTGCCCAGCGAGAAGTGGGGCGAGACGATCAAGGCGCTCGTCGTCCTGGCGGAAGGCCAGGAAGCGAGCGAGGCCGACCTCATCGCCTGGTGCAAGGACAGGGCAGCCGGCTACAAGGCCCCGACGAGCGTGGAGTTCCGCGACGAGCTGGCGCGCACCGCGACGGGCAAGCTGCAGAAGTTCAAGCTCCGGCAGGCCTACTGGGAAGGCGCCGAGCGGCAGGTCAACTAGCCTGCCCCCATGCCTGACCGGACCCCATCGACCCTGCGTGACGTCGTCGACCTGATCCACGGGTGGTACCCCCCGGCCACGGCCGACTCCTGGGACGCGGTGGGTCTCGTCACGGGCGATCCCGAGGCCGGCGTCGGCAAGGTCATGTTCGCGGTCGACCCGACGCTCGAGGTCGCGCGCGAGGCGGTCGAGTGGGGGGCTGACCTGCTGGTCGTGCACCACCCGCTGTTCCTGACCGCGGTGCACGGCGTGGCGGCGGACACCCCCAAGGGTCGCGTCCTGCACACGCTGTCGAGCGCCGGGTGCGCCCTGCTCACCGCCCACACCAATGCCGACCAGGCGGTGGGCGGGGTCTCCGAGGCGCTGGCCCACGCGCTGGGCCTGCGCGACCTGTCGCCGATCGTGCCTGCGCCCTCGGGCCCGATCGACAAGCTCGTGGTGTTCGCGCCGCTGGCGGCAGCGGACGCCGTACGACAGGCAGTCACCGCGGCGGGTGCCGGCGCTCTCGGCGACTACGACTCGTGCACCTACTCGATGCCAGGCGAGGGCCGCTTCCGGCCGCTCGAGGGCGCCGACCCGGCGATCGGGTCGGTCGGTTCGCTTGAGGTCGTCGAGGAGGTGCGGATCGAGAGCGTGCTGCCGCGCTCGCTGCGTGGCTCGGTCGTGCGGGCCCTGCTCGACGCCCACCCCTACGAAGAGCCCGCCTTCGACCTGGTGCCCCTGGCCGACCCGGGGCTCGCCTCGACCGGCACCGGGAGGGTCGGGGAGGTCGAGGAGCAGTCGCTCGCCGACTTCGCCGCCAGGGTGGCGGCCGCGCTGCCCGACACCGCACACGGCGTCCGGGTGGCCGGTGACCGGGAGCGGCGCGTCCGGCGCGTCGCCGTCTGTGGCGGGTCCGGGGACTTCCTGCTCGACCGGTTCGTGGGCAGGGACGACGTCGACGTCTATGTGACCAGCGACCTGCGGCACCACCGCGCCGGGGAGTTCCTCGAGGCCACTGCGTTCGCCGGCAGTGGTCCCGCGCTCATCGACGTGGCCCACTGGGCCGCCGAGTGGACGTGGCTGCCGGTGGTGGAGGCGCGGGCGGTCGAGGCACTGGGCGATAGGGTCGAGACCCGGGTCAGCACCCGCTGCACCGATCCCTGGCAGTTCCGCCCCTGATCCACTCCGAGGAGAGCCGTTGAAGGCCGATCCCGCCCACCAGCTCAAGCTGCTCGAGCTCGCGGAGCTCGACTCCCGTGCCGCCCAGCTGCGGCACCAGCGGGCCCACCTGCCCGAGATCGGCGAGATCGAGAGCCTGGAGGCGGAGCGGCAGCAGATCGGCGACCAGCAGCGGGACGCGCGCATCGTCGTCGACGACCTCACGGCCGAGCAGAAGAAGGCCGACCGCGAGGTCGAGCAGGTCAAGACCCGCCGCGAGCGCGACCGCAACCGCATGGAAACCGGCCAGATCACCAATCCCAAGGACCTGGAGCGGATGCAGCACGAGCTCGTCTCCCTCGAGCGCCGCATCAACACGCTGGAGGACGCCGAGCTCGAGGTCATGGAGCAGCTCGAGGAGGCCCAGCAGGTCCTCGACGGCCTGGCCATCCGCGTCGCTGACGTGGACGCGAGGCTCGCCGAGCTGATCGGAGCCCGTGACGAGAAGCAGCGCGAGATCGACGCCAAGCTCGCCCAGGTCACCGGTGACCGCCAGCCTGCCGCCGACGAGCTGCCCAGCGACCTGCTCGCTCTCTACGAGCGGCTGCGCGAGCAGAAGGGCGTCGGGGCTGCCCACCTGCGCGCCCGGGAGTGTGGCGGCTGCCAGCTCACCCTCGACGCCTCCGAGATCGCCCGCATCCGCTCGGCGCCCGAGGACGACGTCATCCGCTGCGAGGAGTGCCAGCGGATCCTGGTGCGGACCGACGAGTCCGGCCTCTAGACCTCGGTCACGACGACGTCGAGCTGGGTGCCCTTCGGTGTGGACTCGCCGAGCTCGACCTTCCACCCCAGGCGGACCAGGTCGTCGGCCAGCCGGGCTGGTGTGCGCGGCGCTGCGCCGTCCTCGAGCAGGGCACGCACGATCCGGCCCTTGGTCGCCTTGTTGAAGTGGCTCACCACCTTGCGGACCCCGTCGGCCTCGTGGAGGACGCGCACCGTCGCCACCCGCGGGCCCAGCTCGGCCGGGGGGCGCCAGAACGCCGCATAGGTGCCGGAGCGGAGGTCGACCAGCAGCCCGCTGCCGAGCGCGGTGGTCATCGCCTCGCCCAAGTGCTCACGCCACAGCCCCGCGACGGGACCGAGCCCCGGGAGGGTGACGTCGCCGGAGAGGCGGTAGGACGGGATGCGGTCCCCGGGGCGCACCAGGCCGAAGACGCTCGAGGTGATCGCCAGACGCGCGGTGGCCCGACGTCGCCCGGCGGGGCTCAGCGACTCCAGGCCCAGGGCGTCGTACAGCACGCCTGAGTAGACGCGGTCGGCGCGGGCCGTCGGGGCGGTGGTGAGGCGGGCGTTCGACTCGACGAGGTCGGCCTGGGTCGCGCCGAGACCGAGCACCTGGGCGGCGTCCGGCCGGGCCGAGAGGGCGACGAGCGCGTCGAGGACCTGCTGGCGCGCCGGCGTGAGCCCGGGGGAGGAGAGCGTCGCCAGGTCGAGGGGCTTGCCTCGGCGCGGGGTCGTCTTGCCCTCGCTGGGGGGCAGCAGGATCAGCACGCGGCAAGGGTAGGCGGCGGAGGTGGGGACTCTTGGTTAGGGTCGTGACATGCCCAGCAACCGCGTGATCAGTGTCCGCGCCGGCGACGATGCAGTGCAGCCGGAGAGCCTGCGCGAGGGCATCGCTGCCATCCAGGCCGAGTTGGGGCTCAGCACCGAGTTCCCCGACGACGTCGAGCGCGCCGCAGCAGCGGCCGCGGCGTCCCCCCGATTGCCCGACCTCGACCTGACCCACGTCCCGTTCGTCACCATCGACCCCGAGTCGGCCCAGGACCTCGACCAGGCCATGTACCTCGAGCGCGACGGCGACGGGTACGTCGTGCGCTACGCGATCGCCGACCTGACCGCATTCATCACGCCGGGCGACCCGATCGACGTGGAGGCCAACCGGCGAGGGGAGACGTTGTACGGCGCCGACTCCAAGATCCCCCTGCACCCCAAGGTGATCTCCGAGGACGCCGGCTCCCTGCTGCCCGACGAGGTGCGGCCTGCGCTCGTGTGGACCATCAAGGTCGACGCCACCGGCGAGGGCACCGACGCCAACGTCGAGCGGGCCCTGGTGAGGTCACGCGCCAAGCTCGACTACGCGTCCCTCCAGGAGGAGATCGACGCCGGCACCGCCGACGAGATGTTCACGATCCTCCGTGAGGTCGGTGAGCTCCGGATCGCTCGCGAGGCGGCGCGCGGGGGAGTGTCGCTGCCGTTGCCCGAGCAGGAGATCGTCGACGAGGACGGCACCTGGCGGCTGGAGTTCCGCTCGATGGCACCGGTGGAGAGCTGGAACGCGCAGATCTCCCTGCTCACCGGCTTCGCTGCGGCGTCGCTGATGGTCTATGCGCGGGTGGGCCTGCTGCGCACGCTTCCTCCGGTCGACCACCGTGACATCACCCGGCTGCACCGCACGGCGAAGGCCCTGAAGATCGAGTGGCCCGCCGAGCAGCTCTACCCCGACTTCATCCGCTCGCTCGACCCCGCCGAGCCCAACCATGCCGCCATGGTCGTGGCCTGCACCCGGATCCTGCGGGGGTCGGGCTACGTCGGTTTCGACGGCGAGCTCCCCGAGCAGGCCCAGCACTCCGCCCTGGCGTCCGAGTACGCCCACGTGACCGCGCCGCTGCGACGCCTGGTCGACCGCTACGCCCTGGAGATCTGCGTGGCCCTCTGCGCCGACCAGGACGTGCCGGGCTGGGTGCTGGAGAAGCTGCACGAGCTGCCCGACACCATGCGCGAGTCGAGTCGCCGGGCCAACCAGTACGAGAACGCGATCCTCAACCTCGTCGAGGCCGCCGTGCTCGCGCCGAGGGTGGGGGAGGAGTTCTCGGCTGTCGTCGTGGAGGTCGACGAGAAGGACGACACCCGCGGCGACGTCACCGTGCAGGAACCGGCCATCGAGGCGGGAGTCGTCGGGAGTGGGCCGTTGCCGGTCGGTGAGGAGGTCTCGGTGCGGTTGACCACGGCTGACGTGGAGACTCGCAAGGTGGAGTTCACGCTCTGATCGGCGCGAGTGGCATGGGCCCCTCACCGCCGAAGAGTCGCTACCGTTCTACGCGTGAGCAAGCAGGGGTGGCGCGGGCAGCTCCAAGCCGTCACATGGACGCTCACCGCTCTGGCGCTCGTCCTCACAGCCGGCTGCACAGGTAGCCAGCCGTCGGAGGAGCCCGATTCCAGCGAGGTTCCCACGCAAGTCTCCCTACGGGTCGTGCCGGCGCAGTCACGGCTCGTGGATCCGGTCTCGGTGACGGTGACCGGTCTGGAGCCGCGACGGCTTCACACCGTCACGCTGACATCCGTTGACGGTGACGGTGTGCGCTGGACGTCGTCGGCGCAGTTTCGCTCCTCGACGGACGGCACGCTCATGCTCGACGACGCGAGAGCGCTCGAAGGTTCCTACCAAGGCGTGAACGGCATGGGGCTGCTGGAGACGCTCCAGCAGGAGGACGTGTCCACGGAGCCGGCCTACTACTTCTGGACGGGGTCACCGCAGGAGTTCCGCATCGAGGTGCTCGCCGATGACAAGCTCGTGGCCCAGACGGAGTTCCTGCGCCAGCTGGGCCCGGGTGTGCGGCGTACCGAGCAGTCAGTCACGAAGGAGGGTTTCGATGGCGCCTTCTACCGACACTCCGATCGAGGTGCCTCCAAGAGTCGGCCGGCGATCCTTGCCTTCGGGGGTTCTGAGGGCGGCAACTCCATGGAGCTCCCCGGCACGGCCTTAGCGGCCGAGGGATACCCCACCCTGACCGTCGCCTACTTCGGAAAGCCGGGCCTGCCGAAGAGCTTGAGGAACATCCCGTTGGAGTACTTCGCCACAGCACTCCGGTGGCTGCGCAAGCAGCCCGGTGTCGACCCCAGCCGCATCTACGTCCTTGGCGTCTCTCGCGGCAGCGAACCTGCACAGCTGGTCGCAGTGCGCTACCCGCGACTGGTCCACGGCGTCGTCGCCGTGGTTCCTTCGGGGGTCGTTCACGCGGGCCTCCGCGGGGCTGGCTCGTCGAGTCGGGCCGCACGCGAATCTGCGTGGAGCTTCCAGGGGCGGCCTGTTCCCTGGACGAGAACGGTCAACGATCCGCGGCCCGACGAGTTCCCACGCTCAGTGATCCCGGTGCAGGACATCGACGGGCCAATGCTGCTGGTCTGCGGCGGCGCAGATCAGGTGTGGGACTCGTGCGCCTTCGCCCGCGCGATCGTTTCTCGACGCGAGCAGCACGGTGTGCACCGCCGGAGCCTGCTGCTTGCGTACCCGCAGGCTGGACACGGCATCGGGTCCCTCGTCCCCTACGACCCGGAACCCATATACGGGCCTCTTGCGGGCGCCTTGGCGCTGTCGAACCAACGCGCCAGGGCACGCCTGTGGGGACAGCTCACGGCATTTCTACGTACGACGTCGGGTGCTGGCGAGTGAGCGGTGTGGTCGAAGGGGCTTGCCTGTGGCCGGGGGACGGCCGTTATCCGGTCACCGCTCGTCGCGTCATTTCGCCGCGTTGCGGTGCGATGTGCCTGACGGCGGACAACGCCCTGCTCCCTCGACTATGACGGCGATGTGACGCGGTTCTCCTCCGCTCGACGGAAGAGGTAATAGCCCACGGTGGCTCCCTTAACAGCGACGTTCTGCCCAGACGCCAAGAACTTGTCGCGGCTCTGTTCGCCTTGCACTACGAACACGAACGAGCCTGTGATCAGATCCCAACCTTCGGCTGCGATCCCATTGAGCACCGCGGTTGGGTCGTTGGCCCTACTGGTGTTGAAGCTGCCCATCATCGCGACGATCTCAGCCGTCTGCCTCATGACCTCGAAGTCGACCTGGAAGAGCCGGTCTCCTTGCTGAAACGCCGTGCGTGCCTGCCCGATAGGCGAGGCGGCGAAAGCTTCGGCCTCTCGTTCGGCTTGCTTCGCCGCCTTAGCGGCTGCTGCCGCTTGCTGCTCTTCTTCGGTTTTATTGAACAGGCCCATAACGGATACCCCCCTCGACGCTTTGCCACGCCCTCGACATCGGTACACCGCGACGGTACGGCTCTACGAGCTGGTCGGGGCGGGAATGGAGGTCACCGGTGAGGCTCTCGGCCAGTGAGTCGAGGATCTGTCGCGTGCCGGGTTCAGTGGAGGCTCTGAACTAACGCGCCGACGGTAGCCGGTGCGGGGTTGTGCCTGTCGTGTTGCTCCTCGAACTCGACCGGAGGAACGAGTCCGATCTCGCCGTGCAGACGTCGGTGGTTGAACCAGTCGATGTACTCCGCGACCGCGATCTCGAGGTCGTCGATGTTCTTCCACGGGCCCTTGTTGCGGACCAGTTCGGCCTTGAACAGCGAGTTGAACGCCTCGGCCAGGGCGTTGTCGTAAGAGTCGCCGGTGGATCCGACCGACGCGACGGCCCCGGCTTCGGCCAGCCGCTGGGTGTAGCGCACGGCGAGGTACTGGACTCCCTTGTCCGAATGCGCAATCACCCCGGTGGTGTCCTGGCCGGCGTGCTGACGGGTCCACAGCCCCATCTCGAGGGCGTCCAGGGCCAGGTCGGTGCGCAGGCTCTTCGAGAGTTGCCACCCGACCACGCGGCGGGAGAAGACGTCGATGACGAACGCGGCGTAGACCCAGCCGGCGAAGGTGCGGCAGTAGGTGATGTCGGCGACCCAGACCCGGTTCGGTGCCGGCGCCTTGAAGTCGCGGTCCAGCAGGTCCGGCCGGGTGTCCGGGCCGGCACCCGGCACGGTGGTCCTGGGGCCCTTGGCCCGACTGATCCCACGTAGCCCGTCGCCGCGCATCAGCCGGTGCACGGTGCATCTGGCGATCCGGTGGTCGCGCCGGTTCAGCTCGGCGTGCATCTTGCGGACCCCGTAGACGCCGTAGTTGTCGGCGTGCACCTGCCGGATCACCTCCAGGTGACCCTGGTCGGCCACCGCCCGCGCGGACGGTGGCCTGGTCTTGGCGGCGTAGTAGGTGCTCGGGGCGATCGGCGTCCCGGCCTTGCGCAGGACGGTGCAGATCGGCTCGACCCCGAACTGGTCGCGGTGCTGGTCGATATAGTCGACCAGCACCGCGGTGGTCACTTCAGCTTGCGGTCGAGCTCCGCCGCGGCGAAAAAAGCCGACGCCGTCCGCAGGATCTCGTTCGCCCGTCGTAATTCCTTGACCTCACGCTCGAGCTCGGCGATCCGCTTCGCCTCATCACTGGTCACACCGGGGCGATGACCTTCGTCGATCTCGGTCTGCTGGACCCAGTTGCGCAGCGTCTCGGGGTTGATCCCGAGCTGCTCACCCACCCGACGCAACGCGCCGCTCCTGGTCGCGGGGTCACGCCGCAGATCGACCGCCATCCGGATCGCCCGCTCCCGAAGCTCCTCGGGGTACTTCCTCGGTGCTGCCATGACTCTCATCCTTCCGTGGAATGAGAGCCTCCATCAGACCCGGCACGCGACACTCTCCGAGCGGGAAAGGGCTTGGGTCGAACCTGCGTCGATTCGCCGCTTGTCGGTGTCTGACCCTGGTCCCAGGGAGGTGGGCGGTATCCGCCAGACGATCGCGTCTGTGGATTCGCGAGCGATCAGCCAGTTGGTCGAAGTAGCGTCCCTTCATGACGCGGTACGAATACGACGAGGAAGCCAGTCAACGGCTTCACATGGACGTCGTTTACGAAATCGATGATCGGCCCACTCCAGTGGCCCGATGGGTCGACGCGATGCGTCGATTGAACTCCATCGACGACCCTCTCGCCCGACGCATCTTGATGCTCCATCGCGACTGCGGATCCGGCAGCGGCGCGTGCGACAGCGGTTTCGAGGACGAGCCAATCGCTCAGCGCGTCGATTGGGGTTGCGAGACCACGTCGGTGATCGCAAACCACTTCGGAGTCGAGTATCCGGCTGCTCCGCCCGAACCCGACTGAGCACGTCTTTCCGCCGCAATGGCGTCAACGGATGCGGGCAAGGAGGCATCCATACGGTGAGGCGCTCTACAGCGCTGCGGACGTGGGCGAGGCGGCTCTATTCGCGGGGGAGACGGCGATAACGTCCGGTGGTGGCCAGTTCTCGACGACCCAGTGCTCGTCGACGCAGCGCTTCCTCGCGCCCGAGGGGCGCGCGACAGCAACAGCGGCCGTTACCGACCGCCGGGCCGGGGGAGCGGCTCTGGGTGCTGGATGTGCCGTACGGGACGCAGGTCGAGGGCGCCATCTGGCACCCTGCCCTCAAGACGCACCTGTACGTCGGGCGCGCCCTGCCCGCGCACCTCGCGCCCTATTCTCCGGGTCCCTACACGCTCGGTCGATTCATCGAGAACACGCTCAATCCTGACGATCCGACGTCCAACCCCGAGCCGACAGACGCGCTCGAGCCTCGCAGGATCCAGTTCGAGGCAGCCGATGCGATCGCTGCGCGGGCCGCGGCGGGAGGGCAGCAGTTCCTGCTCGCCGACGAGCCTGGTGTGGGCAAGACCATCTCCGCCGTCCTCGGGGCCACCGCGGTGGGCGACCTCCGGGGTGCGCGACGGGTGCTCGTGGTGGCCGACCGGCCCGCCGCGATCACGATCGGCCACTGGTGTCGCACGATCACGGCGCTGGGAGACGGCGGTCTGGAGTGGGTCGTGATCACGTGGGACAGGCTGGACAAGGTCAAGGACCACACCTGGGATGTGATCATCGCGGACGAGGCCCACGCCTTGCGACGTACGACGACGAAGCGGTGGAAGCTCTGGGCCCGGATCTCCGGACACGGAAAGCCGCACGACAAGGCACCGTTCGTCATCGCGACCACCGCGACGCCCGGACACACGCCGCTCGAGCTGCCGTACCTAGCTCCGGCCTATGCGCAGGTGATGGGGGAGTCGATGAAGGAGTGGACCTCGACGACGCGACCCGGGGAGGTCTTCGCCGCGGCGCTGGAGCGCCACGGCGTCGGAGTGGAACCGGGACGCTACGGTGCGACGTGGACCAGTGACCCGGCGCGGCGGGCTGCTGACCTCAAGCTCGTGCGCGGCTGGCTCGACGAGGAGCGGCCCCCGGCGATGCTGCACCGCGCCGCGGCCTGGGGGCCGGTCCCGATCTCGGGCATGCCCGTGACGCTCACGCCGGCCGAGCGGACGGCGTACGAGGCGGAGTGGGGAGAGTTCTGTCGTGAGATGGACATCGCCCGGCGCGGTCGCAACACGGCGAAGGGGCGGGCCGCCCTCCTGCGGTTCCGGCAGAAGGCCGGGCTCATCCGCGTCGACTCGACGGTTGCCTGGATCGCCCAGCAGGTCCAGGCCGAACGACAGGTGGCGTGCTCGGTCGAGTTCGTCGCGACCGCCGCCGACCCGATCGCCGACCGGCTGCGCGACCTCGGCATCGAAGTCGCCTCGATCTACGGTCGCGACCGGTTCGACCCAGAGGCCGAGCGGCTCCGGTTCCAGACCGGGCAGGCGCCGGTCTGCGTCTTCACCACGGTCGCCTCGATCAGCCTCCACGCCGGTGAGACCCTCGCCGACGGCCGCCGTGCGAGCACAGCGCCGCGGGTCGGTGTCTTCCACCAGGCGCGCTTCTCCGGCATCGCCGGACGGCAGGTGACCGGCCGCACCCACCGCGACCACCAGGTCTCGCCGTGGCACATCGCGTACGCCGAAGGCACCGTCGAGGAGCAGGTCGGCAAGGTGATGGTGGAGCGGATCGCCGCTGCCTCCGACACCGTGGGCGGCGACACCACCGGCCTCGCCGACCTCGCCCAGCTCCTCGGAGCTGACTGGCTCCCCATCACGACCCTCACCGAGGACGGCACCTGACCGGGACGTGAAGCGAATGGGCTGGCCTGTAGGCCGGGTTCTGTCCGCCGCTGGTGCGGCGGGGCGACCATCCATCTGGGGGAGCCGTTGCCGACCCCCTCGTGCGATCTACCCGTGCGCTCGGGCGGGCCGCCCTCGAACGCGCACTGTCTGATCTTGCTCCGGGTGGGGTTTACCTAGCTGCTCCGGTCGCCCGGAGCACTGGTGGTCTCTTGCACCACCGTTTCACCCTTGCCGCCCGGCAAGCCGGGAGGCGGTCTGTTCTCTGTGGCACTGTCCCGCGGGTTGCCCCGGATGGCTGTTGGCCATCACCCTGCCCTGTGGAGCCCGGACCTTCCTCGCCACTACCGCCGGAGCGGAGGTGTCGCGGTCGCCCGGCCAGCCCATTCGCAGGACCAGTCTAGGGGAGCGTCAGCACTTCCGCGCCGGTGTCAGTGACGAGCAGCGTGTGCTCGAACTGGGCCGAGCGCTTGCGGTCCTTGGTGACCACGGTCCAGCCGTCGTCCCACATGTCGTAGTCGTGGGTGCCGAGGTTCAGCATCGGCTCGATGGTGAACGTCATGCCGGCCTGGATCTCGGTCGAGAAGTAGTCGTCGTCGTAGTGGGGCACGACCAGGCCCGAGTGGAAGGCAGTGCCGATCCCGTGGCCGGTGAAGTCGCGTACGACGCCGTAGCCGAAGCGCCGGGCGTAGGACTCGATCACCCGGCCGATGATGTTGATGCGACGTCCGGGCCGCACGGCCTTGATGGCGCGGTCGAGGGCCTCCCTGGTGCGCTCGACGAGGAGCCGCGACTCCTCGTCGACGTCGCCGGCGAGGAAGGTGGCGTTGGTGTCGCCGTGCACGCCACCGATGAAGGCGGTGATGTCGATGTTGACGATGTCACCGTCCTGCACCACGCGACTGTCGGGGATGCCGTGGCAGATCACCTCGTTGACGCTGGAGCACAGTGACTTGGGGAAACCGCGGTAGCCGAGGGTGGAGGGGTAGGCGCCGTTGTCGCAGAGGAACTCGTGGCCGATCCGGTCGAGCTCGTCGGTGGTGATGCCGGGGACGACGTGGGAGCCCACGAGCTCGCGTGCCTGCGCTGCCAGGCGTCCGGCGACGCGCATCCGCGCGATCGTGTCGGCGTCCTTCACCTCGGACCCGGTGAACTTCGCGGGCGTCGGGCGGTCGACGTACTCGGGACGGGGGATGTGCGGGGGCACCGGGCGACGCGGCGAGATCACGGCGGGCTGGACGGTGGGGGCAGCGGTGGACACGAGGGCGAGTGTAGTTTCCGGCCCGCTCTTGTAGGTTCTCAGCCATGAGCGAGAACGAGTACTGGTTCTGCCTGACCCACCGTGCCGTCGAAGGCTCGGAGGGATGCCGCAACGCCGACCGCCTCGGGCCCTACGAGTCGGCCGAGGAGGCCTCTCGCGCGCTCGAGCGCGTGCAGGAGCGCAACGAGGCCTGGGACAACGACCCCGACTGGAACGACGACGGGCCGGCCTCCGGGGACGGCCTCGCCGACGGCACGCCCGACAGCTGAGGTGACCGGCACTCCCGTGCGCGAGGCCCCGTCGCCGTGGGCCATCGCAGGCATGGTGGGGATGGCGTGCGTGCTCTTCATGATCGTGACCACGCCCTTGGTGACGGCCACCCCGTGGTGGGCGGTCGCGCTCCTCGTCGTGGCGTGGGTCGGTGCGTTGCTGGTCTCGGTGGCGTGGTTCGTCCGCCGACCCAGGATGTTGCCGGTCCTCGCGGTGGCGATGGCGGTGGTGTGGTTCGCGACGATCGTGCTGGGGGCGCGCTACCTCACCTGGGGCTGACCCGCAGGACCCGGTCCCGTCCGTCGCCGTTGTCGGTGGTGACGAGCAGGTCACCGTTCCGTGTCGAGGTCACCGAGCGCAACCGTCCGAACTTGCGCAGCGCCCGGGGCTGGCGCATCGACTGGAACGCCCCGATGTCGTCGAAGCCCATGAAGAGCACCCGCGATCCCTTCAGGGCGGCCACGGCGAGGGTGCCCCGCAGCGAGCCCCACCTCTTGCCGCGGACCCACGCCGCCCCCGACGTCGCGACCGTCGGCTCGCCGGAGGACCAGGCTGCGTCCTCCTGCTTGCCCGGGAGCGACTGGTCGGTCATCGGCACGGACTCGTTGTAGCCGGGGACCGGGTTCCAGCCGTAGTCGGCGCCGGCGACGAGCAGGTTGACCTCGTCGTCGCGGTAGCTCCCGTGCTCGACCGACCAGACGGTCCCGCCGGGCCGCAGGGCGAGCCCCTGGACGTTGCGGTGGCCGTAGGTCAGCACGTAGCGCCGGGCGCCGCTCAGATCGTCCCAGTTGTTGCTCGGGTGCGGCTTCCCGGTGCTCGCCACCAGGCGGAGCACCTTCCCGCCGAGGGACTCGAGGTCGCGAGGATTGGTGCCCACGGCGGCGTCCCCGGTGCCCACGTAGAGAGCGTCGCTGCGGCGGTCGAGCAGCAGCCGGCAACCCCCGTGGCGACCGCTCGTCGCGGGCAGACCGCCCAGGACGGTACGGCGCTTGCTCAGCGACCGCCACGAGCTGTTGACCTTCCACCTGGTGACCCTGACCTCGTGACCACGCGAGGTGGTGGCGCCATGGCACGCCCACAGGGTGCGGCTGCTCGGATCGACCGCCATCGAGAGCAGGCCGGTCTCCCCGGAGACCCACACGAGCTTGGACAGGTTGGCCAGGGTGCGTCGCTTGCCGTGTCGTACGACGCTGATGCGGGCGCGGTCACGCTCGGTGACGAGGATGCGGCCGCCGGGCGCCGGCTGCGCGTCCCAGGCGTGGTCGAGCCCTCGCGCAACCGTGCGGACCCGTAGGCCCGGCAGTGCCCGGGCCGCGAGCTCACCCTTCGTCGCGGCGACCCGTGACGTCGCGGTGTGCTCGGGCGGCGCCGTGTGACCCGGGGCGAACCCCAGCGGGAGCAGAGGCGCGAGCAGGGCCAGGGCGACGAGACGAGATCTCCGCATGGCCGAAACCGTACGCCGACGGGAGGGACGTCGGAAGGCTGGCGTGGTGACCGAGAGCTGCGGCACCCTGGCGGCACATCACATGTCGTACGGCGACCGTGGCGGCACAGCGCATGGAAATCGGGCCGTGAGGCGTCAGGTGCCGCCACCTTCGGTGGAGCCGATGTCGTGTGCCGCCACCCTGGGGCTAGAACGTGTGCTCCGGGCCCGGGAACGTCCCGGCGCGGACATCTTCGGCGTAGGCCCGGGCCCCCTCGAGCAGGGCGCCGTGGACGTCGGCGTACTGCTTGACGAAGCGCGCCATCCTGCCCGTGCGCAGGCCGAAGGCGTCCTGCCACACCAGGACCTGCCCGTCGCAGCCGTTGCCGGCGCCGATGCCGATGGTCGGGATGACGAGCTCCTTGCTCACCTGCTCGGCGACGTCGCCCGGCACCATCTCCATCACCACAGCGAAGGCTCCGGCCTCCTGGACGGCACGGGCGTCGCGAAGGATCCGCTCGGCGGTCTCGCCGCGACCCTGGACGCGGTAGCCGCCGAGGGTGTGCTCGCTCTGGGGGGTGAAACCGATGTGGGCCATGACGGGGATGCCGCCCTGGGTGCACTTCTCGATGACCGGCGCCATTTCCGCGCCGCCCTCGAGCTTCACGCAGTGGGCGCCGGCCTCCTTCATGAAGCGGACGGCGGTGAGGTAGCCCTGCTCTGGACTGGCCTGGTAGCTGCCGAACGGCAGGTCGCCCACCACCATCGCCCGGGTGACGCTGCGTGCGACCGCACGGGTGAGCGGAAGGAGCTCGTCGACGGTCACGGGCAGCGAGGTCTCGTTGCCGAAGACGTTGTTGGAGGCCGAGTCACCGACCAGCAGCAGGTCGATCCCGGCCTCGTCGAAGGTGGCGGCGGTGTACATGTCGTAGGCCGTCAGCATCGTGATCTTCTCGCCACGCTCCTTCATCTCGCGGAGATGATGGGTGCGGACGCGCTTGACGGGCGCAGCCGGCGCGTTCGCCGAGTCCTTGGTGGCGGGGCCGGAGCCGTAGGGCGCGGTCTCTTCGCTCATGGTCACTCCTCGTCATCTCGCGGCTCCCTGCTGGAGTCCACGGACCGTCTTCAAGGCTAGTAGTGACCGGCGAGTACGACGCTGTGGTGCCGGTCACGCAGCGACATCGGTCCCGCGGGGAGATGTCGTGCCAACCATTCGGGGTCGGGATCGCGTTGACTGGGTGGAGGAGGGTCGATGGACGAGCAGGGGTTCACCGAGTGGGCGGGTGGCTGCCAGCGACAGCTCCTGCGCTCGGCGTACCTGCTGACCGGTGACCTGCACCGCGCCGAGGACCTCGTCCAGGAGGCGCTGACCAAGGTGGCGCTGCGCTGGGGTCGGCTGCACGACGGCAACGCGCTGGGCTACGCGCTCCGCATCATCACCAACGACAACATCTCGTGGTGGCGCCGGAGGCGCGACGTACTCGTCGAGGTGCGCGAGGTGTCGGTCGCCGCGAGCGAGCCGGAGATCGCGCTGGTCGTGCAGCGCTCCTTGCAGCGACTCACCCACGCACAGCGCGCCGTCGTGGTGCTCCGCCACTTCGACGACCTCACCGAGAGGGAGACCGCGGAGATCCTCGGAGTCAGCATCGGGACGGTCAAGAGCCAGAACGCGGCCGCGCTGGCCCGGCTCCGGGACGGCGCCCCCGAGCTGCTCGAACTCATCGGGAGGACACCATGAAGGACCACGAGCTGGCGGACGTCCTGGCCCGAGCGAGTGACCACGTGGTCGCCCCCGATCTGGCTGGTACGGCATGGGCCGCGGCCGAGCGTCGTCGACGCGGGCGTCGTGCCGGGCTCGCGTGCATCGCAGCCTCCCTCGTCCTCGTCGGAGGCGCCGTTGCGCTTCACGTGGGCGATCGCAACGAGAGGGTGGGGCCGGCGGAGACGCCGAGCCCGGTGCCCTCGACCTCGTCGGATCCCGTCGACAGCGACGACGCCACCCAGCCGGTCTGGGACCCCTTCACGCTCACCGAGGCCCCGATGCGAGCCTCGGTGCTGCCCACCGACCTCGACCCACCCACCATCGCGCCGTCGATCCAGGAACAGCCGCTGCCGGACATCGTGGTCGCGTGGCCCGAGGAGGGTGCGGACTTGCGCGTCCTGGGGAGCGACCAGCAGTGGCGGAGCGTGCCCGGCACGGCGGATGCGATCAGCCGCAGCCTGCGCGACGTGGTCGATCCCGCCATCAGCCCGGACGGCGCGAGGGTCGCCATGTCCACCGATGCGGGAATCCTGGTCGTGGAGGCGAACGGGGGTCGGAGCGTCATTTCGTGGCCGCCCGCGCTGGAGGGGCCGTTCGACACCCGTCCGCGTCTGCTGTGGCTGCCGGGCGACGAGGGCTTCGTCGTACTGCACTGGAAGCGGCCGTGGCTGGTGGACCTCGACGGCAAGGGTGCGCCAGCGCCGTTCGGTGGGATGTACGGAGGCGGTGTGATGGTGGATCCGGACACCGGGACCGTCCGTGATCGAGCGGAGGCCTACGGTGCGCTCCGGACATGGAACGACCATGACGACGCGTCCTCGGTCATTCTCGGAGGGTACGGCGAGCGCTTCGTGACTCGTTTCGGCCTCGTCGCCTACACCGGGAACCCCGGATCGGGCGGATTCGGTGTGCCCAGGTCGGGGCCGGTGGTGGTCGATCCCGCCAGCGGCGAGGTGCTCGCCTTCGCCCCCATCCGCGACCGGAACTCCGTCTACAGCGACAACGGTCACCTGACCGCGCTCGGCTTCCTCGACGAGGCGACCGTTCTCCTGATGGTGAGGCCCATGGACTTCCGGACCATGGAACCCGAGGAAGGCGTCAGCCACCTCGTGGCGTGGACCTACGAGACGGGTGAGTTCGAGGTGCTGTCACGAGGTGACCGGGACCTGCGCCTGGCGGCATTCGCCCCCGCGCTGATCGGCAACCGCTAGGCGGGTGACTCCGCGACGAGGAGGTGGAAGGCATGGTTGCCGTGATCGACCGGTCGGTCCTCGAGGAACGTCAGCCCGGCCCCCCGGATCAGCTCGACGACCTCGGTGATCGGGCGGATCCGGAAGCCGTGCTGGGTGAAGGGCAGGTTCGTCATGAAGTCAGGGTCGGCACAGCCGATCACCGCCCGGCCGCCGGGCTTGAGCACACGCGCCATCTCGCGGAACGCGCGGGAGACGTCCTCGACGAAGTAGATCGTGTTGGTCGTGATCAGCGCGTCGAGCGAGTGATCGGGCAGCGGCAGTGCGGTGAGGTCGCCAGCCTCGAGGGTGAGGGATCCGCTCGCCACCTCGCTGGAGTACCTCTTGCGCGCTGCGTCCAGCATCGTCTCGGCGATGTCGACCCCGTGCACGTGACCGCCAGGGCTGACCCGGTCGAGAAGGGGCTGCAGGCCCACGCCGCCGCCGAACCCGATGTCCGCGACCTGCTGACCGGGCAGGGCTCCGGTGGCTTCGACCGCAGCAAGGACCGGAGCCAGGTTGCCCTTGTTGAGGCTGCGCGCGACCACTCTGCCGCGCAGTCCTGCAGGATGGCCGAGCTGGCGCGCCAGACCGCGCATGAAGGCGTCACGAACGCTCATGTCGTCAGCGTGGCACAGGGCGTGGGCCTCTGGCAGTGGTCGCTCACTCGAGCCCGTCGACAGGCGTCGGGGTGTCGGCCTCGGCGCGCTCCTTGTCGTCCCCGGAGAGGGCCAGGCAGTCGGTCTGGAACGACAGCTGCCACGCCTCGGGGTCCCCGGTGGCGAGGTGCGGGGAGAAGGCGAGGGTGAGACCGTCGCGCTCGACGGCCACCTGGTCGTCGACCTTGGTGACGTCGGCGAAGCCTGCGCCGAGCAGGGCGGAACGGATCGCCTCGAGCTGACCCTTGACCTCGCCCTCGGGCGCCTTGAAGACACCCGCGCCGTCGTACTTCCAGCTCAGCTCCGGCATGCAGGCGGTCCACCCGGCCTCCGCGCGGACGCGGTCGCCGCCGATCGCCTCCACGGCGAGGGGAACGCCTTCACGGACGGTGGCGAGGGCCGATCGCTCGGTCTGCTCTGCGCTCCCCTCGGGCTCGCCGTCGGGTGACTCGCCCGAGCCCGGGCCGGTGCAGGCGCTGAGCAGGGCGACGAGCCCGATGGCGGCGACGGCAGAGACCATCACGTGGAGTCGCATGGCCGCGAATCTAGTCATGTCCCGGATCCTCACGGCCAGCTGCCTGGCCACAGGTCGTCGAAGGTCTCCACGACCGGGGCGATGATGTCGTCGTAGGCCTGCTCGCCCTGGCGGACGGCCTCCTCGCCCAGCCAGTCGTAGAGGTGGTCACGGGCGTCCTGGTCGCGCCCGCCGGTGTCGGCGACGTCCTCGCCCTGGCCCGTCACGATGTCCGCCATGTTGGCCAGGGCGGGGTTGGTCTCCTCGAAGTAGGAGACGTGGTTGTCGAGCAGGCCGACCTCGACCAGGCCGTCCGGCCCCTCGAAGGCAGCGCCGGGGTCGACCTCGAAGTTGTGGGCGCCGAAGTCGGCCTGGGAAGGGTCCTCGCCGAGCCCGATGCCGTCGTCCCAGGTCCCCGGGAGCACGCCGTCCTTGCCGCCCAGCCAGGTGACGGGATCGTGGGCCGCCGAGCCGACGAAGACCTGCCCCTCATGCATCCCCAGGTCGGACACGTGCGCGACGCCGCCGCCGGCACCCGGACTGCCGATGAGCACGAGGGTGTCGGCGTCCATCCCGTCGGCAGCGCCGTGGGCCGAGGTGGTGGAGCCGTAGCTGTGGCCGATCACGGTGAGGTGGGAGGCGTCTGCGCCTCCCTGATGAGTGCTGTTGAGCCCGTCGACGAACTGCGAGAGGAGGCGGCCGCCGTGCTCGGCGTTGGCCTCGGTGACGGTGTGGCCCGCATCCAGGGCCGACTCGCCGTAGCCCAGCACCGAGCCGTCGGGATTCCAGTTGGGGGAGTCGTAGCCGATCCAGGCGATGGTCGCGACCGAGGAGCCACCTGCGCTCGCCTGGTTGTGGAGTGCCAGCGCGTCGAGGGAGTTCTCGTCGATCGTGGTGCCGTCGTTCATGATCCCCGGGACGTAGACCGCCGTGTGGTCGGCGGTGTCGGGGTTGCCGAAAGCGACCGCTGCCACCCCGTCGCCGCCGAAGGCGTGGGGCTGGTAGGCCATCACGAACACCTCGAGGTCGAGCTCGGAGTAGGGCAGCCGCTCGGCGTTGGCGATGGCCTGCTCGACCGACCGGGCGTTCTCCAGCCACCGCGCGTCCTCGGGGCTGAGCTCCTCGCCCGCCTCCTCGCGGCCGAGAAGGAGCTCGAGGTCGCGCTGCACGCTGGCCCGGTTGGCCTCATCGCGATCGCCGGTCGGGATGCCGTGGGTGTTTCCGATGAGGTCGGGGTCGCTGACGAGGAGGGCGTTGCGCTGGGCGTCGCTCAGGCGGTTCCACCAGGCAAGCACCGCGTCGGTGTCGTTGCCGAGCCGCTCGAGCCGCTCGACCAGCGCGGCGGTGTCCACCAGTGCACCCGTCGCCGCCCGCTCGCCCTCCGCGACCGTGTCGACCGACCGGAGCGCGGCCATGCAGGTGTCCTCGTCGCGCCGGATGCGGTCGTGCCACGCCTGCAGGTCGGCGTCGAAGGCGGTCATCCTCCCGGCCAGGCCCGCGGCGTCGGCCCTGAGCTGCGGGACGTCGGCCTCGGTGGCGCCGGAGATCCGGCCCACCAGCTCCTGGCGGTCGTCGTTGAGGCTCCGGCGCCGCTCCATCAGGTCGACGTGCTCGAGCCGTCGCTGCGCCATCGACGTCAGGTAGGCGTCGACGGCGAGCGAGGCCTTCTCGAGAGCGGCAGCCACGGCGGCGGTGTCGTCGGCGAATCGCGTGACGGCGTGACCGGCGGCCTCGGCGGCGTCTCCCGACCAGTCGTCGGGAGCACCGTGCGCCCGCGCCCAGCTGGCCACGTCGTCAGCACCGGCTGCGGCGGCCCGGAGGTCGACGAGCACGGCACTGGCGCCGGGCTGGACCTCGGGCTCGGGCGCAGCCGACCGCGCGGCAGGGACGTCGATCGCGGTCACGGCGTGGGTCCGTAGGAGAAGGGCTGCGCGTCGCGGTCAGCCCACATCAGGAGGTCCTGGACCCCCTGGACGGTCTCGGCGTCGGCCGAGTGGATGTCGTACGCCGCTCCTGCCAGGGCGTCGGCATGGGCGGCGGCAGCCCTGCGGAGCCCGTCGACCCGCGTCTCCCAGGTCGCCAGGAACGTGGCGGCGACCGGTCCGACGCGGCTGCCTAGCAGCTCAGCCTCGGCCTGGGCGAGGTTGCGCAAGGGGCCGTGGAGCGCCTCGGCCTGGTCGTCCCAGGCGACCTGCGCGCGCGTCATGGCCTCGGTCCACATCCGGATCGTCACGACAGGTCCTCCGCGTCCGTCAGCACGTGCCCGGAGGTGACGACCACCTGCAGCGACCCGGGACGCACGAGCGCGGAGGCGCGGGCGGCGCCCCGGCGGGCCACCAGACGCGGAGCGGAGCCCGCGACAGGGCGGGCGTCCCAGCCGAGCCCCAGCAGGGCGTTGCCCGTGGCGCGGAGCAGGGCGACGTTGTCGCCCTCGGCCAGCCCGGCCGCGACCACGACAACCTCGCGGTGGACGAACCTGCTCCGCGCACCAGCACTCGGCTCGTGCCTCCACCGTGCCTCGCGCGCCGGGTCGGCGGGCCATGCCTGGTGCCGGGCGAGGCGCGACACCAGTGAGTCGAGGAGGTCGTCGACCTCGCGCGCCAGCCCGGCAAGGTCTGCGGGCGAGGCGAGTGGCGTGGCTGGCCGATCAGGTGCCACCGGCCCCGGCAGCAGCACGATCTCCACCTCGGGGTGGCGCTCACGCAGCACGCGGAGCATCGGGTCTGCCTCGATCGGGTCTTCGGGAGTGTGCGCGGTCATGCAAGCACCCTTCCGCAGGTCCGCACTCCTCAAACCGTCCGCGCGCGCCCTGTGGATGGCCCGGGTGGATGGCCCGGTTTCGAGGCTCGCTGCGCTCGCACCTCAACCAGCGAGGCGGGACTTCCCTAGAGTGGCCGGGTGGACTTCTACTCGGCCTATGCCCAGGGATTCGCCCGCGTCGCAGCCGTCACGCTGCCCGTGACCCTCGCCGATCCGGCCGCGAACGCCGCGACCCTGCTCGAGCAGGCACGCGCCTGCCACGAGGAGAGCGTCGCGGTCGCGGTCTTCCCCGAGCTCTGCCTGACCGGCTACTCCGTGGACGACCTCTTCCTCCAGGACGTGCTCCTGGACGACACCCTCGTGGCGGTGCAGGAGATCGTCGAGGCGAGCGTCGACCTGATGACCGTGCTGGTCGTCGGCGCTCCGCTCGTCCACGGCAACCGTGTCTACAACTGCGCCGTCGTCATCCACCGCGGACAGGTCCTCGGGGTGGCCCCGAAGGCGTACCTGCCGAACTACCGCGAGTTCTACGAGAAGCGCTGGTTCGCGGCGGGTGACGACACGGCGGGCGAGTGGATCGAGATCGCCGGGCAGGACGTGCCGTTCGGACCGGACATCCTCTTCGACGCCACCGACGTGGAGGGGCTGCGGCTGCACGTCGAGGTCTGCGAGGACATGTGGGTGCCGGTGCCTCCCAGCGCCCTGGCTGCGCTCGCCGGTGCGACCGTGCTGGCCAACCTCTCCGCCAGTCCCATCACCGTTGGCAGGGCCGAGGACCGCAGGCTGCTCGCCCGCAGCGCGAGCGCACGCTGCCTCGCCGCCTACATCTACACGGCCGCGGGCCAGGGCGAGTCCAGCACCGACCTCTCCTGGGACGGCCAGACCATGGTCTACGAGGTGGGCGGGCTCCTCGGCGAGACTGACCGCTTCCCCGAGGGCGCCCGTCGTACCGTCGTGGACGTCGACCTCGACCTGATCCGCCAGGAGCGGTTGCGGCAGGGCAGCTTCGACGACAACCGTCGCGCTACGCAGAGCGAGGCGTTCCGCGTCGTGGAGTTCGAGCTCGACCCGCCCTCCGGGGACATCGGCCTGAGGCGCAAGGTCGACCGCTTCCCCTTCGTGCCCGACGACCCCGCCCGGCTCGAGCTCGACTGCTACGAGGCCTACAACATCCAGGTGTCGGGGCTGGAGCGCCGTCTCCAGGCCATCGGCGACGTCAAGCCCGTCATCGGGGTCAGCGGTGGCCTCGACTCGACCCACGCGCTCATCGTGGCCTGCAAGGCGATGGACCGCCTGGGTCGCCCGCGCAGCGACGTCCTGGCCTTCACGATGCCGGGGTTCGCGACCGGCGAGCGGACCAAGGGCTACGCGACGCGGCTCTCGGAGGCGCTCGGTGTCACCTTCGAGGAGATCGACATCCGCCCAGCCGCCGAGCAGATGCTGGGCGACATGGGCCATCCGTTCGCGCGCGGCGAGAAGGTCTACGACGTCACGTTCGAGAACGTGCAGGCCGGCCTGCGCTACGACTACCTCTTCCGCCTTGCCAACCAGCGAGGAGGCATCGTCGTCGGGACCGGTGACCTCTCCGAGCTGGCGCTCGGCTGGTGCACCTACGGCGTCGGTGACCAGATGTCGCACTACTCGGTGAACTCCGGGGTGCCCAAGACCCTCGTGCAGCACCTGATCCGCTGGGTCGTCTCCCACGGCGAGCTCGACGACGCCTCCAACGAGCTGTTGACGGAGATCCTCACGCAGGAGATCACGCCGGAGCTGGTCCCCATCGAGGAGGGGAAGAAGCCGCAGGCGACGCAGGACTCGGTGGGTCCCTACAACCTCCAGGACTTCACCCTCGCCTGCGTCGTGCGCCACGGCTACCGCCCTCGCAAGATCGCCTTCCTGGCGTGGCACGCCTGGCGTGACGCCGATGCGGGGGAGTGGCCGCCGGGCTTCCCCGAGGACGCCCGGGTGTCCTACGACCTGGCCGAGGTCCGCACCTGGCTCGAGCTGTTCGTGAGGCGGTTCTTCGCCAACCAGTTCAAGCGGTCGGCACTGCCCAACGGCCCCAAGGTCTCGGCCAGCGGCACGATGAGTCCCCGCGGCGACTGGCGGATGCCCAGCGACGCCCGGGGGACGGCCTGGCTCGCCGAGATCGAGCGGGACGTGCCCGAGGCCTGAGGTCGACTGCAACCTCCGTGGCGCCTGCCGCGTCTTGGGGGAAGACACTCACACGGAGGAACTCTGATGGACGTACGACGACTCACCTCGCTGGCCGGCGCTGCGACGCTGGCCGCACTGCTCGCCCCGGCCCTGGCCGGACCTGCCGCCTCTGCGGGGACGGAGGGCGCGGACCACGCTCGCCAGTCGGCCGCGCGGACCACCCTGACGTTCGCGGTCGAGGACTGCGAGGGTTGCGAGGTGCAGCTCATGCAGGCCCGCGAGACGCTCGACGCCGACGTGGTGCACACCTGGGCCTCGGGCTCGCGCACCGTCCACGACGGTGAGGTGACCTTCCGCCTCGCGCCGCGTCGTACGAACGGCATGTCCGTCACCGTGCGCGCCCCCTGGGAGGGGCACACCGGCTACGCCACGACGGTGGCGTGGCGCTACAACGGCGAGCAGGTCGGCGATCCCGTCACCCTCGAGGAGGCAGTCACCAAGCGACGCGCCTCCGCGTGCTGGGAGGGCACCCGCCGCCGCAACCTGACCATCCCGTTGGTGGTCGAGGAGGTCGAGGTCAGGGGCGTCCACCGCCGGGTGCCGGGCAGCATCGCCTTCGTCCCGACCACGCAGAGCTGGCTCGAGCCGATGCGGCGGGTGTGGGACGGGGTGCTCGGCTCGCAGGACGTGAACATCTGCCGGTGACCCGTGGTCTCGTGACAGGACTTCGTCCTTCCTCGACCAGCGGCGGGGTGGACGTCTGCCTTCCTGGACCAGCGGCGGGGTGGACGTCGGCCTTCCTCGACCAGCGGCGGGGTGGACGTCGGCCTTCCTCGACCAGTGGCGGGGCCTAGGCTGCTCGCATGGGTAAGCAGGAAGACTTCGTACTCCGGGCGCTCGAGGAGCGCGACGTCCGCTTCGTGCGGTTGTGGTTCACCGACGTCCTCGGCTTCCTGAAGTCCGTGAGCGTCGCCCCGGCGGAGCTGGAGAACGCCTTCGACGAGGGCATCGGCTTCGACGGCTCGGCGATCGAGGGGTTCGCCCGCGTCTACGAGGCCGACATGCTCGCCCACCCGGACGCCTCGACCTTCCAGATCCTGCCGTGGCGCGGTGGGGAGGACGGCGGGCCGGCGACGGCGCGGATGTTCTGCGACATCGTGATGCCTGACGGCAGCCCGTCCTACGCCGACCCGCGCCACGTGCTGAAGCGGACGCTGTCGCAGGCGGCCGACAAGGGCTTCACGTTCTACACCCACCCCGAGATCGAGTTCTACCTGTTCAAGGACATGCCCGGGAAGGGTGAGGAGCCGCGCCCCGTCGACCGCTCCGGCTACTTCGACCACACCGCCCAGTCCCGTGGCTCGGACTTCCGCCGTGACGCCATCACGATGCTCGAGGCGATGGGCATCTCGGTGGAGTTCAGTCACCACGAGGGCGGCCCCGGCCAGCAGGAGATCGACCTGCGCTACGCCGACGCGCTCACCACTGCGGACAACATCATGACCTTCCGCACCGTGGTGCGTGAGGTCGCTCTCGGCCAGGACATCTGGGCCAGCTTCATGCCCAAGCCCTACACCACCCATCCCGGGTCGGGGATGCACACGCACGTCTCGCTCTTCGAGGGCGACCGCAACGCGTTCTTCGAGGCCGGCGCGGAGTACCAGCTGAGCCGGACCGGTCGGCAGTTCATCGCCGGCGTGCTGCGCCACGCCAGCGAGATCAGCGTCGTCACCAACCAGTGGGTCAACTCATACAAGCGCCTGCTGGGGGCGGCGAGGCACCCTCCTACGTCTCGTGGGGGCACAACAACCGCTCCGCGATGGTCCGCGTCCCGATGTACAAGCCCAACAAGGGTCAGTCGACCAGGGTGGAGCTGCGCACGATCGACGCGGCGTGCAACCCCTACCTCGCCTTCGCCGTGGTGCTGGCTGCGGGGATGAAGGGCATCGAGGAGGACTACGAGCTGCCCCGCGAGGCCGAGGACGACGTGTGGTCGCTGACCGAGCGCGAACGCAAGGCGCTCGGGATCTCCCCCCTGCCCAAGAGCCTGTGGGACGCGATCAACATCGCCGAGGACTCCGAGCTGCTGGCCGAGACGCTCGGCGAGCACGTCTTCGACTTCTTCCTGCGCAACAAGCGCGCCGAGTGGGAGGAGTACCGCACGCAGGTCTCGGCGTTCGAGCGCGACCGGATGCTGCCGGTGCTCTGAGCCGTGGCCCGCATCGCCGTCGTCGAGCACCAACCGACGTGCCCCCCTGCCCTGCTGGGGACCTGGCTCCGGGACGCCGGCGCCGAGCTGGACGTCGTACGTCCCCACGCCGGTGAGGCTCTCGGTGCGCTGGCGTCGTACGACGGCGTGGTCGTCCTCGGCGGCGAGATGAGCGCCGACGACGACGCCACGGTGCCGTGGCTCGGACCCCTCAAGGAGCAGCTGCGAGCGCTCGTCGCGGCGGAGGTGCCGCTGCTGGGCATCTGCCTCGGCCACCAGCTCGTCGCGGTGGCGCTGGGCGGGCGTGTCGAGCCCAACCCGGCGGGCCAGACGGTCGGACTGCAACCCGTGGGCTGGGTCGCGGGCGTCGAGGACGACCGGTTGTTCGCTCCCCGACCAGGCGCTCGGGTGCTGCAATGGAACAACGACATCGTGGTGGAAGCCCCCGACGGTACGACGACGCTGGCCACTGCGCCCGACGGCAGCCTGCAGGTCGCGCGGTTCGGTGTGGCCGCCTGGGGGACCCAGGCCCACCCGGAGGTGGACCTTCCGGTGGTCAGGCGCTGGGCCGAGACCGACTACGACGACCACAGGCTCCGCGGGATTGACCAGGAGGCCGCGCTGGCAGAGCTCGTCGAGGCGCGCGATGACCTGGCCCGTGACTGGCAACCTGTGGCCGAGCGCTTCGTCGAGCTGGCGGGCGGCCGGTCGTGACCACGGCGGGACAGCTCGTGCGGGTCGGCTTCGTCGACGGGGCGAGCGCCCTGGAGCGGCTGGCCGCGCTGGGCGAGCCCGGCGCGGACCTGGTGCCCGTCCTGGCCCAGGCGGCCGACCCGGACCTGGCCCTGCACGGCCTCCTGCGGCTGGTCGAGGCACTGGACGACGACGAGGCCGGCAGCGGTGGGGCGATGCTGCGTGAGCTGGCCACCGACGGCGACGCCGCCGATCGGCTGGTGCGGGTGCTCGGAGCGAGCCAGGCACTGGCGCAGCACCTCGCCCGGCACCCACAGCAGTGGCGCGAGCTGAAGGACCCGACGCTGGCCACCACGCGGCCCCCGGCATTCGCGGTGCGGTCCGGCTTGATGCGGGCTGTCGGGGCCGACCCGTGGGCCGCCGTGCCGATCGCCACCCTCGCCGACGCCGAGGCCGTCGACGCGCTCCGGGTGGAGTACCGACGGGTGCTGCTGCGCCTCGCCGCGCGCGACCTGGCCCACGACGTCGGTCTGGACGATGCAGCCGCCGAGATCTCCGACCTCGCCGCCGGGACGCTGGACGCTGCGCTGGCCGTCGCCCGGGCGCGGGTCGGCGAGACCGCGACCTGTGCCCGACTGGCTGTGGTCGCCATGGGCAAGTGCGGGGGTCACGAGCTCAACTACATCTCCGACGTCGACGTCATCTTCGTCTTCGAGCCGGCCGAGGGCCACGACGACGCGGGCGACGGCGGCAACGGGACTGCGCTGCGAGCGGCCACGCAGCTCGCCTCCCAGCTGATGCAGGTCTGCTCGGACCACACCGCGGAGGGGACGATCTGGCCGGTCGACGCCAACCTCCGGCCCGAAGGATCCCGCGGCCCACTCGTCCGGACGCTCGCCAGCCACCAGGGCTACTACGAGAAGTGGGCCAAGACCTGGGAGTTCCAGGCCCTCCTCAAGGCGCGACCGGTGGCCGGCGACATGGACCTGGGCCAGCAGTACGTCCAGATGATCGCGCCCATGGTGTGGAGCGCGGCCGAGCGCGACGGCTTCGTGGGTGACGTGCAGGCCATGCGACGCCGGGTGCTCGACAACATTCCCAAGGACCAGGCGGAGCGTCAGCTCAAGCTGGGCTCCGGTGGCCTGCGCGACGTGGAGTTCGCCGTGCAGCTCCTCCAGCTCGTGCACGGGCGGGCCGACACCTCCCTCCGGGGCGGTGCGACCCTGAGCGCGCTCGCTGCCTTGACCCGTGGCGGCTACGTCGGCCGTCGGGACGGTGAGGCGCTCGCGCAGGCCTACGCCTTCCTACGGCGGCTCGAGCACCGGATCCAGCTGTTCGCGCTGCGCCGCAGCCACGTCGTGCCCGAGGACGAGCCCTCCCTGCGTCGACTCGGCCGCTCGCTGGGGCTGATGTCCGATCCGGCCGCTGCCCTCGAGAAGGAGTGGCGCCACCACCGGCGCGAGGTGCGCCGGCTGCACGAGAAGCTGTTCTACCGCCCGCTGCTCGGTGCTGTCGCCAAGCTGCCCGGCCCGGACGCGCGGCTCTCGCTGCAGGCTGCCGAGGAGCGCCTGGCGGCACTGGGGTACGCCGACCCCAAGGCTGCCCTGCGACACCTCGAGGCCCTCACCAGCGGCGTCTCCCGCACCTCCGACATCCAGCGGACCCTGCTGCCCGTGCTCCTGGAGTGGTTCGCCGACGCGCCGGATCCCGACGCCGGGCTGTGGGGTTTCCGCCGGATCAGCGAGTCCCTCGGCCGCACGCCGTGGTACCTCACGATGCTGCGTGACGAGGGGCAGGTCGCCCAGCGGTTGGCGACCATCCTCGGCACGTCGCGCTACGCCACCGACCTGCTGGAGCGGGAGCCGCGCGGGGTCAAGATGCTGGGGGAGTCCCTCGAGCCCCTCTCAGCGGAGGCGCTCCTGACCGAGATGTCGGCGGTGGCCGGACGTCACGACGACGCCGAGGACGCCGTACGCGCTGTCCGTGCGGTCAGGCGCCGAGAGCTGCTCCGCATCGCCGCCGGAGAGCTCGTCGAAGGCACCGACATCGAGGTGGTCGGGCGGGGCCTGACCAGGCTCACCGACGCCACCCTGCAGGCCACTCTCGACATCGCGATGGAGGCCGTGCGTGCCCAGCGCGGACTGGCCGAGGCGCCCACCCGCATCGCGGTCGTGGCGATGGGGCGCTACGGCGGCTTCGAGCTGTCCTACGGCAGCGATGCCGACGTGATGTTCGTGCACGACCCCGTCGAGGGCGCGGAGGCGCAGGTTGCAGCGTCCTTCGCCCAGGCGGTGATCGGGGAGATCCGTCGCCTGCTCGCACTGCCCGCCACGGACCCGCCGCTCGAGGTGGACGCCGACCTCCGCCCGGAGGGCAAGGGCGGGCCGATGGTCCGCACCCTGGAGTCGTACGCCGCCTACTACGCCAAGTGGTCGCACGTGTGGGAGTTCCAGGCTCTGCTGCGTGCCGACCCCGTGGTGGGTGACGAGGGGGTGCGCGCGCGTTTCATCGAGCTGATCGACCCCCTGCGGTTCCCGGTCGATGGCCTGAGCGACGACGACATCGTGGAGGTGCGCCGCATCAAGGCCCGCGTGGACGACGAGCGGCTGCCGCGCGGCGCGGACCCGCACACCCACCTCAAGCTCGGTCGCGGCGGCCTGGCCGACGTCGAGTGGACCGTGCAGCTGCTGCAGATGCGCCACGCCGGCCGGGTCGAGGGACTCCGCACCACCCAGACGCTGCCCGCCCTGGAGGCGGCGGTGAAGGCCGACCTGATCACCGCGGAGGACGCTGCGACGCTCGCCGAGGCGTGGCGGCTGGTGAGTCGGGTGCGGAACGCCGTCACCCTGGTGCGCGGCAAGGCCGCCGACCAGCTGCCGCGGGATGCCCGCGAACGGGCGGCGGTCGCGAACGTGCTCGGCTACGCGCCGGGATCCACTGACGGGATGCTGAACGACTACCTGCGTGCCACCCGCCGTGCGCACGGCGTGGTCGAGCGAGTGTTCTGGGACGAGTGAGGAAGGTCAATGCTTCACTGCTGGACAAATGAAGTTCTTCACTTCATTCTTGAAAGATGAAGCCGACAGCTCATCCCGCGGGCGTGGTCGCCACCCTGATCGGGGACCTCATCGCGTCTCGTACGTCGCTCGACCGCGCCCGGCTGCACACCCACCTGGACCAGGTGCTCGGCGAGGTCAACGCCATGACCTCGCCCGTCCGGCCCCTGTGGATCACTGCCGGTGACGAGTTCCAGGGAACCTTCCCCGACGTGGGGAGTGCCGTGCAGGCGTCGCTGCTGATCCGCGTGCGGTTGGCACCCGGGCAGGACGTGCGTCACGGGATCGGCTGGGGCGCCACGGCCGTGCTCGATGCTCGCACAGGGGTCGAGGACGGGCCCGGGTGGTGGGCGGCGCGCGCGGCGATCGAGGCGGTCGAGGAGGCCGAGGGGAGTGCCGGCACGCGCTCGCTGCGTACCGCCTACCGGCTGGCCGAGGGCGCGGAGGGTCCGGACCCGCGCCTGGTCAACGCGGCCCTGGTCCTTCGGGACGAGCGCGTCACCGGCCTGTCGGCCAGGTCGATGTCGGTGCTGCGTGGTCTGCTGTCGGGTGAGACACAGCGAGTCCTGGCCGAGGCACTCGGCATCAGTCCCTCCGCGGTGTCGCAGCGTGTGCGAGCCGACGGGCTGGCGGCGCTGGTCCGCGCACACGAGCTGATGGGAGAGGTCTGACATGGGAGGGGAGCGATGAGCTGGCTCGGAGTGCTCCTTATCGGGCTCGCCGCCACCGACCTGACCCACTCCGTGTGGCACGTGCGGGCGCTCCCGCAGCTCGTCGGGGTCGCGAGCGCGCTCCTCGTGGCGCTGGCCGCGGGCCTGACGACTGGTCGGGATCTCGCCGCCCTGTCGGTCGTCGCCCTGCTCGTGGTCCTGTGGGGCGTCACGGTGACAAGGGGCTTCGGGCGGGGGCCGGTGTGGCTGCCCCTGGTGGTGCTCGGCCTCGCGATCTGTCTGGGCGTGGGCTTCTCCGGAGCGGCCACTCCGGCGGCGGGAGCGCTCGAGTCGTGGCTCGACGGGGTCGCCGTGCCACTGCTCCACGGCCTGTCGGCCGACCGGTTCCTGCTCCTGGTGGGAGCCTTCGGCGTCCAGCTCTCCACCGGCAACGTGATCGTCCGGCTCGTGCTCAAGGTGACCGGGACCCTCAACCCCATGCGGGACGGCTCCATGCCGCCCACGCCGATGAAGGGCGGCAGGCTCCTGGGCCCGCTCGAGCGGGTCTTCATCCTTGCGCTCGCCCTGGCGGGCCAGATCACGGCAGCCAGCATCGTGGTGGCCGCCAAGGGGTTGCTGCGGTTCCCCGAGCTGTCCTCGCGCGGCGAGCAGCACCACGTCCACCAGATGACCGAGTACTTCCTCGTCGGGTCGTTCGTGTCGTGGCTGGTCGCCCTCTCGTCCCTGGTGGTGCTGGTGTGAAGGTCCTGGTGACCGGGGGAGTGCGCTCGGGAAAGTCCCGTCACGCGGAGGCGCTGCTGGCAGACCGCACGGCGTGCTACGTGGCCGCGGGTCCCGTGCCGGACGTCGAGACCGATCCCGACTGGGTCGCGCGGATCCGGGCCCACCGGGCCCGCCGACCCGCCTCCTGGACGACCCGGGAGTCCACTGACCTGGCTGCGGAGATCGACACCGCGGACAGGGCGGTCCTGATCGACTGTCTCGGCACCTGGCTGACGGCGGTCATCGACGAGGCGCAGGCCTGGGAGAGCCCCAACGACGACGTCCTCGCGCTGGTCGAGGACCACCTGGTGACGCTCATCGACGCGCTGGAGCGAAGCCCCCACGACGTCGTGGTCGTCACGAACGAGGTCGGGTTGGGAGTCGTGCCCGAGCACCGGTCGGGCCGGCTCTTCCGCGACCTGCTCGGCACGGTCAACCAGCGGGTCGCGACCGCGTGCGACGAAGTCCACCTCGTCGTGGCAGGCCGGGTCCTGCGGCTCTGATCGTGGTGTGTCACAGCACCGGCGGGGGCCGCGAGAGCCGACAGGCCCCGGGTCAGAACCCCGGCTGCACGGAGACGGAGACAAGCAGCACCATCAGCGCCACCTCCACGCAAGCACCCAGCACGTCGCCGGTGACGCCGCCGAGACGTCGTACGCAACGAAAGAGCAGGAGCAGGACCGCTGCCACCATCGCGAGCCAGCCTGCCACCCCGATCCACGGCGAGCCGTCGAGGTGCAGGGCCAGCCCGGCGACGGCTGCGGCGGTCAACGCGACGACGGCAGCGACCAGGGGCCCGACCGAGCCGATGTGCAGGGCACCCAGGCCGTCGGGTCGAGCGGGCGGGACACCCCGCACGCACGCGAGCGTCAGGGCACTGCGCGAGACCACGACCAGCAGTCCGAGGACCAGCCAGCCGTGCTCGAGAGGAACCAGTGCCGACGCTCCGGCGGCCTGCAGGCTGGCGACGAGGACGATCGCGAGCACGCCGGCCGGACCGATGTTCCCGAGCCGCATCACCTCCAGGGAACGAGTGCGGTCGTAGGACGCCGTCAGTCCGTCGGCGGTGTCGGCCAGGCCGTCCCAGTGGAGCGCCCGCGTTCCGAGCGCAAGCGTCCCGACGACGGCGTACGACGTCACCAGCGGCGCCACGTCCAGCCACTCGCCCAGGAGGCACACCCCGGCCACGGCGAGACCGAGGGGCACCGCGGCGATCGGCGCCAGCGCCATCGCGGCGCCCGCGACACCTCGGTCGACACGGGTCGGTGGAGGCACCCGCAGGACCGTGAGGGTCCCGGTGGCCAGGAGCCAGCCGTCGCGCAGTCGCGTCACAAGATCTCTGACAGCAGCGCGACGTCGCGCATCACGGCGACCGCCGAGCGCAGCATCGGCACGGCAGCCACCGCGCCCGAGCCCTCGCCCAACCGCATCCCCAGGTCGAGCAGCGGCTCGAGCCCGAGCGCCTTGAGGGCGTGTGCCTGCGCCGGCTCGGTCGAGCGGTGACCTGCGACGAACCACGCCGCAGCGCCCGGGGCGACACGGTCGGCGGTGAGGGCACAAGCGACCGACATGAGTCCGTCGAGCAGGACGGGGACTCCGGACTCGGCCGCAGCGACGAGGAACCCGACGGTCGCAGCGAGGTCGGCGCTGCCCATCGCGGTCAGCGTCTCCAGGGGGTCGTCCACGCGGTCGCCGGCGCGGACCAGCGCAGCCGCGACGACGTCGCGCTTGTGGGCCCAGGTGGCGTCGTCGATGCCGGTCCCGCGCCCCACGACCTCGTCGGCCCCGAGGCCGAGCGCTGCAGCCACCAGGCACGCCGCCGGGGTGGTGTTCCCGATGCCGAGATCGCCGGACATGAGCAGCTGGGCGCCGGCAGAGATCTCCTCGCGCGCGACCCGGCGACCCAGCTCGAACGCCGCTGCAGTGTCGGTGGGGGAGAGCGCATCGGTCAGGTGCAGTGCTCCGGAGGAGCGCCGCAGCTTGTGGGCACTGACCTCGGGGGGCAGGCCGGGAACGTCGCCGTCGACACTGACGTCGAGGACCCGGACGTGCACTCCATGGGCCTGCGCGAGCGCGCTGACCCCGGCCCTGCCCGCGACGATCGTGCTGACCATGGCGGCGGTGACGGCCGGAGGGTAGGCAGACACCCCGTGCTGGGCGACGCCGTGGTCGCCCGCGAACACGACGAGCCGTACGTCGTCGAGCGGCTCGGGCGGGCACGCTCCCTGCGCGGCGCACAGCCAGACGCCGAGCTCGCCGAGGCGACCCAGGGCCCCCGGCGGAGTGGCAAGTCCGGCCAACCTCTCGGCGGCAGTGGCGGCGATGGCGGCAGAAGGCGGCGTCAAGGAGTCCATGAGGGGCAGCAGCCTATCCGCGGGCATGGGAGGCTCTCGTGCGTGCCCGGCCACTCCGTCCTGCAGCTCCCGGTCGCCGCGCTGGAGGACTGGGTGGTGGCCAGGACCGGGCACTACGACACCGGTTTCGTCTCCGCCGACCCGCGTTTCGCCCACGCGCACATCACCGCGCTCGGCCCGTTCGACCCGAGCCCGGACGAGTCGACCCTGACGCGGATCGAGGGGATCGCCGCTGCGACACCGCCCATCGCGACCCGACTCGCCGAGCTCGCGCAGTTCCCCAGCGGCATCATCCACCTGCGACCCGACCCGGACCTCGAGCTGCGCGCACTCACCGATCGGCTCGTGGAGGCCTTCCCCCAGTTCGTGCCGTACGGCGGGCGCTTCGGCCCCCGGGTCGACCCGCACCTGACGCTGGACGCCGCGAGCGAGGTGGTGTCGATCGACTCCACCAGGCGGCTCCTGGGTGGGCTCGTCCCGGTCTCGTGCACGCTCACGACGCTCCAGCTGGCGTGGTGGGAGTCGGGGGCGTGCCACGTGATGGCCGAATGGGAGCTCGGAGCGTCCCCGCGGTTGGGCCCGGCATGGCAGGATCAGCGACATGGCTGAATGGGCGCACCTGGAGATCAACGTCGACGACGACGGCAACGTGGAGGTCAGCGGCTACAACGCCGACCCCGAGCGGCTGGTCGAGGGCGCCGAGACGTGGGAGGAGCTGATCTCTACGCTCGGCGGCAGCGGCTGGGAGATGGTGCAGGTGGTTCCCGGCCCCGAGACCACCTACTGGTTCAAGCGGCAGCTCTGACCGCTCACCGCCCCGGCACGGCGGCCAGCGCCTCCGGGGTCGCGGGGACGACGAGGTCGTCGTACTCCGGTCGCGAGGAGACGAACTTCTTCACGTAGGCGCAGACGGCCACCGCCTGGAGGCCCTCAGCGCGTGTCGCGTCGAGTGCTTCGCCCACGAGCTTCCCGGCCAGCCCGCGGCCGCCGTAGGCCTCGTCGACCTCGGTGTGGAACAGCACGCGCTGGACTGGCTCCCCGTTGCCGGGGTCGTGGTCGACGAACTGCAGACGACCCACCGACTTCTCGTCGACGTGGACCTCGAACTGGTCGGACGTGGTTGACCTGGTCACCGAGTCGCTCATGGCTTCGATGGTGCCACACGGTTGCGTAGGTCACGGGTGGGTACGGGGTCAGTCGAGGGACGGCGCCTGTCGTTCTCGGGGGGCTACTCCATCGTGGAGGAACCATGAAGAATGTGTCACGAATGATGAAGCAAGCAGTCACGGCAGGGGTGCTGGGTCTCGCGTTGGTGCTCGGGCTGGCCACGTTCGGCGCAGGCAGCGCTGCCGCGATCAGCTCGGAGCGTCCGGTCGTCGGCAAGTCCGACGTCGGCAAGATCACCAGCCAGGTGGTGGGCCGCACCTCGGACGGTGACCGTGTCCGGGGCACCTTCACACCGATCAAGGTGATCGAGCGCGACGGAGCGCTGATGATGAAGGGCTTCCTGCGCGGGGTCGTCGTCGATGAAGGCCCCAACACGAAGTTCTCCGGCGTGAAGAACATCCCGATCAAGAAGATCGGTGGCCAGTCGGTGACGAGCGCACGGATGGCAGCGGGCGCCGGTGCCTGCGACATCCTGAACCTCGTCCTGGGGCCCCTGGACCTCAACATCCTGGGGCTGGAGATCCGTCTCCAGCGAGTCGTGCTCGACATCGTCGCTGTTGCCGGTGCCGGGAACCTGTTGGGCAACCTGCTGTGTGCTGTTGCCGGTCTGCTCGACGGCGGCGGCCTGCTCAGCGGACTGCTGGGACAGCTGCAGACGCTGCTGAACCAGATCCTCGGCGCCCTCAACCTGGGCGTGTGAGCTCCGAGCGGCCCGCTGCGCCCTGCGCGCAGCGGGCTGCCGCGGAGGGGTGTTGACGCCGTACGGTCCCGGGATCGTCTAGCCTCCGTCCGTGAGCGCACAAGCACCTTCCACCGTCATCCTGATCCGCGCCGAGAAGTTCACCCCGAACCCGGCCACAGCCGCTGACAACGCCTTCCAGGCGGACGTGCCCGCGGGGCAGTCCGACGACGTCACCTCGGCCAAGGCTCTGGCCGAGATGGACGCCCTCGCCGACGCGCTCCGCGAGGCGGGCGTGCGGGTGCACGTCTTCGCCGACGAGGACCACACGCGCCCCGACAGCGTCTTCCCCAACAACTGGCTCTCGACCCACGCCGGGGGCTACGTCGCGGTATACCCCATGTACGCCTCCAACCGCCGCCACGAACGCCGCCACGACGTGTTGGAGATGCTCAAGTCCAGCTACCGCGTGCAGTCGATCATCGACTACTCCGGCCTGGAGCCCGACGGCGTCTTCCTCGAGGGCACCGGTGCGATGGTGCTCGACCACGTCTCGCGGGTGGCCTACACCGCGCGCAGCTACCGGGCCGACACAGCCGTCCTGGAGCGGTTCTGCACCGACTTCAACTACGAGCCGATGGCCTTCGACGCGATCGACTCCGCCGGGGTGCCGGTCTACCACACCAACGTCATCGCCTGCGTCGGCACCGACGTCGCCATGTTCGCGCTGGAGATGATCCCCGACGTCCGACGGCGTGCCCAGGTTCGAGAGCGGCTGTCCGTCAACGGGCGCAAGGTCGTCGAGCTCACCGAGGCGCAGGTCCGTGAGTTCGCGGGCAACGCCGTGGAGCTGTGCGGCCGCACCCCGGACGGCCGACGCCGCTACATCATGGCGATGTCGGCACGTGCTCGCCGCAGCCTGCGCCCGGACCAGGTCGCGGCCATCGAGGAGTCCTGCGAGATCGTGGCCGTCGACATCCCGACGATCGAGCTGGCTGGTGGGTCGGTGCGGTGCATGATCGCGGGCGTGCACCTCGACCGCAGGCCCGAGGAGCACGAGCTCACGGAGGCGGTCGAGGCGATCAACGAGGACCACCCGGTCACCCCCGACGGTCGCTACGTCGCCATGGCAGACGCCTGAGCGAGCCGGGTCAGCGACGCGCCTCCTCCTGTGCCTCGATCCGGCGCATGACGGGCGTGGCGAGCACTCCGTGCACCACGACCGAGAGCACGATCGTGAACGCCACGGTCGCCCACAGCCACGCCTCCACCGTCGTCTGGAGGACCCCGACGGCGTAGGCCAGGTAGAAGATCGAACCGATGCCGCGGACGCCGAAGAACGCGACCGCGCCGCGCTCGGCGCGGGTGAGTCCGCCGGGCTCCGCAGCAGGCCGGGGCCAGGCCGAGAGCGCCACCCACCCGGCCAGCGGCCTGATCACGAAGACGAGTGCGAGCCCGATGGCAGCACCCCACCACGTGAGCTCGCCGAGCAACCCGTGACCGAGGGCGATCCCGAGGTAGAGCAGCGCCAGCAGGGTCAGCAGCAGCTCCAGGCGGGCGATCATGTCGTGCATGTTGCGATGGTGCGGGTGGTTGCGCTCGGCTGCGCGCAGCGTCATCGCGCAGGCGAAGACGGCCAGGAATCCGTAGCCTTGCAGCACCTCTGCCGCGCCGTACGACGTCAGCAGCGCTGCGAGCGCGAGCAACGGAGCGCCGCGCTCGGCGATCCTGGTGAGCTCGGACTTCCGTCGGAAGTACAGCTTCCCGAGCAGGAAGCCGACCAGGACTCCGACGGCCACGCCCACGAGCACGCGGAGGACCAGGTGGAAGCCGACCCACTCGGCCAGGCGCGACATGCCGCTGCCCTCTGCGGCCAGGACCAGGGCGGCGTAGACGAACGGGAAGGCGAGGCCGTCGTTGAGCCCGGCTTCCGAGGTGAGCGCGAATCGCACCTCGCTGCGTTCCTCGTGGCCGCCGCCCTCATCGGGGCCGGCGTCCTCCGCGGGCACGTCGCCGCCTGCCTCGACGTCGGGGCCGCCGACCTGGACGTCCGAGGCCAGGACGGGATCGGTGGGGGAGAGCGCTGCGCCGAGCAGCACGGCGAGGGGCAGCGAGAGCCCGCCGACGAGCCCGAGGGCTGCGACGCCGAGGACCGAGAGCGGCATGGCGATCGCCAGCAGCCTCCACGTGGGCGACCAGGTGCGCAGGCTCGCCGCGTCCCTGAGCCGCAGCGGTCTGTCGATCGCCAGGCCCACGCCCATCAGGGCCATCAGGACGGCGAGCTCGGTGACGTGCTCGATGACCGCGCGATGCTCCCGCATGTCGAGCGGCATGCCGTCGGTGATCGGTGACAGGCCCAGGAGGAGCCCGATGGCGAGCAGCACGATGGGCGAGGAGATCGCGACGCGCTGCACCAGCGTCGGCACGATCAGGGCCAGGACCAGCGTGACCCCCGCGACGAGGTAGGCCAGGTCTACGCCTGACACGTGCACCCGGCGCCCCCGGTCGGCCTCACAGGACCGGCCGCCCGCCGGTGACCGCCACCCGAGCGCCGGACACGTAGCTGCCCTCGTCGGAGGCGAGGAGCACGTAGACCGGCGCGAGCTCGGCCGGCTGGCCGGCACGTCCCAACGGCGTGTCGGCCCCGAACTCCGCGACCTTCTCCGGTGGCATCGTCGAGGGGATGAGGGGCGTCCACACCGGCCCGGGGGCGACGCTGTTGACGCGGATCCCCTGCTTGCCCAGCATCTGGGCGAGGCTGGCACAGAAGTTGGCGATGGCCGCCTTGGTGGCGGCGTACGGCGCGAGGGTGGGGTTGGGGTTGTCGGAGTTGACCGACGAGCTGCCGATGATCGAGGAGCCCGATCCCATGTGTGGCACGGCGGCCTTGCACAGGTGGAACATCGCCGACAGGTTCGTGGCGATCGTGTGGTCCCACTCCTCGTCCGGGATCTCCTCCAGCGACTCCCTGGTCATCTGGTAGGCCGCGTTGCACACGAGCACGTCGACGCGGCCGAGCTCTTCGACGGTCCGGGCGATCAGGTCACGGCAGTGCTGGGGGTCGGAGAGGTCGCCCGCGACCACGACGGCGCGACGGCCGGCCTCCTCCACGTAGCGCGCGGTGTCGGCGGCGTCGTCGTGCTCCTCCAGGTAGGAGATGACGACGTCGGCGCCCTCCCGGGCGTAGGCGATCGCCACCGCGCGGCCGATGCCACTGTCTGCTCCGGTGATGACCGCCACCTTGTCGGTGAGGCGCCCGTGCCCCTGGTAGCTGTCCTCACCGCAGTCCGGCTCCGGGTCCATCCGGGACTGGATGCCGGGCGGCTCCTGTTGCTGGGCTGGCCGCTGCTGGGATTCCTCGCTCATGCCCCTGCCGGTACCCGTGCACCGGCAGGGCATGCCACGAGGCACGCGAGTCGGCTCAGGCCTCGACCATGAAGCGCTCCCACGCCCGGTGTAGCCCCATGGCCTCGAACAGGTCCGCGACGACCGCGTCGACGTCGTCACCGAGGGCGACGCCCGGCTGGTCCGCCTCGATCCCGAGCGCGCCGAGCGCTTCCCGGCCAGCACCCCAGGCCCCGATCGCCTTGGCGTGCCGCCACGCCTCGGAGAGGAGCAGCACGACCCTCGGGTCGAGCGCTCCGGTCGAATCGGCACCGCTCTTGGCGTCGCGCAGTGGCATCGCATCCGGCGCCGGCGCGGGAGCACCCGCGACGAGCACGGCGTCGTACTCGACGGAGCGCGCTGTGAGGAAGGTGCGCTGGACCGTGGTTCCGCCCACCTCGCCGCCGCGAGCCGCGATGACCAGTGGCACCATCCCCGCCGCGAGGACGGCGCGGCGGGCGGCGTCTACGCCCTCGAGATCACCGTCGGCGTCGACGACGATCCCGACCGTGCGGCCGTCCAGCGGCCAGCTCCGTCCGACCTGCGACAGCGCGGGGCTGGGATCCATGTCGAGCACCTCGGTCGCGTCGGGCGCCGGAGCAGGAAGTCCCAGCCCGAGGGCCACCTGGGCGCACAGGTCGGCGTCGATGGCGGCCAGCGCGCGAAGCTGGCGCTCCTTGACCGCCTGCTCGTAGCACTTGCCGAGCTCGAAGGTGTAGGCGCGGACGATGTGCTCCTGCTCGACGGTCGTCATGCTGCGCCAGAAGAGCCGCGCCTGGCTGAAGTGGTCGGCGAACGAGGCCGGGGCCTCCCGCACCTTCGAGGCGGCCGGCACCTGCACCGGCACGTCGAGGAACGCGGTGTCGGTGCCGGCGTGGAAGGGGCAGCCGCCGTCGAGGGAGTTGGGGCGGTACGGCGCCGCGCCGGCGTGCACGCCCTGCTGCATGTAGCCGTCGCGCAGCATGTCGTTGACGGGGGCGTGCGGCCGGTTGATCGGGATCTGGCCGAAGTTCGCGCTGCCGAACCGGTTCAGCTGCGTGTCCAGGTAGGAGAACAGCCGGGCCTGCAGGAGCGGGTCGTCGGTCACGTCGATCCCCGGCGGCAGGTGTCCCACGTGGAAGGCGACCTGCTCGCTCTCGGCGAAGAAGTTGGTGGGATTGGCGTTCAGCGTCATCAGCCCGATCGGCTGCACCGGCGCGATCTCCTCGGGCACGAACTTGGTGGGATCGAGCAGGTCGATGCCCTCGAACGTCTGCTCCGGCGTGTCGGGGAAGGCCTGGATGCCCAGCTCCCACTGGGGGAACGCGCCCGCCTCGATGGCGTCGTAGAGGTCACGGCGGTGGAAGTCGGGGTCGATCCCGTTGAGCATCTGCGCCTCCTCCCACGTCAGGGAGTGGACCCCGAGCCGGGGCTTCCAGTGGAACTTCACCAGCGTCGTGGCGCCCTCGGCGTTGACGAGGCGGAACGTGTGGACCCCGAAGCCCTCCATCGTCCGGTAGGAACGCGGGATGCCGCGGTCGGACATGTTCCACATCGTGTGGTGCTGGGCCTCGGTGTGCAGGGAGACGAAGTCCCAGAACGTGTCGTGGGCGCTCTGCGCCTGCGGGATCTCCCGGTCGGGGTGGGGCTTGGCCGCGTGGACGATGTCGGGGAACTTGATGCCGTCCTGGATGAAGAACACGGGCATGTTGTTGCCGACGAGGTCGAACGTGCCCTCCGCGGTGTAGAACTTCGTCGCGAACCCGCGGGTGTCGCGCACCGTGTCGGCCGATCCGCGGGAGCCCAGGACCGTCGAGAAGCGGACGAAGACCGGGGTCTCGACGCCCTTGCCGAGGAACGCGGCCCGACAGAGGTCGTCCGCCGCGCCGTACCCCTCGAAGACACCGTGGGCGCCCGCACCACGGGCGTGGACGACGCGCTCGGGGATGCGCTCGTGGTCGAAGTGCATGACCTTCTCGCGCAGGTGGTGGTCCTGGAGGAGCGTCGGTCCGCGGGGCCCCGCCTTGAGGGAGTGGTCGGTGTCACGGAGCCGCGCACCCTGGGCGGTCGTGAGGTAGGCGCCCTGCTGGCCCATCGCCTCCGCCGGGACGTCGGTGTCCGCCCCGGTGGGGGTCCTCCTGTCGGGTGCCCCCTGGTCGGGCTTCGGGGGCAGTGGCTCGCGGGGCTCGGTCGGCTCCTCGAGGCTCGGTGGCTCGCTGCCAGGGGCTCCGGGCACCGGGGGCTCCATCAGCTTCTCTGCCTTGTCGGCGACCTTGCCGGCCGCCTGCGCGGCCTTCGACGTCATGCTCTTCGCGGCTCCGGTGAGCCCGTCGGACTTCTCTGCCATGGGATGTCCCTCCGAGAGTGGCTGGAGAGGGCACGTACCCGAGTGGCGAGGTCTCAGTCCCACGTGGTGGCAGTGGATGCCGGGGTGGCGGTGAGCACCTTGAGGGCGAGCTCGGTGGTGGCCGCGACGCCGAGGAAGTCCATCACCCGGCGGACGCGCTCGGGGTCGAGCGGCAACAACCCGGGGGAGCCCGGGACGTCGGGCGTGAGCCCCAGCTCGAGATCCTCGCGGCCGGCCATGAGGGCGAGGTTGAACTCGTAGCGCTCGCGCGCGCCGGTGGCGCTGAGACGTCGTACGGCACCAGCGCCGAGGCGGCGCGCTCCCGTCTCGGCCGCCCAGCCGTCGAGCGCCTCCACCAGCGAGCGGCCCTGGTCGTGCTCGAGGTCCGCCCACACGGCCTCCATGGAGCCGGCGACCTCCAGGAGCAGTGCCGCGGACTTCTCGCCGATCCCGGTGACGCCCGGGAGGTTGTCGCTCGCGTCGCCGCGGAGTGCGGCGTAGGCGAGGTAGTTGTCGGCCGAGACGCCGTACATCGCGTGCAGGCTGCGGCGGGTGAGGAGGGGAGAGCCGTGGATGCCGCCGTCGATCAGGCGCAGCACCCGGGTGTCGTCGCTGATGTGCGCGAAGGCGTCGCGGTCGGAGGTCACGATGACGCACTCCCACCCGTTCTGCGTCGCCCAGGCGGCCGCCGAGGCGTTGACGTCGTCGGCCTCCAGGCCCGCGGGGGTGAGGGTGGCCAGACCCAGGGCGTCGAGGAGGGCACCGGATCGCTCGAGCTGGTCCACGAGCTCGGGGTCCTTGGGTGCGCGGCCGGCCTTGTAGTCGGGGTAGCGCTCCCGACGCAGCGACCCGCTGCGGTCGTCGAGACCGAAGACCACCGCGTCGGGCGAGAAGGCGTCGATCGACTCGATGATCTGGCGCACCATGCCGTGCAGGGCCCACGCCGGGCGTCCCGAACGATCCAGGAGCCGCGTGCCCTTGCGGGCGTGGTGCTGCCGGTGCAGCAGCGACGGCGCGTCGACGGCGAGCAGCAGCCTGGGCACGGGGCTGAGTGGCTCGGGCATGGGAACCCAGCCTAGGTGCCGCGGGAGTCAGAGCGTGACGGCGAGGTTCACCCAGGTGGAGGCGACCTCCATGCCGACCTTCTCGTAGAGCCCGCGCGCGCCGGCGCGGGTGTCCGTGGAGAGGTAGCAGCGGACGGCTCCGTGCTCGCGGGCGAGCCTGAAGGCGTCGACGAGCATGGCAGGAGCCAGGCCCCGGCCACGGTGGTCCGGGCGTACGGCGATCCTGGCGACGTAGCCGCCGTCGCCGGCGAGGAACACGTGCGTCGCACCGACCACGTCCCCGTCGGCGGTGGTGAGGAGGCGCAGGTTCCACGGCTCGAAGCCGGGCCGTCCCCACACCTTGGCACCGAAGTCCGCCATGCTCATCCGCTCGCGCTCGGACCACTCGAGGAAGCAGTCCTCGATGAGCTTCCAGGCGGATTCCCGGTCGGCCTCGGCATCGTCGCGGATGGTGAAACCCTCCGGCAGCGGACGAGCACTGATCTCGCGGTCCGGTGGCAGCTCGAGGTCCCACGCCGTCCAGCGCTCCTCGTAGCCGAGATCCCGCATCAGCCGCTCCGCCGCCGATCCCTGCGGTACCTGCGTCCCGATCCGCGTGGAGCCGGCGGCGCGCGCGGTCGCCTGCAACCAGCGCGCGAGCGCCGTACCGATCCCGCGGCCCTGGTAGGACGGCAACACCGCCGTGTAGGCAACGTCGGCATCGCTCAGGTCGCCGTAGGCGACGAGCCGGTCTCCGTCGAAGACACCGACCGTGCTCGCGGTGATGTCGTAGCTGGGTCGCCGCCAGTCGGCCACCACGTCCTCGAGCGTCATCTCGGGCTCGCCGAGGTCGACGACCTCCTCGGCGGCGATGACGGACAGCACCGCCGGGGCGTCGTCGAGGGTGAGGGCGCGGGTGGTCAGGCCGGCAGGCAGGTTGTCGATGGGGTGCATGGGTCCGATTCTGTGCGGAAGGCCTTGCCGGTGTCTTGTGGACCGCTTGCGCGCAGAGGCACTCCACGCAATCAATGGGTTGCGTGTGCGGCCAGCCAGGCGTCGGGACGTGGGGCACCGGACCTCGGATGCCCGCTCCGCGAGCCTCGCCTCGTAGTGCTGCATCTCCCATGCGAGGTCGATGGCCGTGCGCACAGCGGCAGGCTCTGCTCGATGGAGATAGGCCTCGACCTTGTGGTGTGCCTCCATTCGAGGCGGCACGCCGAAGCAGTCCGGATAGCGCTCGAGCAGCGACTCTCGCTCACTGAGCGGAACCCGGATCACCAACGTGTCGGGGTCGTGCAGGCGCATGACCAGGCGGTCGTCGACGTACCACGCAGGACGCGACGCCGTTCCCTTGCGCTTGACCCGGGGGAGCGACTCGGCGTAGCGGGAAACCTCTTCCAGTCTCACCCGTTCACCGTAGGCGTGCGTGGGCGTCACACTCGCAGCCGTGCCCCGTGTCGATCGGACCCGGAAGGATCTGCCAGCAGGCGTCAACCTCACGGGGAGGTCCGGCGAACCTGAACGGTGGGCGACTGGAGGCACGAAGCATAGGGCCAAGTTGCGCGATCTATCGTGAAACGATAGATTGTCATCGACGAACGACATAAAGGAGTCGATAATGAGCAAGTGGGCAACCAGGGCGCTGAGGGCGGTCATCGCCATCGCGCTGGTCGGGTCGGTGGTGGTGCAGGTGGGCATGGTCGCGCTGCTCTGGCTCGACACGGACGAGCCGCCGACCGGCATCGGAGTCTCGCTCGTGGTGATCGGCGTCCTGGGCGTCCTGATGCTGCAGGTCGTCGCCGTGTGCATCTGGCGGCTGCTCACGATGGTGGGCAGGGGGACGGTGTTCTCCCACGCCGCCTTCCGGTACGTCGACATGGTCATCGCCGCGATCGGTGCCGCCGCGGTGCTGGCATTCTCGGTCGCCGTGGTGGCCAGGTTCGCCAACCACGCGACGCCCGGTGACGAGGTGGCCCCGGGTCTCGTGGGCCTGATCTGCGGACTCGCCCTCGTGGTCGCAGGCGTCGCACTCGTGGTCTACGTGATGAGGACGCTGCTCGCGCAGGCCGTCGCGCTGGACTCCGAGACCAAGGCGCTCAAGTCCGAGCTGGACGAGGTGATCTGAGTGCCGATCATCGTCGACGTCGACGTGATGCTCGCCAAGCGCAAGATGGCGGTCGGCACGCTCGCCGAGCAGGTCGGGATCACCCCCGCCAACCTCGCCGTGCTCAAGAACGGCCGGGCCAAGGCCGTGCGCTTCACCACCCTCGAGGCGTTGTGCGAGGCGCTCGACTGCCAGCCCGGCGACCTCCTGCGCTGGGAGCCCTAGGGTGCCCGCATGGGCGAGGAGACGGTGGGTGTCGTCGGCGGCGGCATCCTCGGGCTGGCGGTCGCCCGTGAGCTCACCCGTCGGCGCCCCGGGGCGCGCATCGTCGTGCTGGAGAAGGAGGACGCGCTCGCCCGCCACCAGACCGGACACAACTCCGGTGTCGTGCACGCGGGCATCTACTACAGGCCGGGGAGCCTGAAGGCGACACTGTGCGCCCGCGGCCGTCTCCTCCTCCGGGACTACTGCGCCGAGCAGGGAGTCGCCTACGAGGAGTGCGGCAAGCTCGTCGTCGCGGTGACCCACGACGAGATCGCCCGGCTCGACGCGCTGGAGCACACTGCCGTGCTGAACGGAGTCCCGGGGTTGCGGCGCCTCGACGCAGCCGGCATCCGTGAGGTCGAGCCGTACGCCGCCGGGCTCGCCGCCCTGCACTCGCCAGCGACCGCGATCACCGACTACGTCGCGATCGCCCAGGCGATGGCTCGCGAGGTCGAGGCCGCCGGGGGAGAGGTGCTCCTCGGATCGGAGGTCACCGCCCTGCGGCGAGAGGCGGGGCGCATCGTCCTCGGCTGCGGGCCGCGCCGCCACGTCGTCGACCGGGTCGTGCTCTGCGGCGGGCTCCAGGCCGACCGCCTCGCGCGGATGGCGGACGGCCAGGACGGGCCCCGGATCATCCCGTTCCGCGGGGAGTACATGCGGGTGCTGCCCCCCAAGCAGGAGCTGGTGCGCGGGATGGTCTACCCCGTCCCAGACCCGCGCTATCCCTTCCTGGGAGTGCACTTCACCCGCCGAGCCGGCGGCGGGCTCGAGGTCGGCCCGAACGCGGTGCTCGCACTGCAGCGCGAGGGCTACCAGCGCTCCGACCTGTCCTGGCGCGACGTGCGGGAGATCGCGACCTGGCCGGGCTCGCGAGCACTGGCGCGCCACCACTGGCGTACCGGGCTCAAGGAGGTCCGTGGCTCACTCTCGGTGAAGGCCTACATGCGTGCGGCACAGGCCTACGTCCCCGCCATCGGTGCCTCCGACGTCGTCCGCGGGGGAGCCGGGGTGCGGGCGCAGGCGGTCGAACGCGACGGCACCCTCGTCGACGACTTCCGCATCACGCATGCGAGCGGCGTCACCTCGGTCCGCAACGCGCCTTCGCCGGCAGCGACCTCGAGCCTGGCGATCGCCGAGCACGTGGTCGAGGAGATCGATCGACAGGGAAGCTGAGCCGGCTCGCACGCACCCGGGCTGCTGGGACGTTCGACCCTGTCGCGCCTGCGCAGCCCGCAGGAGGATGGAGCCACAGGAGCTGCTCGTCCGCTGATGCGGAGAGGGGTGACACACATGCGACCCGGTCACGCGGTCATACCGGCCACGCGAGGTGAGACTCCTGCCTGGGTGGTGGTCCTCGACGTCCTCGCGAAGGTCCTCCTCATGCTGCTGCTGGCCAGGGTCGTCGTGGACCCGGGTTGGGGCAACCTCGAGGGGAAGGCGCCGATGACCCGCGCCCTCACCTACCCGTTGCTCGCCTTCGTCATCCCAACTGCCCACCTGCTGGGTGCCCGGAGTCGCTACCCCTGGGCGGCCGACCTGCTGCTCACGGTCCCAGGCTTCTCCGACATCCTCGGCAACCGCCTCGACCTCTACGACCGGGTGGTGTGGTTCGACGACCTGATCCACCTGGTCAACACCGGCCTGGTCGCTGCCGCGGTGGTGCTGTTGTGCGGTCTCGAGGGGGCATCGCTACGCCGCCGGCTGGAGGTGGCCATCGCCTCCGGCCTGAGCCTGGCGCTGGTCTGGGAGCTGTGGGAGTACTTCGCGTTCGTCGCCAGGGGCAGCGATTCCACGACGGCGTACGCCGACACGATCGGCGACCTCTCCCTCGGCTGGCTCGGCGCTGCGCTGGCGGGTGTTCTCGTCAGTGCCCCCCATCGCGTCGAAGGCTGGTCACACCCGACGTTCGGAGGCATAGAGCCGAGCGAGGAAGTACGCCGCCACGGCGCACAGCAGGTGCCACGCGGCGTGCCCCTGCACCAGCGAGTGCGGGTCGCACCAGCCGTTCTGGCTGAGCACCCAGATCGTGAAAGCGACCAAGAGCGCACCGAGGGCAGCGAACCCGAAGCCGATGGATCGCTGGGTCTCAGCGCGGAGCCACAGGGCGGTCTCGAGCACCACAGCGGCGACCAGGAGACTCCCGAACGCCACGTTGCCCGCGTAGAGGAACACCGGGATCGGCTCGGACCACAGCCCGGCGAGCTCGCAGGCCAGTAGGCAGGCGAGGTAGGCGACCGCGAACGCGCGCGACCCGCGGCGTGCCCAGCGGACCCAGGCATAGGACGCAGCGAAGCCGGCGACGAGGTACATGCTGAGCATGTCGAGGTGGCCGCCCCACGCGCTCTGGGTGGCGTGCATCGCGGCGGACGCCGGACCGAGCAGCACGACGACGCAGGCGTACGACGTCGCCAGGGACGTGGACATCACCTGGCCAGGCGTTCGCGTTCTCGCGTGCCAGGCGACCAGCAGTCCGGCCACCACGAATCCCGCGTTGGAAAGGGTGTTGGCCGGTTGCTTCAGCAGCCCGTCGCGGGCGGCCTCGCAGAAGTTGGCACCGCGCCCGACGTCCGGGCCGAGCCAGCCGAGGGTGATCGCCGCCGCGAGGAGGGCGACGGACGTCAGTGCGACTGCCGCGGTGACGAGGAACGGGCGTGAGTGCATCCTCAGCGGTGGTCGCTCGAGCACGGACCCGGCTCAGTCAAGGCAGAACTCGTTGCCCTCGACGTCCTGCATCACGATGCAGGACTCCTCGAAACCCTCGGCCCGTAGGACACGGACACAGGTCGCGCCGAGCGCGACCAGTCGGTCGCGTTCGGCCTCGAGGGTGGCGAGCCGCTCGTCGCCCGTGAGGCCGGTGCCGACCCGCACGTCGAGGTGGACCCTGTTCTTGGCGGTCTTGCCCTCGGGAACGCGTTGGAAGAACAGTCGCGGGCCTGCCCCCGTCGGGTCGACGCACGCGAAGGCTGAGTCCTGCTTCTCGACCGGCAGGCTGCGGTTGAACTCGTCCCAGTCGGCGAACCCCGGCGGTGGCGGGGGCACGACGTAGCCGAGCACCTCGCACCAGAAGCGAGCGACGCGCTCGGGGACCTCGCAGTCGAAGGTGACCTGGACCTGTCGTACGGACGCCATCGCCTCACCCTAGCCACGTCGGGCCGCGCTCGCTGGGGTCAGTTCGTGGCTGCTCGCTGGAACGTCTGGGCCACCAGGGAGCGGGTCTCGGCAGGGTCGACCACGTCGTCGATCTCGAAGACCCGAGCCGCGTTGAGGGCACGGGCGTGCTGCTCGTAGGCGGCGGTGTGCTCGCGGACGGCCTGCTCCCGCTCGTCCTCCGGCATCGCTGCCAGCTCCTTGGCCAGGCCCAGCCGCACGGCGCCCTCGAGCCCCATCGGGCCCAGGTGCGCCTGCGGCCAGGCGACGGTGAGCAGCGGGCGGTGGGTGCTGCCGCCCAGCATGGCCTGGGCGCCGAGGCCGTAGCCGCGGCGCAGGATGACGCCGACCAGGGGCACGGTGAGCTTTGCGCCGGCCGTCACCATGCGGGAGGCATGCCTGACCAGGCCGCCCCGCTCGGCCTCGGGGCCCACCATGAAGCCGGGGGTGTCGACCAGGGAGAGGACGGGCAGCCGCCACCGCTGGCAGAGCTCGAGGAAGTCAGCCGCCTTGCTCGCGGCTTCACCGGTGATGGCACCGGCGACGTGGGTCGACTGGTTGGCGAGCACACCGACGGGCATGCCCTCCACGCGCGCCAGCGCGGTCACCAGCTCAGGTGCCCACGACTCGCGCAGCCACGTCACGCTGTCGAGGTCGGCCAGGCCCTCCACCACCGGGCGCACGTCGAAGGCTTCCCGGTCGTTGTCGGGGAGCAGCGTCCGCAGCTCCGCCTGGTCTCCCGAGACGCCCGCCGCGGTCGTGCCGCCGCCGAGCTGGCCGAGCAGCCGACGCGCGACCTCCACCGCCTCCGCCTCGTCCTGAACGACGATGTCGAGCACGCCGTTGGCGGACTGGTCGGCGACGGGGCCGATCTCCTCGGCGGAGACGTCACCGAGCCCGCCGCCGGCGATCATCGCGGGCCCTGCCATGCCGAGGTTCGCGTCGGGAGTGGCGATCCTGAGGTCGGCGCACCCGGCCAGGACGGCGTTCCCGGCGAAGCAGCGGCCCGAAACCACAGCGATCCGCGGCACGACTCCTTCGAGCGCGCCCCACAGGGCGAACGAGCCGACGTCCAGCGCGGAGACCAGCGGGATGTCGGTGTCGCCGGGCCGTCCGCCACCACCCTCGGTGAAGAAGACGACGGGCAGCCTCATCCGCTCGACCAGCTCGATGAGGCGGTCGGACTTGCGGTGGCCGCGCATGCCCTGGGTGCCGGCCATCACGAGGTAGTCGTAGGACAGCACGGCGCACGGGACACCCTGCACGGTCGCCGTACCGCCGATGATGCCGTCGGCTGGCGCGTCGACGACCAGGTCGGCGAGCTCCCTGCGCTGCTCCTGGGCCGCTGTCACGAACCGGCCGTACTCGACGAAGGAACCGGGATCGACGAGGTCGGCGATGTTCTCCCGGGCGGTACGACGCCCCCGGGCGTGCCACGTCGCGACCTTCTCGGGGCGCGCCGCGTCGGTGGTGAGGAAGCGTCGCGCCATGACCTCGTCGAGGCCGCGCGCGGGTGGATCCTGGTCGACCATCGCGTCCCCCTTCACAGGGCGGTCGGGTCGAGGTCGACGGTGGTGCGGTCGCCCGTCCGGAGGATGCCGAGCCACGATTCCACCAGGGGGAGCTCGTAGGTGAGGAAGTAGTGGGCCGCGCCGCGCTTGCCCTCGAAGAACGAGCCCTCGCGTCCGTGGGCGGCGATCTCCTGCTCGACCCACAGCCACGCCACCACGAGGTGCCCGAAGGCCTCCAGGTAGTAGGACGCGTTGGCCAGGGCGGCCTCGACGTCACCGCCGAGCAGCAGGCCCTGGGTCGTCTCCAGGAGCTGATCGAGCGTCGCCGCGAGCGCGGTCGAGTGCTCGGCCGTTGCCCCACCGAGGGCCTTGCCCCGCGCGACGGTGTCGCCGATGCGAGCGGCGAGCTCGCCGAGGTCGGCGCCCTCGCGCTGGGGGACCTTGCGACCGAGCAGGTCGAGCGCCTGGATGCCGTGGGTGCCCTCGTGGATCGGGTTGAGGCGGTTGTCGCGGTAGAGCTGCTCGACGGTGAAGTCGCGGGTGTAGCCGTAGCCGCCGTGCACCTGGATCGCCAGGTCGTTGGCCTTCAGGCACCACTGCGACGGCCACGACTTCGCCACCGGGGTGAGGAGGTCAAGGAGCCCGCTGGCCGTTCCGCGGGCCTCGGCGGTGTCGCCGGTGGCAGCCTCGTCGACGAGCCGGGCGCAGTAGAGGATGAGCGCCAGCCCGCCCTCGACGTACGCCTTCTGCGTCAGCAGCATTCGGCGCACGTCGGGGTGGTCGATGATCGGGACCGGCGCGGTCGCGGGGTCCCGCTGCGCCAGCGGGCGCCCCTGCGTGCGGGTGCGTGCGTAGTCGAGGGCGCGGAGGTAGCCGTTGTAGCCGAGGGCGACAGCGCCGGCCCCGACACCGATGCGAGCCTCGTTCATCATGTGGAACATCACCGTGAGGCCACGACCGAGCTCCCCGACGAGCTCGCCGACTGCCCCGGGCCGGCCACCGGGCTCGTGTGCGCCGCTGCCGAACGACAGCAGAGTGTTGGTGGTCCCGCGGTAGCCCATCTTGTGGTTGAGCCCCACCAGGGCCACGTCGTTGCGCTCGCCGAGGCTGCCGTCGTCGCCGACCAGGAACTTGGGGACGACGAACAGCGAGATGCCCTTGACCCCCGCCGGGGCTCCGGGTGTGCGGGCGAGCACCAGGTGCACGATGTTGTCGGTGAGCTCGTGGTCGCCACCGGAGATCCACATCTTGGAGCCGGTGAGCCGGTAGGTGCCGTCGTCCTGCGGGACGGCCGTGGTGGTGAGGTCGCCCAGTGACGAGCCGGCGTCGGGCTCGGAGAGGCACATCGTGCCGAACCAGCGGCTCTCGATCTGGGGTACGGCGTACTTCGCGACCTGCTCGGTCGTCCCGTGGGCGACGAGCAGGCTGGCGTTACCCAGTGACAGCGCCGGGTAGGCGTAGGCGCCCACCGAGCCCGCACCGAGGAACGTGGACGCGGCCGCCCTCACGACGTACGGCAGCTGGGCTCCGCCGTGGTCGTGGCTGAAGCTGCTGGCCGTCAGCCCCGAGTCGGCGTAGACGCGCAGCGCCTTCGCCAGCTCCTCGGGCTGCTCGACCTTGCCGTCCGAGCCCATCCTCGGCTCCTGGGCGTCGAGCACCTGGTTGATCGGCGCGAACACGTCCTCGGCGATCTTCTCGGCGAGGTCGAGGGTCGCGTCAAAGGTCTCCCGGTCGTGCTCGGCGTAGTGCTCGCGCTCAGCGAGCCGGTCGACCCCCAACCAGTCGTAGAGGAGGAAGTCGACGTCCTGGCGGGAGAGCACGCGGGTCATGGCCGGAGTCCAGCACGGCGTCGACTTCGGCGTCCATTCGCTCGTCCGGCTCCAGAGATGGTTGCGTCGTTCGATTCCGCCCACACGGAGAGCCTTCTTCGCTAACGTCACGGGACCTGCTGGACGTCGTGGCCGCTCGGGCCCGCCGGCAGGGAGGGGGAGGACCGATGGGCGAGGAGTCCTGGCACGAGGCGCGATTGATCCCGACATCGGGAATCAATGGAGCGGAGGAACAGGAGCGGCGTGCGACGTCAGCCCTGTTGGCTGTGCTCTCTGCGGTCAAGGAGTTCGGTCGCGGCTTCGTGAAACCTTTCGGTGCTCCTGCCGGGACGCTCGAGTGCTTCATCGAAGTGCCATTCATGCTGGGCGAGCAGCGTCTCTATCCCGACGGCCTCATCCGTGTCTCCCGCGGAACGACGACATGGACTGCGCTGGTTGAGGTCAAGACGGGTCCGAACAAGCTTGCCACCGAGCAACTGGAGAACTACCTCGACATCGCCCGCGAGAACGACTTCGACGCAGTCATCACCATCTCCAACGAGATCCCCGCCATCGCTGGGCAGCATCCGACCAAGGTGGACAAGCGGAAGCTTCGAAGGGTTGCGCTGCACCACGTGTCCTGGTCCAAGGTGCTCGCAGATGCAGTGCTGCAGAAGGAGTTCCGAGGTGTGGCGGACCCTGAGCAGGCTTGGATCCTGGGTGAGCTGATCCGATACCTGGAACACCGCAAGTCCGGTGCACTCGAGTTCGAAGACATGGGCGAAGCGTGGGTTGGAGTGCGTGATCAGGTCGCCGCAGGGACACTGCGCCCCTCGGACAAGGGGATTGCTGAGGTTGTGGCGCGCTTCGACGCGCTCCTGCGCTTCTCGAGTCTCCAGCTGGGCCGTCAGCTCGGCACCGAAGTGATCCCGGTTCTGTCACGCAAGGAGCTTGCCGATCCAACATTGCGTGCGCAGCTGCTTGCCGAGTCTCTCTGCGCAAGCGGCGTACTGTCTGGCGCCATTCGAATCCCGGATACCGTCGGGCACCTCGTAGTGACTGCGGACCTCCGTGCTGGCAGCGTGACCTGCCACGTGGATGTCGATGCCCCGCGTGAGGGTCGCGGCACGACGCGCGTCAACTGGCTCGTGCGACAGCTCAAGAACGCACCCGACAAGACACGCATCGAAGCATTCGTGGCCCATGCGCGAGGATCGCAGGCGGCTGAGCTCCTCTCGACCGTTCGCGAACAACCAGGAAGCCTCGTCATCGACCCGACGAAGGAGCTCAGGGCGTTCCGCCTGGCCATGAGCACGCCCCTCGGCACCAAGCGGGGACGCGGACGTGGCGCCTTCATTGACTCAGTCCTGTCGGCCGTGGACTCGTTCTATGGCGAGGTGCTCGGCGCGCTGAGGGCGTGGTCCGCGGCCCCGCCCAAGATGCGGCCGGTGCCCATCCAGCCAACCGAGGTCGACGAAGCTGTGTCCCCCGCCTTGGTGTCTACCGACTACTCATCGCAGGACGGTGCAGAGTCGGGGATTGCTGCATCGCCGTCTACACCCTCCGACGAGGTTCAGGACAGCGGTGTGGAACAGGAAGCGGAGATCGAAACGGTCCAGGGAATGCCCTCCACCCCTGAAGCCAGCGAACCACATGATGCTCAGGAGTCGACCGCACGGCTAGTGCCAACGGATCCGGTGCCTTGACGACTGAGGTCGTCGCGCGAAGCCGCGTGCGGTCTGGCGAGTTCGGTCAGGTGGCACCGCTGGGCAGGCGGCGGAAGAAGCCGACCAGGAACTGCCGCATGCTGAACTGGTCGTCCCAGACGGCGATCCGCCCGTCGCGTACGACGAAGGTGCCGCGCACCGGGAAGACGGACCGTAGTGGTCCGATCCCCAGCACGTCGGTGCGATCGGTGAGCACCACGCCGTCGTCCGCCGCGCGGTGGTGGGTCACCACGGAGAAGGACATGCCGGACCTGACCATCGCGTTGAACGCCCGGCGCACGTGGTGGCCGCGCACGGTCGGCAGGCCGGTGTTGCGCCACTCGACGTCGGGTGTCAGGAGGGCCCCGGCGGCCCGGACATCGCTGCGGGCCAGTGCGTCGAGCATGGCATCCACGGTTGCGATGTCCGAGTCGTCGTCGCGGGAGCCGAGGTCTTCTGGTGTGGGCACGTCCGACAGACTCGCATCCCGGCACCGCGCAGGCGAGTGGCGAGAAGCTGGGTCCCGCCAAAATTGAGCACTTTTTCACGCTCTTGACCGACCTGGCTGCTTCTCGAGGGCACCCTGTGTTTCATGACGGGCGTGACGTTCGAGCGGGTCTCGCTGATCGGCGAGCTCACGGGGGCTGCTGATGACTTCGCTGCGCGCGCGGTGATGCAGGAGGCCCGTCGCGACAGTGCGCGGCCCGGCACCGGCGCCCATCACCTGCATGCCCACTCGGCCACCCTGTGGCGCCTCGCTGAGCGCAGCCTGCGGGCTCGCATCCAAGAGCTGGAGTCGGACTCGGTCATGTGAGCCTGGTCTAGGTCCGTCTGTGGAAGCTGACCTTGTTGTCGGGGCCGGTGCGTGTCTCGTAGCGCTTGTCGTGGGCTCGTCGGTGGTGGTGGGGGCACAGCAGGCGCCCGGTGTCGACGTTGGTGGGTCCGTGGTCGGCGGTCCATTCGAGGTCGTGGTGGGCGTGGCAGGCGTCCGGTGGCATGTCGCAGCCTTCGGCGGTGCAGCCCTTGTCGCGTACGGTGAGCGCGATGCGCTGGTACTTGGTGTGGAACCTCTTGGACCGGCCGACATCGAGCGGCATGGACTTCCCACCGAGCACGAGCGGGATGATCCCTGCTTCGCAGGCGAGACGTCGGGCGGTTGAGGCGCTGATCCGGTCGCCGTTGCCCAACGTCGCAACGCCGAGGCCGGTGTGGAGGGCCTTGAGGTCGAGGGTGACCACGACGGTGGCGTTCACGCCCGCGGATTGGGGGAGCTGGTCGGCGGGGTAGCGCTCGATGAACTCGCCGAACGCCTGCCCGAGCCGTTGCGGGGTGGGTCGCCACTCCTCGGTCTTGGCGTCCTTCAGCTCGTCGTGGTCGTGGCGGGCGGGGTTGGCGATCGCGTGCAACGCCAGGCGCAGTGCGGCGCCTTGATGGGTGGGGAGGGCGAAGCGGCCCCAGGTCTTGCCGTGGCCGTCGTCGTGGAGCTTGAGGAAGGCGGTCGCGGCGGCGTTCTGTGTCTCCTTCTCGAGGAGCTGCTGCTCCAACGCTTCACCCACCTCGGGGGCGACGACGTCGAGGATGCGCTTGCCGACCCGGCGCAGCACCTTGGCATCGTGCTCGGCGGCGATCTTCAAGAGGTGGTCACGCGCCTGCGCACGGATGTCGGCGTCGATGTGGCGGACCTGGCCGTCGGGGGTCTCGACCTCGTCGGGGATCGCGTCGACCGCAGCCACGATGACCTGCGCCTGGTCCACCCGCAACGAGCCAGCAGCCAAGGCCTCACCGACCGGCAGATGCAGGTCCTCCTCGAGCCTCTTGCCCAGACGGACCAGCCGTGCGGCCTCGCCGCGGGTCAGCCGCGTCCGTCGCGCCCACCACTGATGGGTGTGCCGTGCCCCGATCTCATCACCCAACCGGCGCCGATCCGCCTCAGCGCTGACCCGGCACGCCTGCGCGGTCACCCGACCAACCGCGGACGTCGCCGCCTCCAGCACCCGCGTCACGTCCGGGTCAGACAGCGCGCCCAGCGGCAGCGAGCCGAGCTCGTCCAGCGCCTCGCCAACCCGCGCCAGCACCCTTGCCACGTGCGGCGAGGCGACCAGCTCGGTGCCCGGCGCACGCCACCCGTGCTGCGGGTCGCTGGCGGAGATGCTCAAGCGGAGGGTCCCTTCAGGATGAATTCACTGTTCGAATGCGTGTTCGATTCTAGTGCGGACTACTGACACCGACAGCGCCGCTGACAGTGCCGCCGCGTTCCTAGACTGAGCCGATGGCTGATCTGGAGAGTGTCGAAGCTCGGATCTGGGAGCTCCTCGAGCCCTACAGGGAAGAGCTCGAGGAAGCGACCATCTACGGCATGCCCTCGCTGCGCTGGCCCGGATCCGGCAGCCACGACTACTTCGCGGCAGTGCAGCGGAGCGCACGCAAGGTGAGCCTCTACGCGATCGCCGTTGACACGTGGCCGGAGACGCTCCAGCCCTCGTCCGCGAGGTTCCAGTCCACACGCACGGGCAAGGCGACCTTCTCCTTCCCGTCCCTGGACGACGAGCTCGCTTCCGAGCTCGAGGAGTTCCTGCGGCGGTTGTACGTGCTCTACCGCGAGCACCACTCGAGCGCGACGACCTAGGTCGCCGGTGCTGCACGCAGTCAGCCGTCTGCGACGGGTCGTCCCACCACCAGGGACTCGAGGACCTCCGGGGCGAACGCCTCCGCGGTCTGCACGTCCAGCTGGGCTCCCAGACCATCCAGGACACGGGTGAAGAAGGACCGTGCGGCGGCGGCGAAGACGATGTCCGCGATGTCGCCGTCGTCCAGTCCGACGGCTCGGAGCGCGTCGACGTCCTCCTGCCGGACGGACGAGGCGTCTCGAGCGACCTGGCCGGCGAACCAGTAGACGGCGCGGTCCTGCTCATCGAGCCCCTGGCCACTGGGGTCCTCCGCGAGCGCGGCCAGTGTCGCCTCGTCGTCACAGACGTCCCGCAGGAACTTCGAGTGGGCGGCGGTGCAGTAGGTCGAGCGGAGCGCCCTGGCTGCGGCGATGGTGGCGATCTCGAAACGACGCCGGTCCACGCCCTCGCGCACGCTGGAGCTGAGCTGGGTCCAGGCCTCCGCCACCTCCGGACGCGTGGAGAAGGCCCCTGCGTAGTTCGGGAGGAACCCCCAGGCCTGCTTCTGCTGTCGGTAGAAGTGCGCGAGTGCTCCGGTGGCGGAGTCCTCGGGGATGGTGGCGATGAACACGCCTCATCCTGTTCCCTCGGACCACCACCTGACCAGTGTCGCGCCCTGCGAGTACCCAGATCGGGTCAGCCGCGGTGATCCTCGCCGAAGCGCTCGTAGCTGTAGTGCTCCTGCGCCAACCGCCGCAGGGAAGCCAGGACCTCGCCGAACGTGACGCGTCCGACCACCATCTCCTCGAGGAGTCCCTGCCGGTCCTTGGCGTCGTCGAGCCGGCCGAGCTCGTAGCGCGCGATCCGGTCGGCCGCCTCCACGTAGGGCACCAGGTCCTCAGGTCCGCCGGGGTGCGTGTCGTGACGGATGACGGTGGCAAGGGTCGCTGCGAGCAGGTCGCGATCAGGGCTGTTGGCGCGGGTGTGGGTCCAGCCCGCCTGGGCGACGATGTCGTCGACGACCAGGCGCGCCATCTCGTGGGCTTCGTCCGGCTCCGGAGGCGTGGGGGAGAGGGCGTCGGAGGCTTCGGCGAAGAGCTCGTGGATCGTCTCCTCGCCGGAGCCTGCCGCGGCGATGAGGCCACGTAGCCGCTCGACAGGCACGTGACCCACCTCGCGGAGGATGCGCAGCAGGCGGAGCTGCCGCACATGCCGGTCGTCGTACTCAGTGAGGCGGGGAGTGATCCGCTCGCCATCGGGGAGCAGGCCTTCACGCAAGTAGTACTTGATCGTCGCCACGGGGACCTCTGTCCGCTTCGAGAGCTCTGACATCCGCACGGTGAGAACCTCCTGCACTGCTCTTGACGGCCGCTGTTGATAGTGTCACTGTCTTGCTAGAAAGTATCGCTATCTAGGAGGCGTGTCATGAGCGGAACGAGACGAGTCCCGAGGGGGTATGCCACGGCGGCGGCTCGCGCGCCGCACGGTGTCCGCGGCGGCCAATACGTCGCCGTACCCCAGGACGAGGACGTGGTGGTGTTCGTCATCGGCATGCGCATCAACCGGCTGCGCCGGGTGCGGTCATGGTGGCCTTCGTTCGTCGGGATGCCCCGGATGCTCAAGGAGCTCGAGGCGCAGCCCGACTCGGGACTGCTGGGGGCCACGCTGCTCTTCGGTGGGCGCACGCTGATGGTGGTCCAGTACTGGCGCAGCGCCGAGCAGCTCGGCGCCTATGCGCGCGACACGGCCAAGAGCCATGCGCCCGCCTGGGCCGCCTTCAACAGGGCCGCCGCTCCCACGGGCGACGTCGGCATCTTCCACGAGACCTACGTCGTGCCGGCCGATCGCATCGAGTCGCTCTACGGCAACATGCCCGCCTTCGGACTCGGGGCCGCGGTCGGGTCGGTGGCTCGGGGCCAGCAGGCGCCGGCGCGCAACACGGCCCACGAGCGCATGGTGTCGACCGAGCCGGACTACGAAGAGGTGTCCTGACCAGCTGGTCAGGCGACGGCGACCACCCGCCGCACGAACGCCTCGAGGTTGAGCTGCAACCTCGCGACCTTGACCTCCGCAGTGACGGTCTCGTGCGGCTGGACCCGGTCGGGCTTCTTGAGTCCGCGCGCGTAGGCCGAGCAGGCGAGGTCGGTGCACAGGTAGGTCCCGACGGTGTTGCCCTCCCGGCCGGCCCTGCCGGCGCGCGCGGCCACCATCAGCGCCACGCCGCTGCTCGAGTGCACCGTGTGGCACAGCGAGCACATGGACTGCCGTTTGGACGGGCCCTTGCTGCTGGGCAGCCTCAGGGCGACGCCGCGCGGGACGCCGTCGTACGACGTCACCAGGAACGCCGCGCCCGGGTTGCCGGGATCACGCCAGCCGAGGAAGTCGAGGTGTTCCCACCGCACGCCAGTGAGGTCGGGCACCGGGATCCGGGAGGCCGCACCCTTGGTGGTGTTGACGAAGACGCCGCGCAGGTCAGCGGCGTCGAGGGGATCCATGGGCGCCACGGTAGGCGAGGGCCGGGCTCAGAGCGACATGGATTCCTCGGCGGCCCGGTCGGAGAAGGCCGGGTGTCGACTGCCCACCTTGCGGGCCACTGCCAGGTGGCCGCCGAGGTAGGCGCCGGCGCCGGAGATCCCGGCGCCCACGAACGCGAGACCAGCGCCGGTGCCGTGCCGCCCCTGTCGCCGCGCTGTCCACGAGGCGAGGTAGGCGACGGCGGAGGCGGCGTTGAGGCCGACGTGGACGACTCCCACCCGCTTCTCGCGCTGCTCCGCCTCTGACCACTCCGCCCAGCCTGTCCAGGCGGTGGGACCGAACGCCAGGAGCCCGGTGCCCACCAGGCTCTGCGCCGGCGCCGACCAACGGCCCCGGCCGAGGACGTCCAGCAGGGAGGCGGAGATCCAGCTGCCCACGGTCAGGTCGGTGAGGACCGGGTGGAGGGCGTGCCCCAGCCAGTCGCCGCGGAGCATCGAGCCACGGGCCCCGCTGCCGAAGATCGCACGGACGTGCGGCTCGAGCGACTTCACCGGCCCGTCGAGGGCGGAGGCCTCCTCGAGTCGGCGCGTGCAGCGCACGAGCGGGGGGATCGGTCGGTCAGCGGCGTTCATCTGCTCCTCCTCACCGGGACGCGAGCGGCCGGGTCACGCTCGTCACGACGACCTTGCTCCCGAGCGCGGTCGGAGGTCAACAGGTTGCAGGTGCGACGACGTGGCTCGGTTAGCATCGGCGGGCAGTTGCCAGGCGGCCGGCCTGCGCCGTCGGTCCAGGTCAGGTGAGGAGACTCTGACTCTTGGGTGCCCACCACCCGCGTCACGCCGCTCCTGAGTCCGCCGGAGTACGACGCCTCGCCCTGGCCGTGATCGCGCCCATCGCCCTCGCGACCGTGGTCGCACTCGTCGTGCTGTGGCCGCCGGGACTCGAGGTCCCGGAGGACGAGGGCTCCGCGCCCGAGTTCGCGGGGGAGATCGTCCAGATCGAGCGGCTGGCGTGCCCGGAGACCCTCGACGACGACGTCAACGGGTGTGGGGCCGCGCGCGTGCTGCTGACCGAGGAGGACGAGCCGCGCACCATCGACGTGACCCTGCCGAACGGTCCGGGTGCCCCGGAGGTGGAGGAGGGCGACCACGTCGTCCTGATCCGTACCGAGACGCCCGAGGGGGCGAACTTCTCGATCGTCGACCACCAGCGCGCCAACCAGCTGTGGATGCTGGCGGCCGCCTTCGTGCTGGCGGTGGTGGCCTTCGGCCGCTGGCGGGGGATCACCGCGCTGGCCGGACTCACTGTGACGTTCGCGCTGCTCCTGTTCTTCGTCGTGCCCGCGATCCTGGCGGGGGAGCCGCCGCTCCTGGTGGCGATCGTGGGGTCCTCGGCCATCATGCTCACAGTCCTCTACCTCACCCACGGGTTCACACTGTCCACGACCGTGGCGGTGCTCGGGACGCTGGCCAGCCTCACCATCACCGGCGCCCTGTCGGCGTTCTCCGTCGCCGCCCTGCACCTCACCGGGATCACCGACGACATCTCCACCGCCGTCGGCACCTCCTACAGCGTCAACATGGAGGGCCTGCTGCTGGCCGGCATCGTCATCGGCTCCCTCGGAGTGCTCGACGACGTGACCGTCACCCAGGCCGCCACGGTCGGCGAGGTGGCCCGGGCCAACCCGGCCTACGGCTTCCTGCAGCTCTACCGCGCGGGGACCCGCGTCGGACGCTCGCACATCGCATCGGTGATCAACACCATCATCCTCGCCTACGCAGGGTCCTCGCTGCCGCTGCTGATCCTGATCATGGCCAACAACGGTTCCCTCGGCGGCGTCGTGACCGACCAGGTCATCGCCCAGGAGATCGTGCGCAGCGCCGTCGCGACCCTGGGGCTCGTCGCGGCCGTCCCGGTGACGACCGCGCTCGCGGCGGCTGTCTCCAGCAGGGTGGAGGCGTAGCAACTTGCTACAGTAGGACGCGGAGGTGGTGCTGGTGTCGACGATGCCGACCCGGATCGACGGAGACCTTTTCGAGGCTGCCAAGGCGAGTGGAGCCCTGATGAGTCGCAGCGCCGCCCAGCAGCTGAGCCACTGGGCGCGGCTGGGGCGCGAGCTCGAGGCCTCCCGCACGATCAACCACAAGGACATCGAGCGGGTGCTCGCCGGCAAGGCGCCCTACGACTCCCTGGCCGACCCCGAGCAGGCCGTGGTGCGCAGCGAGTGGGACGAGCGCGTCGAGTCGGCGCTGGCCGGCCTCGACCTCCAGGCCGAGCTCACGAAGTCCGGACAGTCCTGGTCCGAGGTGGATGCCGAGGGCAACCTCGTCCGACGCACCGCGGACTGAGAAGAGGACGTGAGCACCCCGGTCCTCCACCTGCTCGCCGGGCCGAACGGGGCGGGCAAGACCACTTTCGTCGAGCGGATCCTGGCTCCGGTCACGGGGCTGCCTTTCATCAACGCCGACGTGATCGCGGCACAGACCTGGCCGGGAGCCGAGGCCGAGCATGCCTACGAGGCGTCCAGGGCAGCGGCCCAACGGCGCCAAGAGCTGTTGCACGAGCGGGTCTCGTTCATCTCCGAGACCGTCTTCAGCCATCCGAGCAAGGTCGAGCTGGTGCGGCAGGCCACCGCGTGCGGCTACCTCGTGCGCCTGCACGTCGTCCTCGTCCCTGTCGAGCTCAGTGTCGCCCGAGTCGCAGAGCGTGTCGTCAGGGGAGGCCACGACGTCCCGGAGACGAAGATCCGGGAGCGCCACGCACGCCTGTGGACCTGCGTGGTGCAGGCCAGGGAGGACGCCGACCGCACTGTCTTCTACGACAACTCGGTCGCCGCGCAGCCGTTCAGGGAGGTCGCCCGCTACGTCGAGGGCCGGCCGATGGGAACGCCCGGGTGGCCACGCTGGGCGCCGGACGAGCTGCGATGAGCACTTCGACCACCGCTCCTCAGCGCGCCCTCATGCTCGTCGGCGGCTGCGTGGTGCTGGGTGTCGGGGTGGGCATGCTCCTCACCGCCGACCTGGGGTCCGACGGCTACTCCACCTTCGTCAACGGCCTCTCGATCGCCACCGGCATGGAGTTCTGGATCGTCAACCTTCTCGTCGGAGTGGTCTTCGTGGCGATGGCGGCACTGAGAGGGGTCCGTCCTGGCGTCGGCACGGTCGTGCAGGTGCTCCTGGTCGGGTTCACCGTCTCGTGGACCCTGGACCTGCTCACCACGCCGGCCGAGCTGGTGGGTCGTGGGCTCCTGCTCGGCGGGGCGTTCCCGGTGCTGGCCATCGGGATCGCGGTCTACCTGGGCAGCCACACCGGCGCGGGACCCGCCGAGGGCGCGGCGCTGGCCTGGGACCCGCCGATCCACTTCCGGTGGAGCTACAGCCTCGTGCAGGGCGGCGGAGCCCTGGTCGGCTGGCTCCTGGGTGCCACCGTCGGCGTCGGCACGCTGGCGGTGATCGTGCTGCTCGGCCCCGGTGTCGACCTGGTGAGTCGAGGACTGCGCCTCGACGTCCACCAGGCCGACTGGGACAGATCGGTGTCAGCGACGGGTGACCTGGACCACTGACGGTCGGGGGCCGGCGAACTGGCCCCGGCGGGGCGTCGTACCTGCGGGGACGAAGTCAGGGAAGTGGGACGTGTGCGCGCCCCAGGTGCCGTCCTCGCCCGGGTGCTGCACGGCCACGAACACCGAGCCGTCGCGGTCGTGGATGACCGGTCCGCACGTCTCCGCATCGCGCGGCACGCCGAGGAACTGCTGCACGCGGCCGCGCTCAGGACCGGCGACGGGCACCTTGAACAGGCCGTCGGAGAGCTTGAGCGTTCCGGGCTGGCCGTCGGTCGAGACCCACAGGTTGCCCTCGGAGTCGAAGGTGACGTTGTCCGGACAGGAGATCGGTGAGACCGGCCCGGTCCATCCGCCGAAGTAGGTGCCTGCCGTCTCGGGCCCGCCGCAGATCAGGATCAGGTTCCACGCGAACGTGTCGGCGGTGTGGTCCCCCCGGGTCGGCATCATCTCGACGACGTGGCCGTCCTTGTTGAGGTTGCGAGGGTTGGGCTCGGTCGCACCCTCCTTGCCGACCTTGCCGCGGTCGGAGTTGTTGGTGCACGCGACGTAGACGAAGCCGTTGACGAAGTTGGGCTCGACGTCCTCGGGCCGGTCCATCTTGGTGGGCTGTACGACGTCGGCCGCCAGGCGGGTGAAGACCAGGACCTCCTCGGTGGTGAAGCCGGGGACCACTGACTCGCCGTCGACGGTCAGCGGGATCCACTCACCGGCGCCGTCGCTGACGCCGTCCTCGAGACCGTCCCCGGTGAAGCGGGCGACGGAGAGGTCGCCGGCGGAGAGCAGGGTCTTGTTGTGGGCGAGGTCCTTCTTGGAGCTGCCCGCGCGGTAGGTGTCGCGCGAGACGAAGCGGTAGACGTAGTCGAAGCGCTCGTCGTCGCCCATGTAGGCGACCACGCGGCCGTCACCGTTGACGATGACGTGGGCCCCCTCGTGCTTGAAGCGGCCCATCGCGGTGTGCTTGACCGGTGTCGAGCGCGGGTCGGAGGGGTCGACCTCGACGATCCAGCCGAAGCGGTTGGGCTCGTTGGGGTTGGAGACCGCGTCCCATCGGGAGTCCACCGAGCGCCAGTTGCGGCTGTCGCCGTTGGCGCTGAGGCCGTAGCGCTTCTCGCGGGGGTCGGTGCCGCCGGCCTTGAAGTACTGGTTGAAGTTCTCCTCGCCGGAGAGGACCGTGCCCCAGGGCGTCGTACCTCCTGCGCAGTTGTTCATCGTTCCGCGCACGCGCATGCCGCGTGGGTCCTCCGCCGTCTGCAGCAGCGTCGAACCGGCCGCCGGGCCGTCGAAGGTCATCGGGGTCTCGAGGGTGATGCGGCGGTTGGTGCGGCCGGTCCGGTCGTACTTCCACACGTCGCCGGCGTGCCGCCGACGCAGCTCGACGACGGACATGCCGTGTGCGGCCCAGGCGATCCGGACGACCTCGGCGGGGTCCGTGCCCGGGGGGAACATGATGTTCTCGTTGGTGTACTCGTGGTTGGTGACCAGCTGGGCGCGGGTGCCCTTGCGGTCGGTCACGATGATGTCGAGGTAGTCGCAGTTGTAGCCGAACTGCTGTGCCTGGGCGGCCGCGCTCTGGTTGTCCTGGTCGAACTCCGGGGCCTTGGCGAAGATCGGGTCGCCCCAGCGCAGGATCGCGTCCCAGCGGTAGCCCGCGGGCACGCTCACGTCGTCGACGCTGGCCGGGACCGGTGGAATCGGGGAGAAGGCCAGTGCGCTGGTCCTGGCGGCGGCCCGCGCTCCGGCCCCCCGGCCCGGCGATGCGGCTGCCGGCGTGGTCGCCACGAGGGCGGTCGTCGCCGCTGCGGCAGAGGCGCCGAGCAGGGTGCGTCGGCTGAGGGCGCTGGCCGCGACGTCGCGGAAGTACGACGTCTCGGTGGTGTTGGGCACCTCCTGGAAGCACGCGTCGCCGCAGCGCAGGTGGCAGGTGACGGCGCTGCGGTTTCCGTGGGTGTTGCCGGCCATGGGCAGCAGGCGGCGTTGCGGGGTGAGAGTCACAGGAGGTCCTCCGGGTCGGGCGGTGCTGGCTGATGGCTCCAGCCAACCGACCCGGGCGGACCTCCCGGCGACCTCGAGGTGAACAGTCGCGGTCGCCTGCGCGACGGTCAGTCGCGACCTGCGGTCAACATCTCCTCGCGCCCGGGGACCTTGACCCGCAGTCGGCCCTGGGCCTCTCCCAGGGCGATCTCGTGCTGGTCCAGTCGCAGCCAGTGGTCGAGGTCGGCCACGTCGACGCCGCGCTCGACCAGGAACGCGTCCACCTCGCCGGTGGTCCGCGCGGTCGCGGTGGGAGTCGTCTCGGCGAGGAGGTGTGCCACCGTCTCGGCCGCGTCGCTCTTGGTGTGTCCGATGAGTCCGACGGGCCCGCGCTTGATCCAGCCGGTGACGTAGGTGCCGGGCAGCGGTCGACCGTCGAGGTCCAGCACCCGTCCGCCGTCGTTGGGGACCACCGCGGCGCGGTCGTCGAAGGGCAGGTCCGCGATCGCGGTGCTGCGGTAGCCCACGGCACGGTAGACCGCCTGGACGTCCCAGTCGGTCGTCTGGCCCGTGCCCTCGACGGATCCGTCGCCGACGAGGCGGGTGCGCTCGGTGCGCAGGCCCGTCACCCTGCGCCCACTGGGTGCGTCGTCGCCGAGGATCTCCACGGGCTGCTCGAGGAAGTGCAGGTGGATGCGGTGCGCCTTGCCCTCCGGCTCGCGACCGACCCAGTTGGCCAAGGTGTCGAGGACCATCTTGGCCTGCTTGTTCTTCGCGATGTGCGCCATGCTCGCCTCGTCGACCTCGAAGCCCTCGGGGTGGACGATGACGTCGACGTGGGGGGAGTGGGTGAGCTCGCGCAGCTCCAGGGGCGAGAACTTCGCGTAGGCCGGGCCGCGCCGCGCGAACACGTGGACGTCGGTCGCGCGCTTGGCCACCAGCGCCTCGTGGACGTGGGGCGGGATGTCGGTGGAGAGCATCTCCTCGCCTGTCTTGGCCAGCACGCGTGCGACGTCGAGCGCGACGTTGCCGACCCCGAGCACGGCGACGTGCTCTGCCTCGAGCGGCCACGTGCGCGGGACGTCGGGGTGGGCGTCGTACCACGACACGAAGTCGGCCGCGCCGAACGAGCCGGGGAGGTCCTCGCCGGGGATGCCGAGCGAGCGGTCGGACATGGCTCCCGTCGCGACGACGACGGCGTCGTAGAACTCGCGCAGCTCCTCGAGCTTGAGATCGGTCCCGAGGTCGACGTTGCCGAGCAGACGGACCTCGTCGTGGGAGAGGACGCGCTGCAGCGCCTTGACGATCTCCTTGATGCGGGGGTGGTCGGGAGCGACGCCGTAGCGGACCAGCCCGAAGGGAGCCGGGAGTCGCTCGAGGATGTCGACGGACACGGGGCGTCCGCCCTCGACCCGGGCAGCCTTGACGAGCTGGTCGGCGGCGTAGATCCCGGCGGGACCGGCGCCGACGATCGCCACGCGCAGGACGGTGTCAGGAGAGGTCATGTCACGAGTCTGGCGACGGAGCCGCGCCCACAGAACGAGGTTGTGGTTGGGTGGTCACAATCCTGGCTTGTGGCAAAGGTAGGGTCGGGGATGTGTTGGGACCCCATGTGCCGGAGCTCCGTGCGCTCGAGCTGTTCGTCGAGGTCGCGAGGTGCGGCAGCCTGAGCGCCGCGGCCGAGGCGCTGGGCATCACCCAGCAGGCGGCGTCCTCGCGGATCCGCACCATGGAGTCCGTGATCGGGATGCCGCTGCTCGTCCGCACGCGACGGGGCTCCTCGCTCACGCCGACGGGCGACCTCGTCGTCCAGTGGGCGGCGCGGGTGCTCGACGAGGCCGCGCAGCTCGACGCCGGCATCGCGGCGCTGCGGTCGGACCGGCGCGCCCACCTGCGCATCGCCTCGAGCCTGACGATCGCCGAGCACCTGCTGCCGGGGTGGCTGGTCAGCGTCCGCGCCGACCAGTCGCGGGCCGGGCTGACGCCCACCGAGTTCACGATGACGGCGACCAACAGCGCTCGAGTGGCCGCCATGGTGACCGTCGGTGAGGTGGAGCTCGGCTTCGTCGAGGGACCCGACGCGCCCACCGGGCTCCGCCACCGGCTCGTCGGGCGCGATGAGCTCGTGGTGGTGGTCGCACGCGACCACGAGTGGGCGCAGCGATCCCGCCGCCGCGTCTCCGCGGGCACGCTCGCGGCAACCCCGCTCGTCGTGCGCGAGCAGGGGTCGGGCACCCGGACCGTGCTCGAGCGCGCCCTGGAAGGGCTGCTGGTCGCGACCCCTGCCCTCGAGCTGTCCAGCACCGCAGCCGTCCGCTCCGCCGTCGCGGCGGGAGCCGGCCCGGCCGTGCTCGGCGCCCACGCCGTCCGCGACGACCTCGCCACGGGCCGGCTGATCGCCGTCACCGTGACCAGCCTCGACCTCACCCGTCGGCTCAACGCCGTCTGGAGGGACGGGTCACAGCCTCCGGCCGGGCCGGCGCGCGAGCTGGTGGCGACGGCGGTCCGCAGTCATCGGGAGCGCTGAAACCGCTGGTTGACCACCCGGGGGACGACGACCAGCAGGAGGAGCAGGACCGCCAGCGAGCCGCCACCGGCGAACGCCGCCTCGGTGCGCGAGAGCACGACGTCGACGACGAGGAACGCGATGCCGCCGAGGAGCATCGAGATCAGTGCGAGCACGAGCCCGGTCATGACGTGCGCTGCGCTGACGATCTCCCGCTTGGCTCCGCCGCCGAAGAGCCGTCGGTGGATGGCGACGGGGGTGAGGGTGACCCCGACCGTGAGGAAGGCCAGACCGAGCAGCCCGAGGTACCAGTCCTTCTGGAAGTCGGTGAGGGACTCGAACCGCGACTGGAACGGCAGCGTGACCAGGAAGCCGGCGAGCAGCTGCACACCGGTCTGGCTGACCCGCAGCTCCTGGAGCAGCTCGTTCCAGTTGCGGTCGGCGCGCTCGGCCGGCGTCTCGTTGCGCTCGCGCCGCGAGTCGTCGCTCTCGTGGTCCGTCACCTTGCTCGTCATCGCAGGGCAGGTGCCCCGGTGTGTGCCTCGTCATGCACCGGGCTGGAGAATCATGAGTGGACCTGTCCGCGCACGACCACAGGAGCACCCGATGCCTGCCTCCCGCACCCTGCCCACCGACGAGTCCGTCGAGCTGCTCAAGCTGGTCCGCGACATCGCCGGCCGCGAGCTCGCCCCGCGCAGCGCCGAGGCCGAGGCGACCGAGACCTTCCCGCGCGAGGTCTTCCAGCTCCTCGGCCGGGCGGGCCTCCTGGGCCTGCCCTACCCGGAGGAGCACGGCGGAGGGGGCCAGCCCTACGAGGTCTACCTCCAGGTGCTGGAGGAGATCGGCGCTGTCTGGGCGAGCGTGGGGGTCGGTACGTCGGTCCACGCGCTGTCCTGCTTCGGCCTGGCGGCGTTCGGCACCGAGGAGCAGAAGCGGGAGTGGTTGCCCGACATGCTCGGCGGCGAGCTGCTCGGCGCCTACTGCCTCTCCGAGGCGCACGCGGGATCCGACCCGGCCGCGATGCGCACGACGGCGCGTCTCGACGGCGACCACTACGTCCTGGACGGTGCGAAGGCTTGGACCACCCACGGCGGCCACGCAGACTTCTACAAGGTCATGGCGCGCACCTCGGACGACCGCAACGGGATCTCCTGCTTCCTCGTCCCCGCCGACGCCGAGGGCCTCTCCGCAGACCCCCCTGAGCGCAAGATGGGGCTGACCGGCTCCGCGACCGCCACGATGCGCCTGGACGGCGTCCGCGTCCCGGTCGAGCGGCGCCTGGGGGAGGAGGGCGACGGGCTCAAGATCGCCCTCGCCGGACTCGACTCGGGGCGGCTCGGCATCGCCGCTGTCGCCACCGGGCTAGCCCAGGGAGCACTCGACCAGGCCGTGGAGTACGCGCAGGGGCGCGAGACCTTCGGACAGCCCATCATCGACCACCAGGGCCTCGCCTTCGTGCTCGCGGACATGGAGGCAGCCGTCCAGAGCGCGCGGGCGACCTACCTCGCAGCCGCGCGGCTCAAGGACCGCGGGCTGCCCTTCGGGCGCGAGGCGAGCGTCGCCAAGCTCGTGTGCACCGACAACGCCATGAAGGTCACCACCGACGCGGTGCAGGTGCTCGGAGGCGCCGGCTACACCCGTGACTTCCCCGTCGAGCGCTACATGCGCGAGGCCAAGGTGATGCAGATCTTCGAGGGCACCAACCAGATCCAGCGACTCGTCATCTCCCGCCACCTCAAGCGTGGCGACGCGGGGACGATCACGCGAGCCTGACCCAGCACGCCCAGGTCCAGACCAGGTGGACGAAGGGCGGACGTCGGTGGTGCCATGGAGGTCCGGGCGGCTCGCGCCACCCGGGCAACGGGGAAGAAAAACCGGCGGTGCTCGCACGGCCGGCTCGGGCGCTCGACGTGTTCTCTCACCGCACCGGGTCGTGTGACATCCACACGAGGAGCAGAGCGCGTGAAGGTCCTGGTGGTCACAGAGATCCGCCTCTACCGCGAAGGTGTGGCAGACCTGCTGCGGGCCCTGCCCGACGTCTCCGCGGTGGCCAGCGCCTCGACCGCCGCGAGCGCTGTCTCGGCGGCACGCCGCCAGGAGTGCGACGTGGCCCTGCTGGACATGAGCATGTCCGCCCCCGTCGAGACGATCGCCTCGTTGGTGACCTCCCGCCCCGCCCTGCGTGTGGTGGTGCTGGGCGTCCCCGAGCAAGGACCCCAGGTGGTCGCCTGTGCCGAGGCCGGGGTCTACGGCTACGTCTCGCGCGACGCGGGGTTCGAGGACGTCGCCGGCGCGCTCCGGTCGGCGGCACGCGGAGAGGTCGCCTGCTCGGGCCGGGTCGCAGCGGAGCTCATCCAGCACATCAGCAGACAGGCGCGGTCCAGGCCGGTGGCTGCGGCCTTCCTGGCCCTCACCAGGCGTGAGCGCGAGGTGCTGCGCCTGATCCAGAGCGACATGTCCAACAAGGAGATCGCCCGCGCCCTGGACCTCCAGCTGAGCACGGTCAAGAACCACGTGCACAACGTCCTCGCCAAGTGCGGGGCGACGGCCCGCGCGGAGATCACAGGCGTCCTGGAGCAGCCCGAGGTCCAGTACATCGAGGGTCCGGTCCCGCTCGGCTGACCCGTCGGGGGCCCAGTACCGGGCCCCCTCCTGGATCCAAGTCAGATCCCGCGGCCCATTGTGCGGTCGGCAGCCGAGGCGTCGTACTGGTGGTCCACGAGTCGGTGAGGGGCGGGCATGGCGGAGCCAGGGACGGAGCCGGGAACGGGGCAGGTGCGGATCTGCCTGGTGGGCTGCAGCGGACTGCTGGGCGACATCATCTCCGACGCCGTCAGCCGTGACGGGGGGATCGACGTCGTCGCGAGCGTCGCGGGTCCCGCAGGGCTCGCGGACCTGGCGGACACCGGGCCGGGGCTCGCCGACATCGACCTGGTGGTCTGGAACTGCTCCGACGAGTCGCAGGCCAGCCGTTGGCTGGAGCGGACCCGGCCGTACCCCCGGATCCTCGCCGCCGTCGAGGACGGCCGTCACGCCGCTCTCTGGGAGCTCGCTCCCCAGCGGACCGCGCTCGGCCTGCTCTCCCCACGGCTGTTGACCGAGGTCATCCGGAGGCGAGCCACCCCGGCGAGCTGAGCCACCACCCACTACCTGCCACAGGAGAAGCACATGACCGAGAAGCTGATCTGGGACGTGACCGTGCGCGCCGAGGACGGCCCGCAGCTGAGCGGGTCCGGAGTCCTGGAGGTCGACGCCTACGACAAGCTCTCGGTGACCGTGCCGGCAGGGGGTGACCTGGACGTCGACCTCGGCCCCGGCTCCGCAGGGCTGATCTCGTGCCTCGTCCTGCTGCCCGAGGCGCCCAGCGACGACCTCACCTACGAGGTGGGCTCCGAGACCATCACCCTCGACCAACCGCAGTTCCTCTTCGGTGGCGCCGCCGACCTCGCCGGCAACCCCGCAAGCCTGACGATCGCGAACGCCGGCGCCTCCGACGCCGTCGTCGACCTCATGATCGGCCGCGACGCGACGTCGTGACCGGCCCGGACCAGACCGAATCCAGCCCCACAGCCCAGGGAGTCCGAAGCGATGACCGTGAATCTCACCTATCCCGGTGTCTACGTCCGCGAGGTCAGCAGCGGCGTGCGCACCATCTCCGGCGTCGCGACGTCGATCACCGCCTTCATCGGCCGGACCCTGCGTGGCCCGACAGACCGGCCCGTGCTGGTGCAGAGCTTCGCCGAGTTCTCCCGCATCTACGGCGGGCTGTGGGCCGAGAGCCCGTTGGGCTACGCCGTGGCCCAGTACTTCCTCAACGGGGGCCGCGACGCGCTCGTCGGAAGGGTCATGAACGGCGCAGCACGGGCGACCGCCACCCTGCCCACCGGTTTCGGGCTCGAGGCCGCCGACGAGGGCGCCTGGGGCAGTCGGCTCCGGGTGCGCGTGGAGGACGTGGCAGCCGCACCGGGCGAGCCCGCTGACTCCCGGTTCAACCTGCTGGTCAAGGACACCGCGACAGGGCAGGTCGAGAGCTTCCTCAACGTCTCCACACAGCCCCAGCACCCCCGATTCGTCACTGGAGTGCTGCGAGCCGGGTCCGAGCTGGTGCGCACCCGCGGGGCCGTGCCAGCGGCTCGCCCGACGGCCAGCGGAGCCGCGCCCGCCGGCGCGGACGCCCTCGAGTACGCCTCCAGCTCGACCGCGTTCGGCTCCGACGGCTCCGACGGCAACGCGATCACCGACACCCAGGTGAGCGGGGCGGCTGCCAAGTCGGCACGGCAGGGACTGTGGCTCCTCGACCTGGCAGACATGGTCAACCTGATCGTGATCCCCCCGCTCACGCGCACGACCGACGTGGGCAAGGCGACCTGGGACGCGGCCCTCGGCTACGCCGCGGACCGCAGGGCAGTGGTCCTGGTCGACCCGCCGAGCAGCTGGGCGAACCCCGACGCGGTCATCAGCGGGATCTCGGCGGTCACCACGCGCAGCGCCAATGGCGCCCTCTACTACCCCCGGGTGAAGTCCCCGGACCCGCTCCGCGAGAACCGGCCCGACACGTTCGCCCCCAGCGGTGCGGTGGCCGGGGTGATCGCCCGCACCGATGCCTCACGCGGTATCTGGAAGGCCCCCGCCGGCATGGAGGCCACCCTCCTCGGCGTCGACGAGCTCGACTACACGCTGACGGACGGGCAGAACGGACGCCTCAACCCGCTCGGCGTCAACTGCCTGCGCCAGTTCCCGGTCGCCGGTCGCGTCGTCTGGGGTGCCCGCACCCTCGTCGGAGCCGACCAGCTCGCGTCCGAGTGGAAGTACCTCTCGGTGCGACGCACTGCGCTCTACATCGAGGAAAGCCTCTTCCGGGGCACCCAGTGGGTGGTCTTCGAGCCGAACGACGAGCCGCTGTGGGCACAGATCCGCCTCAGCGTCGGCTCGTTCATGAACGACCTCTTCCGACAGGGCGCCTTCCAGGGGAGCACCCCGCGTGAGGCCTACCTCGTCAAGTGCGACCGCGAGACCACCACCCAGCACGACATCAACCGCGGCGTCGTCAACATCTCGGTCGGCTTCGCCCCGTTGCGGCCGGCCGAGTTCGTGCTCATCTCCATCCAGCAGCTGGCCGGCCAGATCGCGGTCTAGGTCAGTTCGAGAAAGGGCAGCACCATGGCCAAGTTCAGTGTCAACGCCCAGCGGTTCGACCCCTACCAGAACTTCAAGTTCCGGGTGAAGTGGGACGGCAGGTACGTCGCCGGCGTCTCGAAGGTCAGCGCGCTCAAACGGACCACCGAGGTCGTCGAGCACCGGGAGGGTGGCGACCCGTCCACCTCGAGGAAGTCGCCCGGGCGGACCAAGTTCGAGCCGATCACGCTGGAGCGCGGGGTCACCCACGATCCCGAGTTCGAGAAGTGGGCCAACAAGGTGTGGAACTTCGGCTCCGGGCTCGGCTCGGAGGTGTCCCTGAAGGACTTCCGCAAGAACATCATCATCGAGATGTACAACGAGGCCGGACAGGTCGCGATCTCCTACCAGGTGAACCGGTGCTGGGTCTCGGAGTTCCAGGCACAGCCCGACCTCGACGCCAACGCGAATGCCGTGGCTATCCAGACGATCAAGCTCGAGAACGAGGGCTGGGAGCGCGACTACGCCGTGACCGAGCCCACCGAGCCGACCTTCAGCGAGCCGTCCTGATGGCCCTGGCCCCTCTGATGCGTCTGCGCCTGCTGGACGCGGTCACGGGGATGCACCCCGTGGACGCGGCAGTGCGGTGCCTCGCCGTCGCGTGCCAGGACCTGGCGGACCCGGCGGACCTGCCCCTCGGCCAGCGCGACGCGGCCCTGCTCGCGTTGCGCCGTCGGCTGCTGGGGGACCGTCTCCGGGCCTGCGCGACCTGTGCCGAGTGCGGGGAGGCGTCGACCCTGGAGCTCAGCGTCGCAGACTTGCTGGAGCGGATGGGCGGGGCTGCGAGCTCGCCGTGGGAGGTCCAGCACCAGGGCCGCACGCTGTCCCTGCGTGCGTTGACCAGCAGGGACCTCGCCGCAGCCGTGGCAGCGCCGTCGCCGCAACGTGCCCGGGACCTCTTGGTGCTCGCGGCGCTCGACCAGGACGAGGATGTCCACCCCGAGCCTGTGAGCGAGGAGCTGGCAGCCGTGGTGGCGGCGAGCATCGCCGAGCACGACCCCGGCGCGGAGATCCTCCTCACCGGCTCGTGCTCGGGCTGTGGGGAGCCCTGGAGCGAGGTGCTCGAACCGGCGCGCTTCGTCACCGCCGAGCTCGCTCACGAGGGTGCCCGGCTGCTGGCGGACGTGGCTGCGCTGGCCAGGGCCTTCGGCTGGACCGAGAGCGACGTGCTCGAGCTGTCAGACGCGCGGCGCCGTGCCTACCTGGACCTCGCCCTGGACATGGCGGGCTGAACGCCATGACGGCCGCCACGACCCTTCTCTCCCGCCTCGTCGAGCGCCAGCGCACCCACCAACCGAGCCTGCGCCCCCTCCTGTCGTCGCGCTTCGAGCCGCTCGCGGGGGAGCCGGACGCCCCCGGAGACGGGCTGGTGGAGAAGGAAGAGCTCGTGCTGGCGCCGCCCGTCCAGCACCTGCCGTCCCGCGAGTCGGCCAGCCCACCCTTGCCGAGCGTCGCGGAGCCCGTGGTGGCCCGCGCGCCCGGGATGGTGGGCGGAGTCGGGCGGATCGAACCGGCGCCGGGGAGCGAGACGGCCCGCGTCCAGCGCATCGACCGGACCTCGACGCCGCCGACGTACGACGAGCAGGTCGTCGTACGTCCCGAGCCGGCGGGGGAGCACCGTGCGCCGAGCAGGCCAGCCATTGCCGTCGAGGCGCCGCAGGAAGAACACCCGACGACTGCTCGCAGGCTCACGCCGCGACACGGCGACCCCGCGCCGCGTGTCGAGTCGATGTCCACGCCGCTCCCGGCACCCCTGGTGGACGCGAAGACACGACAGGCAAGCGCCCATGCGGAGGCAGCTCGCCCCGAGAGGCCCGGAGAGAGGGTCGTAGGGGCGCCGTCACCGGCGACGCGCCAGCCGCCGGTGCAGCAGCCACCAGTCGAGCAGCCCCTGACCGTCTCGGTCAGGATCGGCAGGATCGAGGTCCGCGCACCCGCAGAGCAGAAGGCTGCTCCCGCCGGAGCAGCCGCCCGGCCCACCCGTCCTGAGCCCCGCCTCAGCCTCGAGGACTACCTGGCCCGCCCCCGCCGGGGCTGGTCGTGAGCACCGGCGCGGCGGTGGCCGCGGCGACCGAGGCGCTGCGCAAGCTGGTGGAGAACTGGCTCGCCGAGGTCGACGTGGACAGCGTCCTGGCCAGCGGGCACGCCACCGTGACGGCGTTGCCACCCGACCAGCACACCCTGAGCGGGACCGGTGCGCTGACGGGAGTGAACCTCTTCATCCACCGGGTCTCACTCAACCAGGGGTGGCGCAACGTCGACCTGCCCTCCTTCGACGCGGGTGGATCCCGCACGGCCAACCCGCCGTTGGGGATCGACCTGCACTTCGTGCTCTCCGCCTACGGGCCGGGCCAGCTCGTCCCCGAGCACCTGCTCGGGCTGGGGATGCAGGTGCTCCACCAGCACCCGGTCCTGACGCGCGAGGAGCTGACGACCCTGCTGCCGAGCTCCCTGGGAGCGGGTCTCTCGGCCCAGGTGGAGCAGCTGCGGATCACGCCGGAGTCGCTCAGCTCGGAGGAGACGTCGCGCCTGTGGTCGGCGTTCGGCGCGAAGTACCGCCCCAGCTTCTACTACCGGGTCTCGGTGCTGCTGATCGAGGCCGCCGCGCCAGCGGTCGTGGCGCTGCCCGTCCTGACGCGCGGCGAGCGGCTCCCCGGTGACAGGGAAGCGGGTGTGAGCGCCACTCCGGACCTCGCGCCGCGCTACCCGGTGCTGACTGCCCTGGCCCCCACCGGAGGGCAGCCCGTGTCGGTCAGCGGAGGCACGGTCACCGCCGAGGGCGACCTGCTGGCGGGCGTCGGCCGCGTCGTCCGCCTGGTCAGTCCGCGGCGACGCAGCAGCGACCAGGTCGTCCTGGGCGCCAGCGCAGACCGGCGTCGGCTGACCTTCGTCGTGCCCGGGACCCTGCCGGTGGGCACTTATGACGTGACTGTGGCGGTGACCGCCCAGCCGGGCGATGCCGTCCGCACCACCAACCAGCTGCCGCTGGTCCTCGCCCCCACCATCACCACGCCCCTTCCGCTCGCAGTGGCCCGAGACAGCGCCGGCGACGCCGTCGTCTCCCTGACCTGCTCCCCGCCGGTCGAGCCCGACCAGTCGGCGGCGCTGATCCTCGGCTCGCGGGAGGTCCCCGCACAGCCGCACCCGAGCACCACCGGCTCGCTGAGCTTCGTCGTCCGCGACGCGCCGGTCGGGACCCACCTGGCCCGGCTCCGCGTCGACGGCGTCGAGTCGACCGTGGTGGACCGGGCGGCCAGCCCGCCGAAGTTCCTCCCGCGGGAGGTGGTCGTGTCATGAGCGTCGTGGACTCACGGCCCACAGGAGACCGGGCCCTCCTGGACAGGGAGCTCGACCACCTGGCTCGACTGCTCGACGGCGAGACCCGGGACGACGCGATGCTCGCCGAGGAACCCGGGGCTCGGACGCCCCTAGACACCCTGGCCGACGTCTTCGCGCTCACTCGCTTCGAGCGCGGCCTGGTCGCGCTCTGCCTGGGGGCCGAGGTGCACGAGGGCGTGGGCCGAGCGCTCTTGCGGCACGGTGGGAACGTCACCTGGTCGGTGGCGGACCGGGTGCTGCCGGAGAGTCACTGGTCGGCGCTGGCGCCGGGCTCGCAGCTGCGCCGCTGGCAGCTCCTCGACGTCGGCCCCGGACGGCTCGTCGACGCCCCGCTCTCGGTCGCCGAACCCGTGCTCCACCACCTGCTGGGCATCGACGACCTCGACCCCTGGCTGGTCCCGCTCGTGCACCCGCTCCGGTCCGCTGCGCTGATGGCCGGCTCCCACGGCGACGTGACCGAGGCCGTCACCCGCTGCTGGAGGGACCCGACGGCCCCCTGGCAGGTGATCGGCCTGCACGGAGACGACGAGCAGGGCCGTCTCGACGTCGCATGGCTGACGTCGGTCGACCTGGGCCTGGCGCCATACCGCCTGCGAGGCTCCGACCTCCCGGCAGACCCGGCCGAGCGCGCCCACCTGGCGACCGTGTGGACCCGCAGCGCCCTGCTGTCCGGCGCGTCGCTCGTCATCGACGTCGACGACCGCACGGACACCGGCGCGCTATCGGCGCTGCTGGATCGGCTGGACGGCCCGGTGGTCCTGAGCAGCCGGAACGCGGTCCCGATCACGGACGTCGTGCACCACGAGGTACGACGACCCGAGTCAGCCGAGCAGCGGCAGCTCTGGCGGGCCGTGCTGGAGGGGGTGACGGACCCGGAGGTGCTCGCCGAGGTCGACCTGCTGGCCGCCACCCACCGCCTCAGCGCCCGTGAGATCGAGCAGGGTGCCTCGCTGGCCCTGCTCGACGGGGCGTCCGCCGTGGGCGGCCGGCTGCGTCGCCAGCTGCGGCGGGGCGACGTCGATGCCCTGGTCAGGGTCATCGAGCCCCGGGCCAGGTGGTCGGACCTGGTGCTGCCACCCGACCGCGTCGAGCTCCTCCGTGCCATGGTCGACCAGGTACGTGTCCGCTGCGTGGTGCACGACGACTGGGGGTTCGCCGATCGCAGCAGCCGCGGGCTCGGCTCGACCGCGCTGTTCGCGGGAGAGCCCGGGACCGGCAAGACCATGGCGGCGGAGGTCGTCGCTGCCGAGCTCGACCTCGAGCTCCTGCACGTCGACCTCTCGGCAGTGGTGAGCAAGTACATCGGCGAGACGGAGAAGAACCTCGCACGCGTCTTCGACCGCGCAGACCAGCAGGGTGCCATCCTGCTCTTCGACGAGGCCGACGCCCTCTTCGGGCGCCGCACCGAGGTGACCGACAGCCACGATCGGTACGCCAACATCGAGGTCAGCTACCTGCTCCAGCGGATGGAGTCCTATCGCGGCCTCGCCATCCTCACCACCAACGCCCGAGCGGCCCTGGACAAGGCGTTCGTCCGCCGTCTCGGCTTCATCGTGCAGTTCCCCTTCCCCGACGCGATGCACCGGCGTCTCATCTGGGAGGGCGCCTTCCCGGACCGCACGCCCACCCGGGACCTCGACCACGCACGCCTCGCCTCGCTGTCCCTCAGCGGTGGGTCCATCAGCAACATCGCCAGGGCGGCCGCGTTCCGGGCCGCCTCGGCCGGGGGACCGGTCACCATGTCCGACCTCGCGTGGGCCGCACGTGCCGAGCTGGCCAAGTCCGACCGGGTGCTCGCGCCGGCCGACCTGGCCGGGTGGGAGGCGGGATCATGATGAAGGTTCCCGATCGACTCGAGGTCACCGCCGACCGAGCCGCCGACCGAGCGGTGTCCTCGGCCGCGCGGACTGCTCGACCGCGCGTCGTACGACTTCCCGAGCGTGGCCCGGGGCGCGCCTTGACCGACGCCGAGTCGGCGTTCTTCGAACCGCGGTTCGGCGCCGACTTCTCCACCGTCCGGGTCATCACCGGTTCCGCGGCTCGTGCAAGCTCGCTCGCCCACGGGGCGCGGGCCTTCACCCGCGGCGAGACGATCACCTTCGGTCGGGAGCCGATCCTCTCCAACCCGGCGGATCGCCGGCTGTTCGCCCACGAGCTCGCTCACGTGGTCCAGCAGCGCCGAGACCCTGGTCTGGCCGGCATGGTGCTGCGCAACCCGGTGGGTATCACGAAGGTGGTGATCGCTCCGGCACAGGGCCGCATCTTCGTGACCCTCTCCGACGATCGCACGTTCATCATGAAGCTGAGCTCGACGTCGTCCCCCCTGCCCGCCGGAACCTACCAGGGCGAGCACAAGACGGGCAGCAGCAAGGACCTCGTTCGAGATCCCAGCGGCCGGGCTCCGGGTGTGAGCGTGATCGACTTCTGGGCCTCTCCGCCGAAGGGGATACCCACGTGGGCAGACCTCGCGGACTCGACCTACGTGCTCGAGGTGAGCAACGCCGGCTCCCCGGTGGACGCACGCACGCGGAAGGCGCCCAAGGACCAGACCGAGGGCGCCGGAAGCAGCGGCAAGGGCAAGGGGGCCGGGAGCGGGGGCCGCGGTGAAGGCGCAGGGCGGGACAAGGGCGATGGGTCCGCCTCACAGGGCAAGAAGGGGGGCGAGAAGAAGAGTGACGTCGAGCTCCCCAAGGAGACCCCGGCCGAGAAGAAGGCCAAGGTCGACGCCGTCCTGCTACGCCTCAAGAACCTCCCTGACGTGGGCGGAAAGCCGATGACCCAGGAGCAGGTCGCGAAGCTGGCCGAGATGTCGCCCGCAGAGCTCGACGACGTGGTGAAGTACCTCAAGAACGCTGCGGTGGAATCCGCCAGCCCGATCGACGCCTCCGCCGAGCTGGACAAGTACCTCGCCCTGAGCGCCAGCGACCGCGAGCTCCTGCGCGTCAACCAGGAGCTGATGGGTGACGCCCAAGCCGGGCCCCTGCCGGCCAACGTGCGCATCGCCCTGGACAGCTCGGCAGCAGCCAATGCGCAGGTAGCGGTCCAGATCGAAGGCCTAAACAAGGGAATGGCCAACCTGGCCGCCATCAAGAACAAGGTCACCGACCCTGAGGTGGCGGCAGCGCTGAAAGGTGCCGACCTCGACCCCATCGACCTCGAGAAGCTCCCGGTCTTCCGGGAGATGATGATGCTGGAGGGACTCCTCGCCGGGGCCAGCACGAAGTCCCCGGAGATCGAGGCCTCCGCCAAGGAGCTGACCAAGAGCATCGCGGGGATCCGCGACTACGTGCTAGAGGAGATCACCTGGCTGGCGGCCGAGATCGGTGCCGGCTACGTCATCGGCATGCTGCTGGGACCGGCCGGGACAGCCGTCGCCGCTGGACGAGCCGTGATGCTGATCAACAGGCTCAACAACCTGAGAAAGTTCCTGGTCAAGATCGAGCGGGTCTACTCGACCTACACAAAGATCAACTCGATCATCTCGCAGGTGACCAGCGCCTGGACGACGTACCAGGCATTCGAGGCTGAGTTCGGCAGAGACCTGTCCCGGCTCGAAGAGCTGCTGGACCTGGCCGACGACCCCAACCTTGACGACGAGGCCCTGGAGGCGGCCGTGGTCGAGGCGTCCGACCTCGAGGACGCGCTGGTGCAGCGGATGCTGACCCAGCTGGAGAACGGCACGGGGATGGCCACGTTGTTGGCACACTTCGACATCCCCTCCGACATCGATCAGGACGGGCTCCGGCAGATCCTGCTCAACATCCCGCGCGGGGTGCGAGAGATGGACGCACTGCTCGCGCGCTACCGCGCCAGTGGACGTGACCTGGAGTCGGTGAAGCTGCTCAGCTACAAGTCTGTGCTCGTCGGTGCACTGCTCTACCCCTTCGTCGGCTACCTGGCCCGCGTGGTCGGAGACGAGCTGCAGCGCCTAATGCAGGACCCAGGCCTGGGGGAACGGCTCCTCGGCGTCATCAGCGGGGCCGCCGGAGGTCGTCGGGCCAAGTACGCCGCTCCGGGTGCGGCGAAGACCAAGCTACGGCTCGGCGGCGCCAAGCGACCGCCCCGTCCCAGGCCCAAGACCACCGGCAAGACCCCCAAGAGCCCGAAGAAGGTCGACAAGAAGAAGGAAGACAAGAAGAAGGAAGACAAGAAGGACGCGCGGCAGGACGACCCGTCCACCCGGAAGAAGGGCGACCAGGACTCCCCGGACGCGAAGGGGGACGATGATGCCGCCGCCAAGAAGTCCCAGGGCAGCGCCACGTCGCTCGAATGGCTCGAGGTCGAGCGCAAGGTGAGCCAGCTCCCGGGCCGTCATCCCGAGGGGATCACCGACAGGGCTCTGCGCGCCCAGGGTCGAAGGATCGCCACGCGTCATTCGAAGGTGGCGGGCAGGGTCTCGGTGGCGCGCGTGCCCCGACGGGGCGAGTGGCAGCTGAAGATCGCTCGCAAGCGAGCGGCAGGAAGCGGTACTCCTGCGACCGCGACGTTGAAGATGGGCTACCGCGAGCGCTGGGAACTCGGCAGGAAGGCGATCGTCGCCTGGGTGCCGAGCCTGCCTGCCCACCGCCGCGGCATCGGGGAGGTGCGCCAGGAAGTCCAGGTACACAAGGATCCGTTCCACTACGGCTCGTTGGGCACCGAGTACGTCGCCGCGCAGGGCCGCCGGGGTGGACATCGTGGTGTGCAGATCGTCGGGCGGATGGGAAGGGTCCCCGAGCGCGAGATCGCCGTGGTCGACGACCCGACCGGACTGCACACCGGCCTGACGAGGGACGACGCGATCCCGTTGTGGTGGTACAAGGACCGGGGCTGGTACCGCGGCAACAAGGGCGGCCTGCACCTGCCGACACCAGGGGTCACCGTCCCGTTCCCGGCGGACGTCCCGGCCCGCCACCGAGTTGCCCTCACGAGCAGGACCACCGTCACTATCGGTGTCAAGAAGCCCCGCATCATCGAGGTGAACAGCGTCATCAAGCGGACCCGGTCCCACCGCATCCCATCTCGGCAGAGGCAGATGAGAGAGGCGCTGGTGAGGGTCGGCGTCACCGGACTCGAGACCAACGACATCGACCACGTCCAGGATGTCGGCTTCGGCGGGGACAACGAGTGGGACAACCTCTGGCCGCTCGACCGCGACAAGAACCGATGGGCGTTCACAGGTCGGTGGTACCGCGACTCCACGATCCTCTACCTCTCGAGAAGTCGGAAGACGGTGCAGCGGGGGAGCCTGTGGGACCTGGTCGGCAAGTGGTTCAAGGTCCAAGGCGTCGCCACGAAGCCCGTCAACTGGGGCGGCCGCGACGGGGAGGGGCCATGATGCACGTCGAGGTGCACGTCGACTGCCTCTCCGTGGCGCTCGGCGCCGATGGCCGCGCCGACGAGGCCGTCGTACGTCAGGCGCTCGACGACGCGCTGCGGGACCGCGGCGGCCTGGGCGACCGGCCAGTCACCGACGTCGTCGCTCGCACGGTCGCACGCGAGGTCGCCCGCGAGGTGGGAAGGACGGTGCCGCCGTGCTGAGCCCCCGCCTGGTCAAGGGCGGCCTGGTGCAGGTCGACCCCGGCAGTGGCGCCGTACGCCGCGTGGTGATGCTGCAGTACAACCCCGACAGCGTCGCCCGGACCCTCAAGCTCGCCGGTGCCGACGGCGGCCCCGAGGCGTTGCGCGTGGGGAACCCGCCGACCGAGACGCTGCGGATCGAGGTCGAGCTCGACGCGACAGACGCGATGGACAAGGGGGCCGGTGCCGAGCTCGGGGTCCACCCGATGCTTGCGGCACTCGAACAGCTGGTCCACCCCAGCGTCGGCGAGCTGCGCCGCCGAGACGCCCTCGCCTCCTCCGGGGCGATCGAGATCCTCCCCTCGCAGGGACCCCTCACCCTGTTCGTCTGGAGCGCCAAGCGGATCCTGCCTGTCCAGATCACCGAGCTCACCGTCACCGAGGAGGCGTTCGACGCACTGCTCAACCCGGTGCGGGCCAAGGTCTCCCTCGGGATGCGCGTGCTCACCGCCGGCGACCTGGGCTACGACCAGCGCGGCGGCGGGATCTATCTCACCTACCTCGAGACGAAGGCGGCCCTCTCGCGCCAGGTCGCCGACGCCTCCCTCTCGTCCCTCGGTATCGGAGGTGTCTCATGAGCGACGACCAGGCACGCCAGCAGCTCGCAGCGGTGCTCTCCCAGGCCGGGGCGAGCGTCTCGCCGTTCGGGCCGAACAGCCGCTACCGGCACACCCCTCTGGCCACCGGTGTCGGAGCCGACGGCACTCCGGTGCGATACCTGCGGCGCCGTTTCCTCCCCGACCCCGACGCCCTGGTCCAGGTGGGTGAGCACAAGGTGGAGCCGGGGGACCGGCTCGACCTGGTGGCGGCCGCGGCGTTCTCCGATCCCGAGCTGTCCTGGCGCATCTGTGACGCGAACCTGTGCCTGGACCCCGACGAGCTCGTCAGCCGACCGGGCCGGCGGCTGCGGATCACCCTGCCCGCGGGGCTGCCGGGAGGTGGCGCATGATCGAGTCCGCAGACCTCACCCTGCTGATCGGTCCGGGAGTCCCCGTGCCGGCCCTCCGCAGCGTCATGGACGCGGTGGTGTCGGTCCGGGTCAACGTCGGCGCGGCCCAGACCGGGTTCCAGATCGTGATGGAGGCCGACCGCACCTCCGACATCACCCGCGTCCTGCTTCCGGCCGGCTACCTCGACCCGATCACCACGCGCGTGATCATCCTCGTGACCATCCGTGGGGTTCCCCACGTGCTCGCGGACGGCGTCGTCACGCACCACGAGGTGACGCCCTCCAGCACTCCGGGCGGCTCCACGCTCAGCATCATCGGCGAGGACCTGTCGGTGCTCATGGACCTGGTCGAGATGCCCTTCATGCGCTACCCCGCCATGCCGGAGGTCGCCCAGCTCTACGCGATCCTGGCGAAGTACGCCGTGCTCGGCATCGCCCCCGTGGTGGTTCCGCCGATCGTCAGCGCCCTGCGCAACCCCCTCGACGGCTGTGACACCCACACCGGCACCGACCTCGACTACGTACGACAGCACGCAGACCGGTGCGGCTACGTGTTCTACGTGGAGCCCGGGCCGCTGCCGGGCACCAACGTCGCCTACTTCGGACCCGACGTCCGGGTGCCCGTCCCACAGCCCGCGCTCAGTGTCGACCTTGACGAGGCCACGAACGTCGAGTCGCTCTCCGTCTCCCTCGACGGCAAGGCGAAGAAGGTCACCGTCTACACGATCTTCGACCCCGTGACCCGCAAGGTCCCCGTGCCCATCCCGGTGCCCAACGTCAGTGCGGTCCGTCCCCCGCTGGGCCTGCGGCCCACCCCGCCGGCGCGGGTGGAGTTCGCCGAAGGCGGCCAGCTCGAGCCGGCCGAGGCCGCCAAGCGGATCCTGGGTGACCTGCTCCGCTCCTCCGACGCGATCACCGTCAGCGGCAGCCTCGACGTGGCGACGTACGGCAGGCCGCTGCGTGCGCGGCAGCTGGTCGGCGTGCGCGGGGTCGGCCTCGCCTACGACGGCCTCTACTACGTCAACACCGTCACCCACGAGCTCTCCCCGAGCTCCTACAAGCAGTCCTTCACGCTCTCGCGCGACGGACTGGTCTCCCCGACCCCCGTGGTCCCCGTCCGCTGAGGAGCGCCCGATGCCAGCCCAGACGACCAACCCCTCGGCCACGCGAGCCGGGACGAAGACATGGTTCGGCAAGTACCGCGGGACCGTGGTCAACAACGTCGACCCCAAGTTCATGGGACGCCTGCTCCTCACGGTCCCGGACGTGCTCGGCCTGGTGCCGTCGAGCTGGGCCGAGGCCTGTGTCCCGCTCGCGGGCCCGACAGGCACCTCGATGGGGTCCTGGTTCGTGCCGCCGATCGGTGCCGGGGTGTGGGTCGAGTTCGAGGCGGGGGACCCGTCGCGACCGATCTGGAGCGGCTGCCGGTGGGGGGCGCCGTCCGATCCGCCGACCCTGGCCAAGGCCGGACTGCCGGTCTCGCCGAGCATCGTCCTGCAGACCGCGGGTCAGCAGACCCTCGCGATCTCCGACCTTCCGGGACCGACCGGCGGGATCATGCTCAAGAGCGCGACCGGGGCGACGCTGATCGTGAACGACACCGGGATCTACATCCAGAACGGCAAGGGCGCCTCGCTGGTCATGACCGGCCCCACCGTCACCATCAACAACGGCGCGCTGACGGTGATTTGACGTGCCCGGGCCGATCCTCCACAGCGGTGCGGTGGTCACCTGCTCGCACGGCGGGCAGGCCACGCCCTCGATGCCGATGGCACGGGTCCTGGTCTCGGGGATGCCCGTGGCCACCGTGCCCGGTCCGTGGCTCGTCGCGGGCTGTGCGTTCGTGCCCCCAGGCGGCAACGGGCCGTGCGTGACCGGGCAGTGGACCGTCGGCGCGACGCGCGTGATGGTGCTCGGCCAACCCGTGGTCCTGCAGTCCGGGACCTCCACGTGCGTGCCCACGGGGACGCCCCTGCTTCCGGTGTCTGCCCAGACCCGGGTCATCGCGAGCTAGGAGGGACCATGCACCTGCGGCACCCCTACGGGTTCGACGGTCGGCGTCGTACGGCGAACGCCGGCGACGCGGTGTGGCTGCGAGGGCTGATCGAGCAGGTGCTGATGACCCGACCCGGTGAGCGGATCAACCGGCCGACGTTCGGCGCCGGCCTTGCACAGCTGCCCTTCGACGGGTTGTCCGACGAGCTGTCCGCCACGACCGAGTTCCTCGTGCGGTCAGGGCTGCAGCAGTGGCTCGGCGACCTCATCCAGGTCGAGCAGGTCACCGTCACCGCGCACGACTCCACCCTGCGGATCCACGTGACCTTCGTGGAGAACCGGACGGGCGAGTCGCACACCGAGACCTTCGAGCGGCGGGGAGCAGGCTGATGGACCCGCTCCTGTTCAGGTGTGCCGACGCCGACGCCCGCCGGGTCGCAGTCGCCGCCAGCCCCCAGCTCAACGCCGTGGACTGGCTGGAGGTGGCCGACCTGCAGCCGGCCGAGCTGCCCGCCGACGAACAGGCTGCCTACGCAGCGTCGCCGCCCGGTCCCGGACGAGACCGGATGCTCTGGCAGCGCAAGCTGGTGGTCCACTTCGTCAACCCGTTGACAGCCACCCACCAGCTGGCGCTGAGCCCCACCGGGATCCTGGTCAGTGGTGGCGAGCGCATCCCCGCGCCGACGGTGGCGGTGATGTCCACCGGCTCCGAGTCCGTCACCTTGCGGACCTCGTGGGCCGGAGACACCTCCCCCTACCGGCTCGACCTGGTCCGTTCGGCCGTCGACGAGCGACCTCCCGCAGGTTTCGACCCGCTCCTGCACGGGATCGACTTCTCCTTCAAGGTCGACTGCCCCAGCGACCTCGACTGCCGACGGGGCCACGTCTGTCTGCCGCACCCGCGCACGGACCCCGGAATCGACCGCCTGGCCAAGGACTACGCGACGTTCCGACGACTCATCCTCGACCGTGTCTCCCTGCTCAACCCGGAGTGGGGAGACCGGACCCCGGCGGACCTCGGGGTCACCCTGGTCGAGCTCTTCGCCCACATCGGCGACCGGCTCAGCTACCAGCAGGACGCGATCGCGACCGAGGCCTACCTGTCGACTGCCCGGCTCCGGCGATCGGTACGCCGGCACGCCCGGCTGGTGGACTACGCCATGCACGACGGGTGCAACGCCCGGACCTGGGTCCAGGTGCGCGTCTCCGCAGACGTGGCGCTGGCACCCGGCGTGCTCACCTTCCTGACCCGGGTGCCGGACCTCCCCGACCGCGTCGTCCCTGGCTCGCGCGAGGAGGCGGTGGCGAGCTCCTCCGCAGCGCAGTGGTTCGAGCCGATGGTCGCGAGCCTGGAGCGCACCGTGGCACCTTCGCCCCTCCGGTTCTTCGCCGCCCACAACGCGATCGGCCTGCACGACTGGGGGCTCCCCGACTTCGCCCTCGCACCAGGAACGTGCCAGGCGGCACTGGCCGGGCACTTCCCGGACCTGGCTGTCGGCGACGTGGTGGTCCTGGCGCAGACCCGTAGCCCGGTGACCGGTCTCGAGGCCGACGCCGATCCCACGGTGCGACACCCGGTACGCCTGGTCACGGTCGAGGCATTCGACGGCGGCGCCCGGCTGACCGACCCGCTCACCGGCGACGACGTGACGCGGGTGGCCTGGGCGGCCGAGGATGCGCTGCCTTTCGGCCTGTGCGTCACCTCCTCCGGCGACCTCGCCGCGGGACTGCCGGCAGTCGCCGGGGGAGCCGAGGCCTGGGGCAACACCGTGCTCGCGGATCACGGCCGCACCCTCGCCTCGCCCCTGGGGCAGGCCACGGGCGGCAGGTTCTTGCCCGAGCTGGACGAGGGCCCCCTGAGCCAGGCAGCCACCGTCCCGGTGCGCCACGCCGACGGCGACCGTGAGTGGATGCGCTTCGACCCGGCGTCACCGGCTGCCGAAGTCCTGCGCACCGATCCCGCGTCTGCCCGGCCGGAGCTGTGGCCGCACAGCACGCTCGACGCCGACACGACCGACTGGACGGCCGTGCCGGACCTGCTGGACTCCGGACCGGAGGACCCGCACGTCGTGGCCGAGGTCGAGGCCGACGGGTCCTGCCGGCTGCGCTTCGGCGCCCACGGTCACGGGCGCCCGCCGCGGACGGCTGAGGTCTTCACGGCGTCGTACCGGGTCGGCAACGGTGAGGCAGGGAACGTCGGCACGGACGCGATCGCCCACGTGATCAGCTCCGACGGCCGCGTGCTGTCGGCGCGCAACCCGCTCCCGGCACGCGGCGGCACCCCTCCCGAGACGATCGCCCAGGTCCGGCGCCGTGCGCCGGAGGCGTTCCGCACCCAACGACGGGCCGTGACGCCGGCCGACTACGAGCGGGTCGCGGTCGAGATGCCAGGGGTGCAGCGCGCCGCCGCCGAGCTGCGTTGGACCGGCAGCTGGCACACCGTCTTCCTGATCGTCGACCCGGCAGGCGACGGTGTGGTCGACCGAACCTTCGAGGAGAGGCTGCGCGAGCACGTCGAGCCGTTCCGCACCGTCGGGCACGACCTCGAGGTCGACGGGCCGAGGTTCGTGGCGATCGAGCTGGAGCTCGAGGTGTGTGTGGAGCCTGAGCACTTCCGGGCCGAGGTGCGTCGTCGGCTGGAGAGCCGACTCTCTGCGGCAGAGGCCCCGGACGGCAGCCGTGGGCTCTTCCACCCGGCCTCCTTCACGTTCGGCCAGGCCGTGCACCTCTCGCCGATCCTGGCCGCTGCGAGTGCCGTGCCGGGCGTGGAGTCGGTGCACGCCACGGTCTTCGGACGGCTCGGCTCGCCCTCGCCGCTGGGACTGCAGGACGGCCGGCTACCGATGGGTCGGCTCGAGGTGGCCCGACTGGAGAGCGACCCGGACTTCCCCGAGCACGGGGTGCTCCGGCTGGTCCTGCACGGCGGCAAGTGAGGTCGACATGACAGGGAGAGGAGCGGGGTGAGTGTGAACGGATGCGATGGTGACTGCGGCGACTGCACGGAGGCGTGCGGTTGCGGGGCAGGAGCGCCCGCGACGCCGGAGCGGGTCCTGAACGCGCCCGGGCTGACCGCTGTCGACTACAGGGTCGCCCGGCACGGCTCCGCGAAGGCGGCGATCCTGCGCGGGATGTCCGACCACGAGCTACCGGCGCTCGCAGGTCTGGGGGCCCGCGACGACGCCGACCTGACGGTCGCCCTGGCCGACGGCTTCGCAGCGATGGTCGACGTGATCACGTTCTACACCGAGCGCTACGTCCAGGAGCACTACCTCCGCACCGCGACCGAGCGGCTGTCAGTGGTCGAGCTCTCCCGGCTCATCGGCTACCGCCCCGGCCCCGGCGTCGCCGCGGACGCGTGGCTCGCGTTCACCGTCGACGAGCCGGTCACCGTTCCGCACGTCCCGCTGGAACCGGTCCGGGTGCCTGTCGGGACGCAGGTGCAGAGCGTGCCCGGGCAGGAGGAGGCCCCGGTGACCTTCGAGACAGTCACCGAGATCATCGCCACCGCCGGTGGCAACGCCCTGGCCCCGGTCAGCACCAGCTGGCCGACGTCGTTGTCGGGACGCACCTCCGTCCACCTGGCCGGTGTCGGACACCGGGTGCAGCGCGGCGACGTGCTCCTCGTCGTCGGCCCGCAGCGGATCGCCTCCAGCACGAGCTCGGAGTGGGCGGCGCCCACCGTGGCGGAGGTGTCCGAGGACCCGGTGGCGGGTCGTACGCGGGTGGACCTGTCATCCGCTCTCCCTGCTCTGCCCGTCGCCGGGACCGAGCTGCACGTCCTCCGCCTCCGCGCGCCCCTCTTCGGTCACAACGCCCCGGACCCCCGGCTGCTCGCCATCCCTTCGGACGTGCGCGATGCGCTCTACGACAGCACGACGGGGGAGTGGAAGAGCTTCGAGCTCAGCCTGACCGACCTCGACCTGGACCAGCCCTACCCCCAGGTCGTGAAGGGCGGCTGGGCGCTCCTCGTCCAGGGCGCCCTCCAGCACCTGGCCAAGATCGACGGCGTCACCCACCCGTCCCTGAGCGCCTTCGGCGTGAGCGGCAAGGTCACTCGCCTCTCCCTCGACCTCGACCTCCCAGCTGGCCACAAGTTCACCAGGCGCGATGGGGTCGTGCTGACCCAGAGCGACCGCGTCTTCCTCACCTCCGACCCGACGACCACCGCGCTGTCCGGTTCCGAGCTGCAGCTCGTCGGTGAGGTGCCGCTCAGCGCGGGGCAGCCCCTGGCCGTCCGCGGCCAGCTCCACGGTGCCCTCCCCGGGACCCCCGAGCACTCGGAGGTGGTGCTGGTCGACGACTCACCGGACGCGGTGCAGCTGTCGGCCGCACCCGACGGGCTGCCCGTGACGACGGTGCGGCTCGCCGAGCCGCTCCTCCGTCACTACGACAGGGCCCGCACACGGGTCAACGCGAACGTCGCCCCGGCCACCGAGGGAGCCAGCGTCGGGCAGGTCCTGGGAAGCGGCGACGCCCGGGTGCCCGGCCAGTCTTTCGCACTCCAGCACAAGCCGCTGACGTGGCTCGCCACCGACGCCGGCCTCGAGGCTGCCCTGGAGGTGCGCGTCGACGACGTGCTCTGGGCTCGCCGGGACACGCTGTTCGGAGCCGCGCCGGGTGATCGCGTCCACGTGCTGGAGACCGCCGACGACGGCACCACCGTGGTCAGGTTCGGCGACGGAGCGGAGGGAGCCCGGCTGCCGACCGGTCAGGCAAACGTGCGTGTGCGGCACCGCACCGGCCTGGGGGCTGGCGGCAACGTGCGCACCGGTCAGCTCACCACCCTGCTGTCGAGGCCACTGGGGATCGCGGCGGTCGACAACCCGACGCCCGGCACTGGGGGAGAGGACCCCGAGCCCCGCGACGACGCGCGGCGCAACGCTCCCGCGACCGTGCGCACCCTCGACCGTGTCGTGTCGTTGCTCGACGCCGAGGACTTCGCACGCGCCCAGCCGGGCGTGGCCAAGGTGTCCGCCGGGTGGGTGCCGCACGGCCCGGCCCGTGGGCTCGTGCTGACGCTGGCCGGCCCCGGCGGAGCCGTGGTCGACCCGTCGGTGCCGACCCACGGCCGGGTGCTGAAGGCGCTGCGCGACCACGGGGACGAGCGACTTGTCGTGCACCTGCTCAGCCATCGGCCGGTGCCCCTGGAGGTCCGGCTCAAGGTCCTGCCGGAGCCGGGCAGGCTGGCTGACCTGGTCCTGGCGGACGTACGACGCCTGCTGCTGGCCGAGTTCGCCTTCGACACGCGCGAGCTCGGGCAACCCACCAGCCTGGGTGAGGTGGTCGAGGCGGTGCACCGGGCAGCCGGCGTCGTCGCCGTCGACATCGACGTGCTGCGCCGACCTGATGCCCCCGGCTCGACCACCGTCCAACCGCGCGTGCCGGCACATCGCGGTGGGCTCGACACCGCAGGAAACGGTGTGCTCGGGGCAGAGCTCCTGCTCCTCTCCGACGCCGGCCTCACCGTGGAGGTGATGGCGTGACGACCACCGGTGAGTCCCTGCTCGCTCTCCTGCCGGCCATCCACCGGATCCGTGACGAGGAGCTGGCCAGTCGCCTGCCCGAGCAGCTCACCCCGGGCGAGCAGACCGAGCTGCTGGCGCTGGAGGCGCTCGGCGGTGCTGCCGACGAGAAGGACAGCCTGCGCCGCGAGGTGCTGCGGGCCAAGCTGCGTCGTGGACCGCTGGGTGCCTTCCTCTCCCTCGTCGGCGAGCAGGTCGCGGTCCTCGAGGAGAGCTTGGAGCAGCTCTACGAGGACCTGTTCCTGGAGACCGCGGCACCGTGGGTGCTGCCGTACCTGGGAGACCTCATCGGCTACCGGCTGCTGCACCCGGCGGAGTCCGGCGAAGGGGTGGCCTGGGACCGGCGCGCCGAGATCGGCCACACCATCGCCTTCCGGCGACGCAAGGGCACCGCCTCGATGCTGGAACAGCTCGCCCGCGACGTCACCGGTCATCCCGGGGCAGCCGTGGCGGAGCTGTTCACCAGGCTGGTCACCACGCAGTCGCTCAACCACGTACGACCCTCCGCGGCGATCACCCCCGACCTGCGCCGCGGTTCCGCAGTCGACCGGGTCGGCACGGCCTTCGAGGCGTCACCGCGCACCCTGGACGTCCGCGCGGTCGAGTCCGGAGCCGCCCGTCCCGCGATCTCCAACATCGCTGCCTTCGTGTGGCGACTGCACGCGCTTCGCCTCGAGCGGACCCCCGCAGTCCGTGACTCGGGCTCGACCACCCGGCTGCGCTTCCACCCCCTCGGCATCGACTGCCAGCTCGTCCAGCGACCCGAGCGGGAGGAGGAGATCAGCCACCTGGCCGGGCCTCGCAACGTTCCCGGGCCGATCACGCGGCGTCGGCTCCTCGACGACCTGCCCCACCTCTACGGTCCCGAGCGCAGCCTGGCGGTGTGGCTCGACGGGGTGCTCGTGCCGGTCGGCGACGTGGTGGCCCTCAACCTGGCGACCTCGGGGAGCGGCTGGATGCGCACCCCGCCTGCAGGCAAGGTCGGCATCGACCCGGAGCTGGGCCGACTCGTCGTACCGGCCGCTGTCCCGGTGACCGTGATGTTCCACCGCGCGGGGGTCAACGGCGCCTTCGGCGGGGAGTACGCCCGCGCGCACACGTTCCCCGAGTCGGGTTCCACGCGGTTGCGAGTGCCGCAGGACCACACCACCGTCCAGGCCGCTCTCGCCGCCCTCGGCGGATCGGGGACCGTCGAGATCACCGACTCCGGGCGTTACGAGGGGAGCCTCACCGTCTCCGCGGCCGCTGGATCCCGGGTCTCGCTCCGGGCAGCCGACGGACGCCGCCCCACCTTGGTCCTCACGGGGCCGATGACGGTGCAGGGCGGAGCAGGTGCCGAGGTGGAGCTCAACGGGCTCCAGGTCGTCGGCCACCCGGTCGTGGTGCCGGCCACCGCCTCCCTGGCGCGTCTCTCCGTGCGTCACTGCACCCTGGTCCCCGGCGGTCCGCTCACGCCGGAAGGTGCACCCACGAAGCCGGGAGGGCTCGGGGTGGACGTGCAGCGCGACGCCACCCGGCTCGTGGTCGAGCGCAGCATCACCGGGGCCATCAAGGCCATGGAGCGCACCCGCGTCGACGTGCTCGACTCCGTCGTCGACGCGGGCGACATCACGCGCCTCGCGATCGGGCCCTGCGGCGCGCTCTCGGTGCGGTCGAGCACCGTCGTCGGCCGCACCACCCCCCAACAGCTCGAGGTGTCGGACTCCCTGCTCCTGGGCCAGGTGTCGGTGGCCGACCGTCAGTCCGGTTGCGCGAGGTTCAGCTACCTGCCTCCCGGCTCTCGGAGCCCGCGGCGCTACCGGTGCGCGCCGGTGGAGCCCGGCGACGTCCCGCAGTTCACCTCGCTCTCCTTCGCCGCGCCCGGCTACGCCCGGCTCGCCGACAGCGTCGCCGACGCCATCCGGCGGGGCTCGGAGGACGAGTCCGAGATGGGCGTGCACCGGCGGCTGCAGGAGCCGCAGCGGGAGGCCGACCTGCGCACCCGGTTCGACGAGTACCTCCGACTCGGCCTGCGTGCCGGAGTCGTCCACGAGTCCTAGTACAAGGAGCTGACCATGAACGGTGACTACTCCCGCTGGAGCCACGACGCCCGCAAGGACGACGCCGCCGTGCTGCTGCAACAGGGCAGGCTCCTCACCGACGACGACTGGAACACCGCCGCGGCGGTCGCGAAGCGGCGGACCCAGGTGGGCACGCTCGACGTCGTCGGGCGTTCAGGTGTGCCCTCGGAGACACCCGATGGCTTCAAGGTGACCCTCGCCGGGACGAGCCTGACCATCGGGCCGGGGCGGGCGTACGTCGACGGGATCCTGGCCGAGAACCACGGCGGTACGCCGCAGTCCTGGCAGCACCCCTTGGCCGAGCTCGCCGGCACCGGGTCGGTGGCCTACTCCTCGCAGCCGCACCTGCCGCAACCTCCGCCACTGCCCACGGCCGGTCGCTACCTCGTCTACCTCAAGGTGTGGCGCCGGGAGGTGACGTCGGTGGACGACCCCTCACTGGTCGAGCCGGCGCTCGGCGTGGACACCACTACCCGGCACCGGACGGTCTGGCAGGTCAAGACCGTGCCGGTGCCGACCGGCTACGTGCCGGGCGCACCCTTCCTGACCCAGCCGTGGTTCACCAGCGTGGAGGCACCCGCGACCTCCCGCCTCACCGTGGGCACCGCGACCGCGGACACCGACCCCGATCCGTGCCTGATCGCCCCCACGGGCGGTTACACCGGTGTCGAGAACCAGCTCTACCGGGTGCAGGTGCACCGCCCCGGGCCGGCGGGCACCGCGACGTTCACCTGGTCGCGCGACAACGCCACGGTGGCGGCGCGCGTCGTGTCGGTGGGTGGCGCACTGGATCGGGTCGTGGTCGACCGGCTCGGGCACGACCGGGTGCTCTCCTTCCACGAGGGGGAGTGGGTCGAGCTGTTGGACGAGGCTCGGGAGCTGGCGGGCACCCCCGGCGTCCTTCGCCGGATCAAGACCCCGGGCGGCATCGACACCGACACCGGGACGATCGTGTTCGAGTCCCCGTTGGTCGCGACCGACTTCGCCCTGGACTCCCAGGGCAGGCCGGTGGCTGGGAGCAACCTGCGGGTACGACGCTGGGACCAGGGCGGCACCCTCCTCGACGAGGGTGGCAACGCAGTGGTCGACCCTGCGCTGGCCACCGGCTCGATCACCATCCCCGGACCAGGCACCAAGCTGGTCCTCGAGCACGGCATCACCGTCGGCTTCAGCTCCGACGCCGTCGGCGGTGTCTTCCGGACTGGCGACCACTGGCTGGTCCCGGCGCGGACTGCAGACCCCACCGGCCACGTCGCCACCGCCCAGCCTGCCCTGGGGGTGCACGCCCACTACGCAGGGCTCGCGGTCGTCGACGGCGGCACCGTGGTCGACGTACGGCCGGTGTTCCCACCACTGAGCGGGATGGAGAGCCTGTTCTACGTCGCGGGCGACGGGCAGGAGGTCACTCCCGACACGCTCGCGCCGGCACCGGTCCCGCTGCCGGTCGCGCCCCGGGTGGGCGTCTCCCGCGGACCGATCCCGGTCTCCGGTCGGTCAGTCCGCTTCACCCTCGTGGGGTCAGGGTCCGGAACCGTGAACGGGGGGAGCGGGCCGGTCACGGTCGCGACGACGGCCGATGGCACGGCGGCGGTCCAGTGGGCGGTCGACCCCTTCGTGCTGCAGACCCTGGAGGCGCGCCTGCTGGACTGGGGCGGCAACGCTGTCGGCCTGCCGGTCCGGTTCAGCGCGCGCACCCGGCTCGCGTCGAAGGTGGCCTACCAGCCGGGCGCGTGCAGTGACCTGTCCGGCGTGGCGACGGTGCAGGAGGCGCTCGACACGCTCTGCCTGCGCGGAGGTGGGTCGGAGACGGCCGAGTGCTGCGCCACCGTGGGTGAGGGGGGCGACTACGCCACGCTCGAGGAGGCGTTGCGCGACCTTGCGGAGCGACGCGAGGGGATCGCCTGCGTGTGCCTCCTGCCGGGGGAGCACCGGTGGGACGGCTCCGAGATCGACTACCTGCGGCGCCTGGACGTGCACGGGTGTGGTGCCACGCTCCACCTGGCGACCCCGTTGCGACTTCACAAGCTCGAGGTGCTCGAGCTGAGCGACCTCGACCTGGTGGGGGCCGAGGACCTGTCGGACGGGTTGGTGCTCGTGGCCGGCTGCATCCAGGTGACGTTCCACGGGCTGCGGGTGCGCACCGACAGCCCGGAGCTGCCTGTCCTCGTGCACCTCTTCGAGTGCGGCCCGACGCGAATCCGCGACTGCGCGATGCGGGCCTCGCACGTCAAGGGGGAGGAGGACTCCGACCCCTTCACCGGCCCGGTCAAGGCGCTGCTCGAGGCGGCTCGGACGGGCAGTCGGGAGGAGCTCGACCGGCTGGTGGCGAGCAACCGACGCGCGGCTGTCAGTCGGCGTGAGCACGCCGCCGACCAGCTCGTCGCGTTCGACTGGCTGTCGACCTCGCACCGTCCGTCCGCGGAGACGCTGCACCGGATCGCCCGACTCATCCGCGACGGTGCCTCCGCCGAGGAGTTCGAGGAGGTCCTTCCCGAGATCCGCGAGATGGCTGCGGGCGTCGATGCCGTCTCGGGGATCGCGCGCGCGGCGATCGCGCTCGAGCGCATGAGGGGAGCGGTGTGGGTGGTCAGCAACGACCTGGCCGGCGGGATCAGCACCAACGGTGTGGCGTCCCCCGATCGCATCGAGGAGCTGGAGGAGAGGCTGGAGGAGCTGGTCGAGAAGGCGGAGGACCCGCCCTCCGTGGAGACTGGGCCCGCCCGGCTGGACCTGCACCAGAACCGGTTCGCGTGGCTGCTCGACGCAGGGAGCCGGGACGACGGGGACAGGTTCGCCTGGGCGAGCGCCAGGATCGGGGAGAACGTGGTCGACTCCGGACCGGTCGAGCTGGTCGCCGGTCGCGTCAGCGTGTCGGGCAACGACCTCAGCGGCCGGGGCAAGCTCGTCGGCATCCTCCATGCCAACCAGGCGACAGCGACGGCGAACACCGCGTCCGTCACTGGAGGCGCGCTGATCCTGTCGTCACAGCTCCGCGACGCGGCCGCCAACCTGGGGCTCCACGTGCGCCCCTGACGACCCGGTTCCCTGACGCGAGAAAAGTCTCGCGAGAACTCCTCAGGAACGCCTCCGCCCTGCCGATCGGCAACTCGGTGACCTGTATCACCAGCCGCCACGGATGGCGGTAGGCAGCGGAAGGAGACCGCCATGTCAGCCGTACTCGTTGTCGATGACGACGCCGGGGTCAGGGGTTACGTCGGTGACCTCCTGGAGATGAACGGGCACGACGTGCGCTTCGCGATCGACGGTCCGGCGGCCCTCGAGGCCATTCGCACCGAGCGCCCGGACTGCGTCCTGCTCGACGTGATGATGCCCGGCATGAGCGGGCACCAGGTCCTCACCGAGATCCGTCGCACCGACGGTGGCTCGCAGCTCCCCGTGGTCATGGTGACCGCCGCTGCCGGGGACTCCCAGTCGTGGGAGGCCTGGACCGGGGGCGTCGACTTCCTCCTGCCCAAGCCCATCGACTCCGAGCAGCTCCTCCGCGTCCTCGGCTACCTCGCCACCGGGTCGGCCTGTGCCTAGCGTCACCGTGGCGGAGCGTGACCTGTCCGCCACCCCCTTCCCGTCCTCCGACGAGGCGGGACGCCTTCGTGCGCTCGCCCGCTACACGATCCTCGACACCCCTCCCGACGAGGGCTTCGACCAGCTTGCCGACCTGGCTCGCGGGATCGCCGGCACGGACATCGCCGGCATCGCCTTCTTCGGCTCCGACCGGGTGTGGTTCAAGTCCCTGCTCGGTGCCGACCCCGAGGAGCTCTCGGCCGACCAGCTGCTCGGCACGTCAACCGCCGCCCCGACCGGCACCGGTGTACTCGGACGCGCCATCGGGGCCGGCGCCCTGGTGGCGGTGCCGTGCGTCACGAGCGACGGCTACACCCTCGGCTGCCTGTTCGTGGCCGACTCCGACCCCGTCGCCCTGGACGAGCGCACGCGACACTTCCTCCGCTCGCTGGCCGAGCAGGCGGTCCGTCTCCTCGAGCTGCGCCGGACCCTGCTGTCGTACCACACGGTCGTCGACAAGGCGGGCCACGTGGTCTTCCACCTCGACCAGAGCGATCGGCTGGTGTCGCTCACACCCACCTGGAGCCAGCTCAGCGGCTTCGGGGTGGTGCGCTCGCTCGGAGCACGTCTGAGCGACTTCCTCCACACCGAGGACGAAGAGGGCTTCGGCGACTGGCTCGACGAGGTCCGAGGGACCACCACGCCGCCGGTCCTGCAGTGCCGCCTGGCCCGGCTCACCGGCGACGAGGTGATGGTCGAGCTGCTCGCCCGTCCTCTGGTCGACGAGGAGAACAGGGTCCTCGGCGTGGTCGGCGTCATCGCCGACGTGTCCGCTCGCCACGCACGCGAGGTGGAGGCGCAGCACCTGTCCAAGCTCGAGGCCCTCGGGCGGCTCTCGGCCGGACTGGCGCACGAGATCAACACCCCCATCCAGTTCGTCGGGGACAACACGCGGTTCCTCGCCGAGTGCTACGAGACCATGCTCACCCTGGTCTGCTCCTACCGTGACGTCCTGAGCCCTGACGGCAACCCCATGTCGTGGGCCGAGCGACAGGTCGAGATCGACCGCGCCGAAGGCATCGCCGACATCGACTACCTCTCCGAGGAAGTGCCTCTCGCCATCCAGCAGAGCCTCGACGGCGTCGAGCGCGTCGCCTCGCTGGTGCGCGCGATGAAGACCTTCAGCCACCCCGGTTCTCGGGAGCAGTCCCCGGCGAACCTCAACGAGGCGCTCCGCGCGACCGTGACGGTCGCGCAGAACCAGTTCCGCTACTTCGCCGACGTGGAGCTGGACTTCGAGGACCTGCCTCCGGTCGTGTGCAACCTCGGCGACCTGAACCAGGTCTTCCTGAACCTCGTCGTGAACGCCGCCGACGCCATCGAGGAGACCGGGCGTCACGGCAAGATCACGATCGCCACGCGCACGGACGACGACGACGTGGTCGTCTCGGTGAGCGACACCGGTGGCGGGATGCCCGAGCACCTCAAGCTCCAGATCTTCGAGCCGTTCTTCACCACGAAGGAAGTCGGGCGCGGCACCGGACAGGGGCTCGCCCTCGTCCGGGCGATCGTCAACAAGCACGAGGGAACCATCTCGGTGGACTCGCACCAAGGAATCGGCACCACGTTCGAGATCCGACTCCCCATCCAGGGGTGCACGGCACAGGAAGGACCAGCGCGATGACCCGGAGGGGCACCATGACTGACCAGACGGACCGCACGCCATCCCGAGAGGCTGCGCGTCGCGCGCCACGGCGCTGGGTCGGGGGGATCACCGCACTGCTCGTGACCGGGGGCCTGGCTGCCCTGGCTCCGGTTGCCTCGACGGGCCAGCCCGCCGTGGTGGACGGCGGCACCGCGACCGTCGTCGTCACCGGCCCGGGCACCGACGCAACGGCCCACCAGGTGCGGGTCGCCGGGGGAGAGGTCACTGCGGAGCTCGCCCTGGTAGACGGGGTCGTCGCGAAGCTGCCGGCGGGCGCTTCGCTCCCGAGCGGCTACACGGTCGTCCCGGACAGGGCCGTGGCCTTCGCCTCCGAGGAGCCCGGCGAGGTCAAGAAGAGCGCGCTGGTGCGTGAGACCCTCGGACTGGCAGCGACCGGGGACGAGGGTGCCGGCGTGACGGTCGCTCTCGTGGACACCGGTGTGGCCGAGGTCGCAGAGCTGGATGGCCGTCTCGAGCACATCGACGTGACCGGGACCGGACCTGGCGACGGCTTCGGGCACGGGACCTACCTGGCCGGCGTGATCGCGGCAAGCGGCGTCTCCTCGCAGGGGCGCTACCAGGGCGTGGCTCCGCGAGCCAGGATCCTCGACGTCAAGGTCGCCGACGACACCGGCGCCACCAGCCTGATCCTGGTCCTCCAGGGACTGCAGCAGGTGGCCGACACGGCCAAGCAGTACGGCACCTCGGTCGTCAACCTCTCCCTCGTCTCGGACAGCCCCCTGCCCTACCAGGTCGACCCGCTCAACCGAGCACTGCGGACCTTGTGGAACCGAGGACTCACCGTGGTGGTCCCCTCGGGCAACACCGGGCCGGCCGAGGGCACCGTCAACAGCCCGGGAACCGATCCGGGGCTCCTCACCGCGGGTGGCCTCGCCGACGCCTCCACCGCGTCCCGTGCGGACGACAGCGTGACCGCGTTCTCCGGTCGCGGCCCCACCGACCAGGGGGTCAGCAAGCCGGACCTCGTCGCTCCCGGCGCGCACGTCGTCGGCCTGCTCGCCCCTGGCAGCAACATCGACCTGACCTACCCGGACGCCCGCGTCGGTGACGCACACGTCCGCGCCTCCGGGACGTCCGCGTCCGCCGCGGTGACCTCGGGAGCAGTGGCCGGGATCCTCTCCGCGAGCCCGCGCCTGCGGCCCGACCAGGTCAAGTACCTCCTCACAAGGACGGCCTACCAGGACGGCGAGCTCGCCCGCGTGACGGGCGCCGGTGCCGGAGGCCTGGACCTCCGCGCAGCCCTCGAGCTCGCGCGCACCTCGAAGATCCCCCACACGCCGACTTCGACGAGCCCTGTCCCGGGCGGCCCCGGCCGCTGGGTGGCGCTGACCGACGCCTTCGCCCGTGGGGACAAGGCGGCTGCCACGCAGGCGTGGAACCAGCTGAACCCTGCGGCTCGCTCGTGGGCCGCGCGGTCCTGGGCGGCCCTGAACCCTGCGGCTCGCTCATGGGCTGCGCGCTCGTGGGCGGCCACAGCGTGGGGCGATGACCAGACGTCGGGCGAGGAGTGGGCAGCCAGGTCGTGGGCGGCTCGCTCGTGGGCGGGCGACGACTGGGCGGCACGTTCCTGGGCGGGCGACGACTGGGCGGCACGCTCGTGGGCGGGTGACGACTGGGCGGCACGTTCCTGGGCGGGCGACGACTGGGCGGCACGTTCCTGGGCCGGCGACGACTGGGCGGCCCGCTCCTGGGCCCTGGCGTGGAACTGACCCGGAAGCGGTGAGGTGACGACGGTGGCGACGCTCGCTGAGGAGCAGGACCCAGCGCTGCTCGGCGCCGGTCCCGGACCCGGGCCGGCCCCGGAGCCCCAGGTGGGACTCTCGGTGCACCAGGTGGTCGCGGGCACGGTGGGAATCGGCGTCACGGTCCTCCTCCTCACCTTCGCCCTTGGTGACACCCATGCGGGCGCGTTCGAGATCTCGTGGCTCGAGGGTGGATGGCTGCCACTGGTTCTGCTCGTCCTCACGTGCGCTGCCGAGCTCATCGCCGTACGGATGCGGCACGACGGGGACGCGGTCGAGGAGCTGACCCTGCTGGACGGCGTCGTGCTCCTCAACGCGCTGGTGCTGCCGCTCCGGCAGGCCGTCATCGTCACGCTGGCCGGCATCCTCCTCGCCTACGTCGTACGACGCCGGGACGCGCTGAAGGTGCTGTACAACATCGGCGTCTACACGACGGCGTCGTGCGCAGCCGCCTTGCTGGTGCACTGGATCATGCCCCGCGACGGGGTGTTCGACGTCAGGCTCGTCCTCGCCATGATCGTGGCCACGGCTGCCTTCGTGGCGATCAACCTGGTGCACATGGCGGTGCTCCTCGGCGCCATCGCCGGTGCTCGTCCCTGGGACGTCGTACGCGAGGACGCACCGCTGTCGTTCCTCACGATCATCGGGACCGTCGGCGTGACGGGGACGGCCCTGGCCATGTCGGTGGCCACCCCGGTGCTCCTCCCGTGCTCGGTGCTACCCGCAGTCGCCCTGCGCTACGCCTACGGCGCGTCGGTGGAGAAGCAGGAGGAACGGCGACGTTCGGCCCGGGTCCTCGAGTACTCCCAGGTGCTCGCCTCCGGCCCCACCCGGGAACGGGCTGTGTCCGCGTTCCTGCACATGGTGCGGGAGGAGTTCGACGCCGAGGTCTCACTCGTGCGCTTCGACGACGGGAGCGGCGCACAGGTGGACGACTCGGTCCCCGACGCCGGGCCCGTCACCGTCGACTGCGGCCGGCTCGACAGCACTCGGCGCCTCGAGATCGTCGAGGATGCCGACCTGCCGCCGGGCTGGAGCAGCGCGATGACGGCACCGGTGGTGGTCGACGGCCTTCCTGCCGGAACTGTCGTCGTGGCGACCAACGCGAAGAGCCGGCTGCGCGAGCGGGACCTCACGTCCCTCAGCTCCCTGGCGAGCTCGTTCGCGGTGGCTCTGCAGAACGCAGACCACATGGTCCGCCTGGTCGAGGAGACCAGCAAGCTCCGTGCCGTCGTCGACCAGGCCAGCGACGGGATCATGGTGCTGGCCGGTCACGGTGAGATCGAGGTGTGGAGCCCCGCCATGGCCCGCATCACCGGCGTCCCCGCGGGGGAGGCGGTCGGGGCGATGATCCGGGACGTCGTGGTGGTCGAGAACGAGGAGAGCACCAGGGTCGACCCGTTCGCCGAAGGCGCCCGGAGGATGTCCCCGGGGCTCCCGCACTGCGCGGTCGACGCCGAGCTGGTGCGCGCCGACGGGGAGAGGCGGGACACGAGGTTCGCGCACGCCGGAGTCTTCGACGGCGACGTGCTGGTCCGCGACGTGATCATCGTCCGCGACCTGTCCGCCGAGCGCCGGGTGCAACGGATGAAGAACGACTTCATCGCCACCGTCTCGCACGAGCTGAGGACCCCGCTGACCCCGATCAAGGGGTACGCCGGCATGTTGCGGGACCGGGGCGACTCCATGTCCCCGGAGCAGCGCGCGCGTGCCCTGGGCGTGATCGTGGACCGTGCCGACCATCTCGCGAGGCTCGTCGAGGACCTGCTCACAGCCTCGACGATCACGTCCGAGGCGGAGCCGGCTCACTCGCTGTCGACGAGTGAGGCCGACCTGGGCAGCCTCGTTGCAGTGGCGTGCGACGACTTCCCCGAGGCGTCCGGCCGTCTCCACCTCGACAGTCTCGCGACACCCGTGCGCATCGTCTGCGACTCGACGCGGGTGGTGCAGATCGTGAGCAACCTCGTCGCCAACGCCCTCAAGTACTCCGAGGCGGACAGGCCGGTCGATGTCTCCGTCGACACGGTCGGGCGCCTCGGTCGGGTCACGGTAACCGACCGCGGGCAGGGGATCCCCGCCGACCAGCTCGACCTCGTCTTCGACAAGTTCCACCGCGTGGAGGACCCGATGGTGATGTCGACCAGCGGCACCGGGCTGGGGCTCTTCATCGCCCGGCAGCTCGCTCGCGCCATGGGGGGCGAGATCGCCGCGCACTCCACCCTCGGGGTCGGGTCCAGCTTCGTGCTGACGCTCCCACTGGCGGATCCACATGTCGATGGGTCGACCGGATGAGCACGCAGTCACTCCGGCCGAATGTCTCAGGACGCGACCCCGCCGGCCGATGGTGTGGCGAAGGTCTCGACCCGTCTCGCTCCGTCCCTGTCCTGCCAACCCGTCCGATGAACACGAAGGACCGCCAATGACACGCCCCAGCGGCATCGCATCCACGACTCAGTCCACGCTCGCGCGAGTCCTTCTCGTGGACGACGAGCAGGCGATCCTCGACGGGTTGCGTCGACAGCTTCGGACCAAGTTCGACATCACGACGGCTCTCGGCGGCGAAGAGGCGCTGCGCATCATGGGCAGCACCCCGCCGTTCGCAGTCGTCATGTCCGACATGCGCATGCCCCGTATGGACGGAGTCGGGTTCCTGACCGCAGTGCGGGAGAAGTACCCCGACACCGTCCGCCTGCTCCTGACCGGGCAGACGGACATGCAGTCCACGATCGACGCGATCAACCTGGGGCAGATCCACAGGTTCCTGATGAAGCCCTGCCCGGCGAGCGCGATCGAGGCAGTGCTCCGCGACGCGGCCGAGCTGCACCGCAAGACCATCTCGGAGCGTGACCTGGTGAAGGCCGCCCAGGCGGTCGTCAAGGGCAGGGACGACGCAACCGTGACGACCGTGTCCGAGAGCGAGCTCGGCCACGTGGAGGGGCTCCAGGGCCAGGAGTCGACCCAGGCGCCCCGGCACCGGAGCCTCGAGCAGCGCCTGGCCGAGGCCCGAGCCACCGGCTCTCTCAGCGGCCAGGGCCACTGAGACCAACACGTTCCAGAGAGAGGTGCCGAGGATGAAGATGTTCGCCTGTGGAGACGTGGTCCCAGGGTGCGACGCACGGTTCGTGTGCGACAGCGACGACGAGGTGCTGGTCGAGGTGGCGCGTCACGCCGACGTGGTCCACGGCATGCACACGGTGCCCGCGGACGTCGTGGCAGAGGTGCGCTCCCGGATCGTCGAGATGGCGTGACCTCGTCGTCGACGTCCGTCGACGATCCCCACTGGCCGAGTCTCCTCGATGCTGCCGCTCGCGACGTCGGCATCGAGGCGCACTACCAGCCCATCGTCGACCTGACGCGTGGAGTGGTCGTCGGCTACGAGGCGCTGGCCCGGTTCTCCGAGCCGGGCCCACGTGGTCCCGACCAGTGGTTCGCGGCCGCACGCGCAGCCGGTCGCCTGGCCGAGCTCGAGGCTGCGGCCCTGCGGGCGGCGCTGCGGCACCGCGACGCCCTGCCCGTGAACACGTTCCTGACGGTGAACCTCGGCCCTGACGTCCTCACCCACCCGGTGGTGCAGCGGACCTTGGAGGAGGCCGGCCGCCTCGACGGCGTGTTCATCGAGCTCACCGAGCACGCCCCGATCGGCTCCTGGCAGCCGTTGCTGGAGCAGCTCGAACGGCTCAGGGAGGCCGGTGCCCTCATCGCCATGGACGATGCCGGGGCAGGGCATGCAGGCCTGAACACCATGCTGCGACTCCGACCTGACCTCATCAAGCTGGACCGTGACCTCGTGACCGACGTGCACCAGGACGAAGCCAAGCGCGTGCTGCTGGAGATGGTGGGCACCCTGGCCGATCGGCTGGACGCCTGGCTGCTTGCGGAGGGCATCGAGACCTGGGCCGAGACCGAAGTGCTGGCCCGGATGGGGATCCCGCTCGGACAGGGCTACTTCCTGGCTCGACCGGCCCCACCGTGGGCAGGGCTCGACCCGGACACCGCGCTCAAGCTCATGTCGCTGGCGCGGGAGAGCGATGCCTCCAGCCTGCGCTACCTGCTGCAGACCTGCGCCACCGCGTCCGCCGACGACCCCGCCGCCTCGGACAGCCCGGGCCCGGTCGTCGTACTGGACGTGCACAGTCGACCGGTGGCGCTGCGCGACGCGACCGGCGTGACCACCGCACTGTGGGACGACATCAAGGTCAACCTCGACACGCCCATCGCGCAAGCGGCCCGACGTGCCCTCACCCGGACCGACGGGCGGTGGTCGGAGCTCGTGGTCTGCACCGACAACGCCGGGAGGTACGTCGGAGTGGTTCCCATGCCCAGCATCGTGCGCCACCTCGCGGGGGAGGGTTAGTCGTCGGACCGGTCAGGGCGCGCGGGTGACCTCAGGCCCGATCCAAGCGGTAGCCGATGCCCCGAATGGTGCGCAGCCAGGACCTGTCGGAGTGCCTGCTCACCTTGGCGCGGAGGTTGGCGACGTGGACGTCGACCAGGTGGTGGTCGTGGACCAGCGGACTGTTCCAGATGGCGCTGACCATCTCCTCGCGGGTGCACACCGTCCCGAGGCGCTCAGCAAGGTGGGCGAGGATCTCGTACTCGATGCGCGTGAGGTCGAGCGTCTTGCCGTCGATCTGGACCTCGCGGCGATCGGCGTCGACGAGCAGACCGGCACCGCAGTCGATGACGGCTGACCGGGTATCGGCGGAGCGGTCCGGCTCCGAGCCCGCTGGACGGTCGGGTTCGGTGCTGGACCCGTCCGGTCCGACGCTGCCGCGCGGTCGCCGGAAGAGGGCGGCGACCCGAGCCCGTAGCTCGCGAGGCGAGAACGGCTTGACGATGTAGTCGTCGCCGCCGACCTCGAGCCCGACAAGCCTGTCGATCTCGTCGGTACGGGCGGACACGATCACGACGTAGCAGTCGTTGGTCTCGCGAAGATGCCGCAAGACCTCGATGCCGTCCATCTGCGGCAGGGTGATGTCGAGCGTCACGAGGTCGGGCGGGCGGCTGCGCGCAGCCTCGACGGCGGCTCGCCCATCAGCGGCGCAGGTCACCTCGAAGCCCGCCGCAGCGAGTGTCTCCTCGATGACGGAGGCGATGTCGGGGTCGTCCTCCACCACCAGAGCGTGCAAGCCTTGCATCGGGCCTCCCGGCACGTCGTCGTCGTGCTGGGGTGCGCAGGAGCACGAAGCCCTCCGGGAAAGATGCCACCTTGCAAGCCATCTGTTGCGCAGTCCTGAGTGTAAGCCCTGGGCGTGCGTGACACGTGCAAACCTTTGCGAGCGCGCGTGGGGGCGCCGAGCGTAGGGTTCAGGCGAGTGACCGGCGACGAGGCCTCCGCCCGGGAGGTCGGTGACGGTCGAGAGGCGGACGTCATGACGACGTCGAACGGGTCCGCGGCCGGAGTGGTTCTGCGTGTGAGGCTGGTCAGCGGCGACAGCATCGACGTCACCTACGAGGACCCGGGCGCGGAGGACGACGATGCGCTGGTCGACCACGTCGTGTCCACGCTGTCGGGCGATTCAGGCGTCCTGCGTTGCAGGCACGGCGACCGTCTGCTGGTGTTGTACGCGAGGGGAGTGGCCGTCATCGAGGTCGCTCCTCGTGGCGCCGTCCTCTGAGACTGCTCCGCCGATCACCGCTGACGTCTGGTGCTGAACATCGCGCGGTACATCGCGAGCTCGTCGCGCATCCGGTAGGGCATCGGGCTTCCTTGGCGGGACAGCGCGGCGGCGTACTGCTCCAGTGCCTCCAGCAGCACCCGTTGCTCGGCAGCGACCGGCGCGGACCCGGGCGCGGCCCTGAGGCGTCGTGCGTCTTCGACCTCCGAGCGTGCTGCGCTGACGGCCCTCAGCAGCACCGACAAGTTCGTGGAAGTCTGATCGGTCATGGTGACGCCTCTCGTTCAGGCGAGCCTACGCCACGCTCCCCGCTGACCCTGCTTGTTCGGTCTGGTCGCGCCGAGGTCGACCGCGATAGCGCTTCCGAGCCACCAGGGTGCCGCTCTCGAACAGCTCTCCACCCCACACTCCCGACGCGCCCTCGGTGTTGAGGGCGACGTCCAGGCACGGCCTCAGGATCGGGCACGTCCGACACAGCGCCTTGGCGCGGCGGGCCGTCTCGGCGTTCTTCGGGAACCAGAGCTCCGGATCGTGGTGCTGGCACGGCATCCGGATCTCTTCTTCGGACTCCTCGACGAGTGCAGCCAGTCGTGCGGGCTCCTGCATCGGTGGATCGAGCATCACACCTCCAATGTGCATTGTCAGACACCAGTGTTCAAGTTAAGGTGCCGAGCAATACCCGAACACCGATGTTCAAGTTAGCAGGAGTTGAGATGGACGAGAAGTCGTTTGCGGCAGAGCCGGACGGAGCGGCGACACCCGTCACAGATGCCCATCCGCAGCGCTGGCGACTGCTTGCGCTGCTCGGCGTGGCCCAGCTGATGCTGATCGTCGACGTGACAGTCGTGGCGATCGCGCTGCCCCGGATGGGTGCGGACCTGGAGCTGAGCAGATCGGCGCTCACCTGGGTGGTCAGCGCCTACACGCTGGCCTTCGGCGGCCTGCTCCTCCTGGGCGGCCGGCTCGCCGACCTCTGGGGGAGCAGGGTCGTGGTGCTGACAGGCTTGACGATCTTCACCACTGCCTCGTTGGTCACCGGACTCTCGGGGAACGCGGAGGTCCTGATCGGTGGTCGAGTCGGGCAGGGCCTCGGCGCCGCCTTGATGTCGCCTGCCGCGCTGTCCCTGGTGGTGAAGCTCTTCGACGGCGAGGAGCGCAACAAGGCACTGGGCATCTGGTCGTCCCTCGGTGGCACGGGCGCTGCACTGGGCGTCCTGCTCGGAGGTGTGCTCACCGCCGGTCCCGGATGGTCGTGGGTGTTCTACGTCAACGTCCCGATCGGTGTGGTGATCCTGCTGGTCCTCGGGCAGACGCTCGAGAGCGATCGACCGAGGGCCGCCACCGCTCGGCTGGACGTCGTGGGTGCACTGCTGGTGACCCTCGGCACCGGCAGTGCGGCGTACGGGCTGATCAACGCAGGTGAGCGCGGGTGGTGGTCCGGTGCGACGCTGCTGCCCGTGGGGGCGGCTGTCGTCCTCTACATCGTCCTCGCTGTTCACCAGAGGACAGTCGACGCCCCGCTCATCGACCCCGCGCTGCTCGGTCGGCGTTCAGTCGCGACGGGAACGTTCCTCATCATGGTGGCCACGGCAGTGATGATCTCGCTGTTCTTCATCGGCACCTTCTCGTTGCAGCACTTGCGCGGGTTCGGTGCGTTGGCCACCGGTCTGCTGTTCCTGCCGGTCGCCGCAGGCAGCATCGCCGGAGCCAACGCGGCCGGGAGGCTGATCGGCAGCCAAGGACCGCGGCGTGTCTCCGCGGTCGGCATGCTCCTCGCTGCGGCCGGGAGCGGCGTTCCGCTGCTCATGGACGGCAGCGCGATGCTGGTGGTCGGCATGAGCCTGGCTGCTGTAGGGCTCGGCGCGGTCTTCGTGGGTGCGTCGGTCACCACGCTCTCCCACGTCGGACACCACGAGGCAGGGATCGCTTCTGGCGTCCTGAGCACCTTCCACGAGCTCGGGGCCGCCCTCGGGGTGGCTGCCACCTCCAGCCTCGCGGCGGCCAGTATCAGCGGCGCGAGCGACGACGGCATCGCCAGGGCGCTCGCCGGAGTCGTGGCAGTCTCACTCGTCGCCGCGGCGCTCGTGTCCATCGTGATGCGCAGACCCGAGGTCTGATGGGAGCACAGTCGGAGGCAGGCGCGACCGATGGCGGCGAGCCGACCGGGGGAGTGCGCCGATGGCTGTCTGTGCCGTGGCCCGAGAGGTACCGGCTGTGGGAAGGCAGAGCCACGCGCGCCGACAGGTTCCTGGTCGGTGCGTTCATCGGCATCGTGGTGCTCGGCGTCGTGACCCGGCCGCTGAAGCCGTTCCTGCTCGCCTCGCACCCGGTCGCGCTGGAGCTCCTCACGGGTGACCTGATGGCGGTCGGCGCCGCAGCCGCCTTTGCCCGCGTGGGTGAGGCCCCGCTGTGGCTGGTGGTCGTCGCCGGCATCGTGGGCATGGCCAAGTTCGACTGGCTGATGTGGTGGGCCGGGCGGCAGTGGAACGTCCGCATCGTCGAGGTCTTCACCACCCGTGAGCGAGCACGGCAGTACGTCCAGCGCGCGGCGGGGCTGAGTCCCTGGATCCTGGGCGTGGCCGTGGTCGCGGCCGTCCTGCCCGGCATCCCGACGCCCATCGTCTACGCCATCGCAGGCATGGCCGGAATGCGGCTCGTCACGTTCGTGCTCTGCGACGTCGCTGGTGCCGTGCTCGTGACCAGCCTGGTCGCCGGCCTCGGCTACTCCCTGGGCCACCGCGCGGTCGACGTGGTCCTGCTCATCGACAGGTACGCCGGTCAGGTCAGCCTGGGCGTCATCGTGGCGATGTTCGTGGTGCCTTGGCTGAAGAGGAGGTGGCGAGCGCGCTCGAGGGGTCGGCAGGAGGACGGAGGGCCCCGAGGGCGGACGCGACGACGAGCCGCGCTGCTTCGCTGGGCGAGTGCTCGCCCCTGTAGACGGCCCCGGACGCCCCGTGCAGGATGCTCTGGACAAGGGTGACCTGCCACGCCACCGGCATGTCGTTGCGGAAGCACCCGGCTCGCCGACCGCGACGCAGGAGCGTGCGCATGCGTGTGACGGCCTGCTCGTGCGCCGCCTTGAGATCGTGGGGCTCCAGTGTCTTCTCGGCAGCCTGGACGAGGGCACCGTGGCGATGAGTCATCCGCCAGGAGGCAGCCAGCAGCCGCTCCATGGCCTCCACGGGGTCACCGCCGAGGTCGACACCGCCGACCTCCTCCTCCGTACGTGCCATGGCTTCGTCCAGAGCTCGCGCGATCAGTGTCGCGCGCGAGTCGAAGTGGCCGTAGAGAGTCACCCGCCCCACCCCTGCCTCGCGTGCGATCTCGGCAAGGCTGGAGTCCGGATCGCGCGCCAGGCAGCGGGTGGCGGCGTCGAGGATCGCGGCGACGTTCTTGCGCGCGTCGGCGCGTTTGGGGGAGGTGTCCGACTGCTGCTCCATGCGGCACAGTCTGACCCATCCGTGCCATCTCGGACGTCGGTGTTCCAGTTCCGTGATGTCGGGCTGGGCGGGGTCAGTGCCTCTCGTCCTGGTTCGGCGGAGTGCTCGGGGCCCGGGTGCCGCGGGCGGTGCTGCTCCAAGGGTCGGCGCTTGGTGCCTCCCTCACGCAGGCCTTCATAGCGTCGAGCCTGATCGGTGGCTGGTCCAGCATCACCCTGCTCGGTGCCGTCGGCATGCTCAACGGGGCGCTGTCGGCCCTGAGCGGGCCGTCGTCGGCCGCCCTCACCCGGCAGACCGTGCCCGCCGAAGTCCTGCCCTCGGCCGTGGCTCTGAGGCGGTTGCTGCAGAACACCGCCATGATCATCGGTTTCGCCGGAGCCGGCATCCTCGTCGCGGTGGCGGGCTCGGGGTGGGCGATCGCCGTGGACGCCGTGACGTTCGCGGTGGCGGCGGCCTGCTTCCACCGTCTCGACGTCCCGCCGACCACGGCGTCGGGACAGGGGTCGCTCCTCCACGACCTAGGGGAGGGCGCGCGCGAGGTGGCCCGACACAGCTGGTTGTGGGTGCTGATCCTCCAGGCGACGCTGTACCACCTGTTCTACGGCGGCGTTCAGGGTGTGCTCGGACCGATCGTGGTGCGTGACACCTGGGACGAGGTGGCCTGGGGATGGGCACTGGCCGCGCTGATGTCAGGCTTCATGGCAGGGGGCCTGCTGTCCCTTCGCTTCCGGCCGCGCCGCGGTCTGTTGGTCGGGACAGTGCTTCTCGCGCTGACCGCGTGCTTCCCGGCCGCCATCGCCCTCGGGGGAAGCATGACGGTGCTGCTCGTCGGCGCGTTCCTGCACGGCTTCGGACTCGAGATCTTCTCGGTTAACTGGGACCTGTCGATCCAGCAGAACATCGCTCCCGACAAGCTGGCGCGGGTCTACGCCTTCGACCTCATGGGCTCCTTCCTCGCCCGGCCGGTGGGGCTGGCGCTGGTCGGACCCATCAGTGCGACCACTGGCGTCGTGCCTTGGCTCTGGGTGTGCGCGGCTGTCATGGCCGGAGGATCGTTGCTGGTCGCCTTGCTCCCGTCAGTACGTCGGCTGGAGCGGACTCGTGCGGGATCATCAGGCGCCACGGCGGACGCCGCTGGTGTCGCCGCCCCCGCCCCTCCGGCCTGAGGGACTCGTGTCGTACCGCGTCAGGACCACCCCTCCGGGGAAGGTGCGCGTCTCCACGAGGCTCAGGCTCACCGGGTGGTCCAGCGCTGTGAAGAACGGCGTGCCGCCCCCACCAGGACCGGGTGGGTGACGATGGCGTACTCGTCGATGAGACCGGCCCTCGCGGCCACGGCGGCGAGGTTGGCCCCGCCGATGTCCATGGGGCCGCCGTCCTCGGTCTTGAGTCGCTCGATCTCGGCGATCGCGTCACCGAGGGCCATGCGCGCGTTCCAGTCGACCTCGGTGATCGTCGAGGAGAAGACCACCTTCGGCATGTCCCGCCAGCGGTGGGCGAACTCTGTCGCTGCCGGTGTGGCACCAGGCTGTTGGTCGGCGGTCGGCCAGTGGGAGCTCATGTTCTCCCACAGCATCCGCCCGTACAGCGCCGTGCCGGTCGCCGCCACACGGTCCGACCACCACTGGAACAGCTCGTCGCTCGGCGTGCCCCAGCTGATGTCGCCGCCGGGTGCTGCGATGTAGCCGTCCAGGCTCACGTTCATGCCACAGGTCAGTCTCCGCATCGTGCCAGCCTCTCGATCGTCGTACTCCGGAACGAACCAGCCCGGGTGGACCGTCGTCGCTGTCGCAACGAACGGGCGGCGGTGAAATCGACAGTGTGGGCGCAAGAGTGCGGCGGCACCCGCTCAAGGGCACCCGGGGGGAGTCAGGCGAGGGAGAGGCGCAGCGCACCATCCGTGGGGGCATGACCGCCGAGGTGCTCGGACCTCAGCTCGTCCATGAAGCGTGCCTGCAGCTCCGGTCCGCCGTCGTCCAGCGCCTCGGCGATGGCAGTGGTGCTCGGATCGACGGGAAGCCACCTGGAGGCCCACATGCTGATGGCGACGAGCACGGGCAGGAAGTCGATGGCTGGTTCGGCAAGGCAGTAGTCGAAGCGCTGGGCGTGCGTCGGGTCGGCGCGCTTCGTCAGCATCCCGGCAGCGGTGAGCTTTCTCAGCCGTCCGGACAAGATGTTCGTCGCGATCGACTCGGTGGAGCCGGCGAGCAGCTCCCGGTAGTGGCGCGGCCCGCCGAATGCGAGGTCCCGCAGGACCAGCAGGCTCCATCGGTCACCGAGAAGCTCAGCGGTGAGGTTGATGGGGCACCCGGACCGAGGAGTGGCAACTGCCAGTCTGGACATTCCATCCGCTTGCGTCATGCAATCAGTTTACGTCGAGACGCCCACTCGTCGACAAGGTGCAGCGAACCGGATCGGGAGTGAGATCAGGGTGGGTTAATCCGTTTGCATCATGCAAGCGGTCTTGCCTACGGTGATTCCGCTTGCAAGGTGCAAGCGGGTGTGCTGAAAGGTGATTCGATGCCGCGCTACGTGTTGGTCAACCGATTCCGTGAGGGTCAGGGTCCTGTGGAGGGATCGCCTGCGCATGACGACGAGATGAGGGACTGGGGCCTGTTCAACAAGTCCCTGAGTGACTCCGGGGACCTCGTCTGGTCCCTGGCTCTGGACGATGTGCAGCACGCGACGGCATGCACGTCGGACGAGCGCGGCCGGCCTGTTCGGCTGTCGGGTCGAGACGCCACTCCCGAGGGCATGTTCGCCCTCTACCTGGTGGAGGTGGCCGACGCGTCAGCTGCCGAGCAGTGGGCCGCGCGGATGCCGACGGCGGCGTACGGCGCTGTGGAGGTGCGAGCGGTGATGAGCGAGGAGCACGGGTGAGTCGGCGACGCGAGTGGTCAGGACCCCTGGCGGCTCGGGGTCACCTCACAGGTCGACCACGATCTTTCGGAGGAGCTCAGCAAGCTGGTTCTTCTCGGCATCGGTCAGTGGAGCAAGGACCGCAAGCTCGCGCTGCTCCTCCCGCTCGAGCATCGTCTCCACGTGACGGTGCCCGGCCGCGGTGAGAGCGACGGTGACGCGCCGACGGTCCACGTGGTCGTGGTGGCGCACGACATGGCCCCGGTCCTCCAGCAGTGCGAGGCGACTCGAGATCGCTCCGCGGGTGAGGCCGAGCTGCTCTGCCAGCCGGGATGGGCTCAGCTCATAGGGCGGGCCCTGCTTGCGCAGGGTGAGCAGGGTCTTGTACTGCCACAGGGCGGACTCGTTGGCGGCGAAAGTCTCGGCTCGTCCGGCGTTGACGTGTCCGGCGATGCGGTCGATCCGGGAAAGGACCTCTTCCTTGACGGGGTCGAGCCACGGCAGCTCCTTCACCCAGACATCGACGTGGCTGTCGACTGCATCGTGCATGCGCGGACCCCACCTAGTTTGAGGGAAAAATCATTTTGTCGCGAATTGTTTCACACCTCACTACCGTGCTCGTCATGATGGCGACGGCATCACTCCCGGCCGAGGTCGGCCTCCCGATCGAGGAGCAGCGAACATGAGTCGCTTCAGCGTGAAGCTCCCGCTGGTGACCGATCGGCTGAGAATCCGGCCGTTCGACGGCGAGCGCGATCTCCTGGCCTTCCACGCCTACAGGTCGCTTCCGGAGGTGTGCCGCTACGCGCCCATCGAGCCGGCCACGCGCGCCCAGATCTCCAGCAGGCTCGAAGGCGACACCTACACGCGCTCCGAGCTGCGCGAGGACGGCGATGCGTGGATGCTGGCAGTCGAGGAGACGGCCACCGGCGAGATGATCGGGGACGTCATCTTGTTCTGGCGCAGCACCGCGCACGAGCAGTGCGAGGTCGGATGGACGATCAATCCCGCCGCCCAAGGGCGCGGCTACGCCACCGAGGCCGCTCGTGCCCTTGCGGGAGCGGCCTTCGAACACATGCCCGTGCATCGGCTCTCCGCGGTCATCGATGAGCGCAACGAGGCCTCGGTCAAGGTGGCCCGTCGGCTTGGCATGCGCCAAGAGGCGCGACGAGTGGACTGTGAGTGGCTCAAGGGACAGTGGGTGACGCTCACCGAGTGGGCGGTGCTCGAGCACGAGTGGGCGATGCTCCGGGAGGAGCACCAGGTGGCCCGATGAGCCAGCGACAGTCCTCGACCGCGCGAGCTCAGGTCATTCCAGAGGTGGTGCCACACACAAGAACCGAAACGTCCCTGGACGCTGAGGGCAGTCCAGGGACGTTTCGTAGGTGAGACGCGGATCAGTAGGCGAACCTGCAGGTCAGCGAGACCACCGGATCAGATGTCGTAGTAGCACCGAAACTCCACTCGTGCTGATGGCGGATTCCCGCTGTTTGCGCAGGTCAGAACCGCATTGTGCCAGGTTCCGTTGCCGTCACAATCGGTTTCGTAGCCGTCTGTGAAGACACGTTTCGGGGGAAACTCGGGGGAAGACCGCCGACTGTCACCCCCCAGCCAGTGCGGCGAGGCTCCCACCCTCGAGCACCGAGCGGACGGACGAGGACCCTGCCGTTGCGGGACGGCCGAGGTCTGCCGTCCAGACCAAACCGCGGTCCTGCTGTCAGGCGCCAGCACGAGGAGGGTCAGGCGCCACGTCAGGGGCGCCACACGCAAGTGCAGCTAGCGGCGGCCGGGCACGTCGATGGTCGAACGGGAGACTGCGGGTTGGACGAGGTCGGTACCGCGGTAGCGCACGACCAGCGGCTTCGTGCCAGAGCCCAGCTTGCGCACGACCAGTCGGGCGCGTCCGTGGGTGAGCTGCCCCTCGACGACCCGTCCGCCGATTCGCACCGACACCACGCCTTCCGGTCGGCGTACGCCGGGAGCGCGCACACGCACGTCGACAGCGACGCGTCCGCGGCGTGCGTCGGAGCGGACCCGCATGGTGGGAACTGTCGTGATCGAAGCCGACAGCGGAACGGTGTCGGTGGTGGCACGGAAGTTCCGTTGGGTCAAGGTGACTTCGACTGCGAGGCTCCGACCGACGTCCTTGCGCCGGAGGGTGTACCTCCCGTTCCTGGCCTTGGCGATGGGTTGTCCGTCTCGTAGCCACCGGTAGGTGGCGGAGGCGTTGCTCGGCCGTACGACGCCCGGCCGGGCGACCAGGGTGCGCCCCACCTCGGCTCGGCCCGTGATCGAGAACGGCCGGGTGATCGTGACGGGCTTGGCCAGGACGGGCCCGGTCTCCACCGCGTCCGAGATCGACTTCCGGTAGCCCTTCGCGGTCCCGGTGACGCGCGCGCTGATGCGGCTGCCGACGTGGTCCCGGGTGAGCACGAGGGTCGTCCCGTTCTCGCCCCGGAGCGGAGCTCCATCGGCGAACCACTGCGTCTTGGTCCTGGCTGGCTGTGGCGACCAGGAGGGCGCGCTGAGCGTCAGCGTCTGGCCCACCTCCGGGTTTCCCTGGATGGCTGGGAGCCCGGCGGCCTGAAGGAGGCCGGGGGCCACGGCCTCGGTCGTCAGGACAGCCACTCCCGGGGAGTAGCCCTCGAGGGCGGCAGTGACTTCGACGGCGAGTGCCTGGCCCTTGACCTCGGGGGTGGGTACGTAGGTCGTGCTGGTGGCGCCGGGGATCGCGACCCCGTCGGCGAGCCACTGGAGCGCGACCTGGGTGGGTGCGGGGGACCACGTCCCTGTCGACACCTCGACTGGAGCCCCCACGACGGGCGCTCCGGCGATCGCCGGTGCGGTCGTCGCCTCGACCGCGCGATCGTTGAAGTGGATGAAGCCTCTGGGCCAGCCCGACCCGGTCTGGGTGATGCGCCGCCAGTGGAAGTCGCCGCCCCAGTAGTCCTCCGAGACGATGATCTCGGTGGGGGAGATGACCTGCTCCACGTAGGCGACGTGTCCGGCAGGTCCGGCGGGGGAGACGTTGGCCGGGTACCACGCCACGGAGCCGACCCGCGGGACCTGGTCCATGAGGGAAGCCATCTCCACGCCCCAGTGGCGCGCGTTGCCACCTCCGTCCCACGGGCGACTGTTCGGCATGCCGTTCTGGATCAGCCGGTAGGCGACGTAGTTGGTGCAGTTGTGCCCTGCGTACATGCGCCAGTACATCGTCGAGGATGCCTGTTTGTAGCCGGCGTGGGTGTAGCCCGCCGCCTGGCACTCCGCGTACCCCGTGCACAGGTAGGTCGATCCGCTCAGGCTGACCTTCACCATTGACTGGGGGAGTGCCAGCAACGCGACGACCGTCAGCAGCGCAAGCCAGGTCGTGCTCCGGACAACGCGGCGCCCGATGCATAGCGTGCTCGACCAGGCGTTGAGTGACGCTTGTGACTGCAGGGACAACTGTGGCTCATGGGGCACGATGAGAGAGCCTATGAGCCGTTCGTCAAGCGCGCCACGCCGATGAAGGAAGAACAATCATGTAATTCTCAGACCGAGTTACGGGAAACCTCTTGGGCCTTCCTCGGGCATCCGACGGATGAACTGCACGTCGCGGCGGCTACGGCCGTAGGCGCCCTCCATGGTGCCGTGGTGAGCAGGCAGATGAAGATCGCCAGCCGGCTGCGCCCGCTGGTTGCAACAAACGCACGGCTCGGGGACGCCATGTCGGTCCTCGGGGAGCTCGGTCTCCAATGCCCTGAGGGATCGGTCAGCGGCTGAAGATCCAGAAGCGTCATCGTCAACGCGCTGCGCCGACGGACCCACAGGCCGGGCTGAGAACGGATGCTCCGTACCATTGACAGCGATGATCACCGTGGCCGCGACCGTCGGCACCCGCAGGCCCCTGCGGGCGCCGACGGCTGCGCGGGCCGCGAGCCCCATGGGACTTGCCGTGCTCATTGCCGCGCTGGTCGTGGGCATCCTCGGCATGCACGCCCTGGCCAGCCACGGCACCCCCGCAGCTCCGGCGGCGTCGAACGCGACGAGCATGACCGGCACGACCTCTGATCACCACCCGGCGATGCCCTCAGTGGACTCCCATGAGGGGCATGTCCCCTCTGCTGGGCCGCACTCCACGGACGCAGTCACCGGGGGTGGCGGCGACCCCGGCTCCGGCCCGGGTCACGACATGGCGAGCATGGTGATGCAGTGCATCGGCATGCTCGCCGCCGCCGCGCTGCCGTTGCTGGCGCGTCTTGCGGTCGGCTTCGTCCGTCCGCTTCGACCGGCCGTGTTCCTCCCGGCCGACGTCCTCGAGCGGACGTTCCACTGGGTACGCAGCACCGGCCCGCCCTCGGTGTGGCAGTTCTCCGTCATCAGGTGCTGACAGGCCCTCCACCCCGGTCACCGCTGCGCGCCACGGGCAGCCGCGCGCCGGGTGTAGCCGTTGCCTGCCCCACCCGCATCTGACACACATCCAGGAGAACCCCATGCTCAGCAAGACCAGGACCCGCACGCGCGCCCTCGGCGCCCTCGCGCTCACCCTCACCCTCGGCGCCGGCCTCTCCGCCTGCGGAGACGACACCGACGCCGGCGGTGCCGGCGGCTCGGCCGAGGTGAGCACCACCGAGCACAACGACGCCGACGTCACCTTCGCCAGCGACATGATCACCCACCACGCCCAAGCACTGTCGATGGTCGACCTGACCCTCGACCGGCCCTTGGACCCGGAGGTCCAGGCGCTCGCCGAAGACATCCGGGCCGCGCAGGGCCCGGAGATCGAGACGATGGCGGACTGGCTCACCGAGTGGGACGAGGAAGTGCCGGAAACCATGCGCGATCACGCCAACGCCGGCCACGACATGGGCGACATGTCGGACACCATGGACGACATGGGCCACAGCGACATGCCGGGCATGATGACCTCCGAGGACATGGACGCCCTCGAGAACGCCTCCGACGAGGAGTTCCAGGACATGTGGCTCGAGATGATGGTCGAGCACCACGAGGGGGCAGTCGAGATGGCCGAGACCGAGCAGGAGGACGGTCAGTTCAAGGACGCCGTCGAGCTCGCCGGCCAGATCATCGACGCCCAGAACAAGGAAATCGAGACCATGAACGGCCTTCTGGACTCCTGAACCGGAGGCAGGCGGACGTCACCCGCACATCGGCGACGTCCGCTCGGCTCGGCTTCCCCTTGCCCACCGCCTCGTGGTCCTGCGCCCGCTCGCACGCTGCGCCTTGGCCCACCCGCACAGAGAAGACCCTGATGAATAGACCCACCCACGTACAACTGGCGGCCGTCGCCGTCACAGCCGCCCTGTCCCTGACGCTGGGTGCATGTAGCGACCAAGACCCCAGCACCGCCAGCACTCGCTCGAACTCCGCCGGCGTCTCGGACTCGACCGGCTCCGGGGACGCCTCTCCGGACAACACGTCAGTTCCGCCGTGGCCGGCGCCCAGCGACGTCCGAGAGCGCGTTGCGGCCGCTGGGCTCGACCTCGGCCCGATGGGCACGGCCGAGCACTACCACCCCGTCCTGAGCATCGACATCGCTGGACAGCCGGTGCCCCTGCCGCCCAACATCGGGGTCGACCCGACCACCGGCGCCATGTCCGCGCTCCACACGCATGAAGGTGACGGCACCATCCACATCGAGGCCCACTCGGTCGGCGAGAAGTTCACCCTCGGCCAGCTCTTCACCCAGTGGGGCGTTGCCCTCACGCCCACGCAGGTCGGCGGAGTGAAGGCGCCCGTCGGCCAGAAGGTCACCGTCACCAGCAACGGCACCCGGTTCCCAGGGGACCCAGCCGACCTTCGGCTTGAGCCCGACCAGCGCATCAAACTCACTGTCGGGTGAACGACAGCACTGACGCCCGTCGACGTGTTCCCGTCGGTCACGACGCCTGTGCCAGGAACTGCTCCCAGCGCTTCAGGGGTGGAGTTGGTTGCGCAGTCGCTGAAGGCCGTCACCGTCCGTGCCATGACCGAGAACAAGACCCTCACCCTGACCCTGTCCATCCCCGCGCCGCTGACCACCCATCTGTGGTCGAGCGCCGCGCCCAACTTCATCTCCGACCAGCCCGACCGCTTCTGGACCTACGACTACCCGGAGCTGCCGGATCCGCACTCGCCGATCTTCCGCAACGGGACGATGATGTGGACGGAGAGCATGTCTGACGCTCTGCTCCTTCGTGCCTGTGAAGACCAGCTCGGCCACGCCACCACCCTTCTCTTCGACGAGGCGGGCTTCTCAGCTGGGCCAGTCATCCTCTGCAGCCGTCCCTTCTACGCCCAGGAGGAGGGCAAGATGCGCTGAGCGGCGTGCCAATCCACAGCACCACACCAGCCCCCTCTCGTCCACGCGAGAGGGGGCTGGCTTGTTCAGCGGGAGGCCGCGTCGGTGCAGGCCATGTCGTCGGACACCCGGACGGTGCCGTCCGAAGCTGCGGTCTCAGCACCTCAAGCGAGCGACCCGAGAAGGTCCCGGCAGGCTTTTTCGCAGCGTCGACAGGCCTCAGCACAGATTCGGCAGTGCTCGTGCATGTCGGCATGGCTCTCGCACTCGTCGCCGCAGGCCTTGCAGGCGGTCGCACAGGCCTCGAGGAAGGCGCGGGTCACATTGGCGTCGTAGCCGGTGTGTCGCGAGAGCGCGTTGCCGGTGGCCAGGCAGATGTCTGCACAGTCCAGATCGGTGCGGATGCACTTCGCGAGTTCAGCGACCATGTCCTCGGCCAGACATGCGTCGGCACACGCGGTGCACACCTGCGCGCACTCGAAGCACGCCGCAATGCACTCGGCCAGTTTGTCCCTGTCGATCTTGCCGACGTCCTTGGGGTAGGCATCCAGCATCTTCGTGTGAGCCATCAGTCTCCTCCATCCATGCGTGTCGCCGACCGGCGACGCACATCCTTGTTTGTTGCCAGGTCCAGATAGCCGTACCCATTCGGCTCGTTCCGACCAGCCGTCTCGCGCACAGGGCCTCTGCGACCCGATGGCTGACAGGAGGCGACGTCCGTGTGGTGCCGACGATCAGTGACCGCTCTCGTGGCCCTCCTCGTGCCCATCACCCATCTCGTCGTCAGGCCCTCCTGGCGCATCGGGGACATCGAGTGTGACGTTGTCGCGTTCGGCGTCCAACGCGAGCGAGGAGAAGCTCACACCGTTGGGCTTGTCGCCCACAGGAATTCTGGCCACGACCTTGAGTTCGTCGAGGTCGAGGACTGCGACGTCATCCCCATAGATGTTCGTGATGTAGGCGTGCCGGCTCGAGGGGTCGATGACGATGCCGTGGGAGCCCTGGCCGGTCTCCACCTCGGCCTTTACGGTGAACGTCTTGGTGTCGATGACAGACACCGTGGTCCCGGGCGAGTCCTCGGTGCCTTGATTGGCGACGAGGAGGTAGCGGTTGTCGCCGCTGACGTAGGTCTGGATGGGTCCGTCTCCGACAGCGACCGTGTCGACCAACTCGCGCGTCGTCATGTCGACCTTGGCCACGGCGTCCGCGCCGTTCAGGGAGGCGTAGACGAACCGGCCGTCGGGGGAGAAGGCGACCTGGGCGGGCGCATTCCCTACTTCGACGTCTGTGACCAGCCGGTTGTTCCTCGTGTCGATGACGCTGAGCGTGGTGTCGGCGACGTTCGCCACAACGAGCCAGCGGCCGTCCGGGCTGGGTCGGAGGCCGTGCGGGCCCTGGCCCACCTCGACGGTGCTGATGGCCTTCATGGTGGAGGTGTCGATGACCGAGACGGTGTTGTCTGCGCCGTTCGAGGTGTACGCCGTGGACCCGTCGGGTGAGACCACGACGTGGGCTGGTGCGGAGCCGGTCGGAACCACGCCGTGCAGGTCCAGGCTTTCAGCGGACAGCATCGCGGCGTATCCGTCGTGGCCGCTCACTGTCCACACCGACGCGCCGTCGGGAGCTACCTGCACGTTGTGTGGTCCCTCGACGCCGGCGACGGTGGTCGCGACCCGGTTGGTGGCGGCGTCGATCGCCGTGAGGGAGCCGCCTCCCTCGTTGGCGATCCAGACGGTGCCCTCCACCATGCCGCGGTGGCTCGCGAGGCCTGCCTCGGTCGGGTCCTCGTCTGCGCCGCCGTCGTTGTCGTTGAGCGCGGCAAGTCCACCCATTGCGGCGAGCGTGGCCAGGGCACCTGCGGACAGTGCAGCCACGCGCATCCGTCGACTCCGCTCGTGGCGGTCATTCGGGGGCCGGGTAGTGGTCGTGTGGGGATCGGTGCCGGAGGTTGAGCTCATGGGTGAACCTTTCGCAAGGACGAGATCGGCCCGGTCGGGACCGCGTCATCACCCTCCCGGCCTGACCCAGTCGGATTCGCGGGATTTCGCTGAAGAACCGATGAAGGTCGGGCCCCGTCGATGGACACCGAACTGGCCCATCTTCAGCTCGAGGTTGGCTCTTGGGGCAGGACGCTCTCGATGGACGTCGCCGGTGGAGCGAACCGATCCGGCTGGGTGAGGAACTCCCGTCGGCACGCGTCTGAGCAGAACCACCACTGCTGTCCGCCCCAATCGGCGTGGGGTCCGTTCGGTTCGACCTGCATGCGACAGACCGGGTCCACAGCGAGGGCGGCGAGGTGGCGGAAATGCCCGTCCTCCAACCAGAGCACGCGATCGGCGATCTCCCGGAGTCGATCGTCGTGGCTGACGATGATGATCGAGCGGCGGTCCTCGTCGGCTAGCTGGCGAAGCAGTCGGGCGAGGTCTCGGCCGCGGGATGCGTCGAGGTTGGCGGTGGGTTCGTCCGCGAGCAGAACGGGTGGGTCGTTGGCGAGCGCACGTGCCACGGCGACTCGCTGTTGTTCGCCACCGGACATCTGAGAGGGCCGTGCCGCTGCCCGGTGCGCAAGGCCCACGCGGTCGAGCAGGTTGCGGGCGCGCTGGCGCGCGGGGAGGCCCTTGACCCCGGCCAGGTTGGCAGCAACGGCGATGTTCTCGGTGGCGGTGAGCGCGTCGAGCAGGGCGTAGTCCTGGAAGATGAACCCGAAGGTGCGCGACCGCAGCGCGGGGAGCTCCTTTTCACGCGCCGCGGCGATGTCCACTTCGACGCCGTCACGGGTGGTGACGGTGATGGAGCCTGCGCTCGGCCGCAGCAGTGCGCCGAGCATCAGCAGGAGGGTGGTCTTGCCCGATCCGGACGGTCCCATCACGAGGAGCACCTCGCCGGAGGCGAGGTCGAGATCGACCGCTCGCACGGCGTCTACGGCGATATCGCCTGACCGGTAGGTCTTTGTGAGCCCTCGAACGGTCAGCACTCCGGGCCTGTTCGAATGGCTCGGGGGCCCGCTGCCGCCGGGTGACGAAAGCACCGGGGCGGTGCCGGGGGTGGAGTGCGCGTTGCTGTTCATCGTGTCTCCCGGAAGGCGGTTGCCGCGTCGAGGGACGCAATGCGGCGCAGCGGCCACAGGGCGGCGATGAGGCCGACCAGGAGCGCTGTGCTGGTGGTCTGTGCGATGGCGGCGGTGGTGATGGAGATCTGGACCGCTGGCGCGGCGAGTGGCAGCAACCACGCGAGCGCCAGCGCGGCGGTGGTGGCGACGGCGGAGGCGAGTACGACGGTGAGTAGGACCTGCATCGCCACCGCTGCCGCGAGCCGAGGTATCCGGGCGCCGAGGGCCTTGAGGACGGCGAAGTCCCGCAGTCTGTTCAAGGTGGCCGTCATCAGCCCGAGGGCAATGACGGCGAGCGCGATAACGAGACCGATGCTGGACATCAGCCGGAGCAGGTCGGCGCTCATGTCGGTGACGATGCGGGCCTCGGAGTCGGCGAATTGCTCGCGGGACTGCGCCGTGACCCCGGTGATCTCGGCCTCGATCCGGTCCGCGACCGTTTGTGCGTCGGCGCCTGGGTCCAGTCCGGTGAGGACGTACGAAACACGGGCGTCGTGGATTCGGGCGAACTCGCTGAGTTCGACGAAGACGGTGGTGTTGGTGATGCTGCTGCCGCCGGTGGAGAAGCCGACAGCGCGCAGGGACGTGCCCATGACCGTGAACCGGTCGCCGAGCTGGATTCCGAGCTGGTTGGCTGCCTGCTCGTCCAGGATGGCTTCGCCGGCGATGGGTGTGCGGCCGGCCACGAGCCGTGTGGCGCCGCCCCGGCTGGTGGGGGCGTCGTAGCCGATGAGGTAGGACAACTGCCGGCCCTGTGGCCCGGCCACCGAGCCTGAGGCGAACGCGATTGGAGAGGCCCAGGCAACTCCCGGTAGGTCGGCTACGCGCTCGGGGGTGTCCGCAGGCAGGGACGAGGCGGACATGTGCATGGTGCGCACGCCTTCCTGGGAGACGAACACGTCGGCCGGGGAGGTGCGGATGTAGTAGGTGACCCGGTCGACGGCTCCAGCGAAGATGCCGCCGAGGACGAGGACCAGCAGCAGGGATGCGGCCACGCCGAGAACGGTCAGCGTGGCACGGCGGCGGTCGGCGAACAGGAAGCGGCGCCCCACGGGAACGGCTCGCTCCGCGAGGGCGCGTCGTGGGTGATCGGATGGCCGCCGAGTGGGGTGCATGGTGGTGGTCATCGTCCGCTCCGGAATGCGGAGGCTGCGTCGAGCCCATTGAGTCGGCGTGCCGGGAGCCATGCGGCGAGCAGCGCCATCGTGGCCGCTGCGGCGGCGGTCTGGGCGATGGTGCCGGGGGTGAGCAGCACCGGGAACGCGGGTCGCCACCAGGCGAGGAGCTCCCGGGTGATAACCAGCAGGACGATCGCGGCGAGCGTGCCGAGCACCGTGAGGGCCACGGTCTCCGTCACCGCGATTCGGCGAAGCCGGCCGGGGGTGGCGCCGAGGGCCTTGAGGACGCCCAGGTCCCGCTCTTGCTCGGTGACCCGGGTGTAGGCCACGAGCGCGACGATCAGGGCGCCGGCTGCGAAAGCCACGCCCACCATGAGTCGCACCGGCAAGCCGTAGATGTCGGTAGCCAGCCGCAGCGACGCCTCGCGCAGTTCGGCAGGATTGCGCACGGTGTACCCCTCGTCACGCAGCTGCGCTGCGACGTCATCGGGGTCCTCGGTCGTGACCAGCACCGCCCCGGTGGTGCCGGTAGCCCGCAGCATCTCGTCCATCCCGGCCGTGGTGGTGAACAGCAGCGGGGTCATGAACAGGGCGGTGTCGTCGGTGAGGCCGACCACCCGCATCGGGTGTCCGAGGATGGGCAGCCGATCGCCGAGGGTGAAGTCGTGCTGCTCGGCCCACAAAGCATCGACGGCCACCTCGTCGACGACTTCTGGGGCACGGCCGTCGGCGAAGGCCCACGGGCCGCCGAGACCGCTGCCGGGGTCATAGGCGACCGCGGCGACGGCAGCCTTGCCGTGGGACAGCTCCAGGATCTGATACATGGTGCGCAGCGGCGCGGCGTGTGTCACTCCCGGGATCCGGGAGATCGTCGCGACCGTCGGCGCGGGTAGAGCGCCGGGGTCGGCGAAGAGGTTGCGCGTTCCGGCGGGCACCACGACCAGGTCAGCGCCGAGGTGGTCGTCGTAGGTAGTGACGCGGTCCTGGACGCCGACCCAGAGTCCGGCAAGCAGGAGCATCAGCATCAGGGCGAGCCCGATCCCGGCTGCGCCAGCCCCGGTGCGGACCGGGCGCGTCGTGAGGAACCGGCGGGTGACCGGGACCGAGGCTCTAACCCGGGTCTTCATGTCGGCTCACGTCCCTGTGCCGAGTGTGGCTTGAAGTTCGGGCTACTTGTGACCGCCGGGCATCGCGAACATCATGGCGGCCATCATCGCGGTGCACAGCAGGGCGGTGAAGATGATGCCGGAACCTGCGGCGCCGGTGACGAAGAGCAGGCCGGCGATGACGAGCATCGGGATGCAGCAGGCGATCATCATCAACCCGTGACCACCGTGCGCGCCGTGAGCGCCGCCGTCGGGCTCCCGCGCGGCGTGGTGGGTCTCAGTGGTCGCAGGCGACTCCGGGTGGGGCCATGCCTGAGGATTGTGGAGGGGTTCCCGGTCCATGCCGTTCGGGGTGCTCATGACGTCCTCCCCTTCAGGGATGCGGACACGTGGCCGAGCCTGGCGTAGAGGGGGCAGTGTCCGAGCGCCCCGGTGACGACCAGGTCGAGGCCGGCCAGCACCAGCAGCAGCTCGAGGACGACCGCCACGGTGGAGGCCGCTCCGCCCAGCAAGAACGCGCCGGCGAACGCAGCGAGGCCGCCGATGGCGACGCGAGCGACGCGTTCGGCGGGGGTGATGTTGATGCTCCAACGGTTACTCATGGTTTCCTCCAACTTCGGGGACCGCTGATTTCTGGTCCACTTCGAGGGTCTCGCCGGGCGGTGAAGGTGACCGACGCCGTCTCGTGAAGGTTCACTGAAGATCCACTTGGCACCGAGCTGCGGATGGGCGGTAGGGCTCCGCGACAACCGGCAGAGACAGGTTAGGTGGGAGGAATGATGGGTGCCGCGGTCACTTCTAGGCGGCTGGCTCACCCGGCTGCGCGGACGCCTGTCCAGCGAGCTCGACGTTGGACGGGAGCCCCATCCGGTGCGCCGCCACCGCCCCGCGGACCCGCAACGCGTCCGCGGCCGCCGGTTCAACTTCCCTGAGTAGGCCCTGGCTTGGTCAGGGCCGGTCCCGGCCCAGGGCAACCTGATGCTCCGCGACGTGCGCTCGGTGCCCGCGCGGGAAGACCTAGCGGCACACGATCAGGCCGGGGCGTCGGCACCAGAAGTCATCGCCGCAGTCGCAGGCGGTGGCCCCAACTGCTCGGCGACCCGGCTCCCAACGGCGGCCAACAGGTAGGTGCCGCCGAGCACTAGCAGTAGCCGATTCACGCCAGCACATGCACCAGCTGGTCCGTGGTCGGGGAGCCCCCGAGCCCGCCCGGGGTCGAGTAGACTCGGCACGCCAGCCCCACCTGCTCGCCACCGGACGCGAACGGGTCCACACCGTCGACACGGATGGTCGGCGAACCGATGAACCCGAGCTCCTCCGCCTCCTGAGCGCTACCGACGCGCACCTTGGCCACGTGGACGTCATCGCGGTCCACAGACCGCAGCGCCTCGTGGAGCCGTTCCTCAGCCACCGTCCAGTTCGGGCAGCCATCGAAGTAGAGCAGTTCAACACGCACGGGTTGGTTCCTCCTGAATGGGTCGCGTCGTCTTCCACCGTGCCACCCGAGGCAACACATGCTCCAAGTGCCCTCAGTTTCGAGCCCCAGGTGCTCGGCACGCCGGCACCCGCAAGTGCTTGGTCTCACCAACAAGAGCCGCCACGCTGAGTCGACAACGCCGCGCCTGACGGAGGTGAGGGGCGCGGGGCGGGTGATCGGTTGAGCGGGGCGTAGTTCGCGGGAGGACTCTTACCCACCTACGGCACCTTTCTGCCGAAACTAGGTGCTCGGCTGCGCGTCGGGCGCTCCGCTGGACGAGGACGTCGCCAGCACCAAGTAGGCGATAGACGAGGAGGTCGAGGTCGGTGACGGTGCGCACCTGGCCACTGTGCATCGTCCCCAACACGGGGTGCTCGGCGACGGTGAAGTACCCGTTGACGTGCAGATAGGCCTGCACCAGGGCGACTGCGGTTTCCATGGACTCCTCCGTCGTTCGCTCGGTGTCGGGTGGGATGTCAGTCGTGGTGCCTCTCATGCTCGTCAGGATCTGGCGTCTGCACCGGGGTCCGGTCGCGGCCTGGATTCGGCTCGTCGTCGCTGATGGCGGGGCCGATGAGGAAGGCCGATAGCGAGAACATCAGCGCGAACACGGCCAACGCGAGGGTGGGGGCCTTCCAGGTGCCGAAGCGCCGGTAGAGGCGCCGGAGAAGGGGCAGGGAGAAGACCAATCCCAATACGGCGAACAGCAGGTTGCCGGTCGCCCCGGTGACCAGTACCGCCCCTCCGAGGAGCCCGACGTGGTGCAGCAGGTGGGGGAGCAGGCCCATGATGCCGCTGAACACAGCCGTGACGGCACTCCAGACGGTGATCAGAGCGCCCCGACGCTGGGTAGCTTCATCGGTTGAGTCGTTGGCGCTGGGCTCGTCGAGGCGGTCGTTCGCCACCCCGGTGGCGGTGTGAGGCTCGGACATCGTCACTCCTGTGCCTGACGGAAATGCGTGGTCATCATGCCGCGACGGGGAAGGGGATGAGCGTGCTAGTGCAGCGAGCCGCGCAGCACGCTGCTGCGGGCGTGGTACTCGTCCTCGTCGATCTCGCCTCGGGCGAACCGCTCGTCAAGGATCTGCATCGGATCGCGGTGGTCCGGGGTGGACCCGCCGGAGCGCTGCGTGCGGAACAAGGCCAGGACCGCAAAGACCACCAGCGCCCAGAATGCGACCATGGCCATCGTCATGACGATCCAACCGCCCCAACCCATGCCGTCGTGGTACCAGCCCATCATTGTCCTCAGCTCCTTCGCTCGGCTCGTGGCTCCCACGGTCGCCCGGGCACCACTGCCTCTGGGTCGCGTTCATGTGAAGGTTCGCTGAAGAACGTGCCGTCACCGGTGCTGACCCGCGGTTGACGGGGGGGAGGACTGCCACCATGGCGGGTATGGGCGAAGACGGCAGGGACGAGAAGGCCGGCTCTCCGGCAGCCGGCGCTGCGGGTGGCCGGCCTCGAAGCGGTCTGCGGGCGATGGTGGTCGAGGACGAGACGCAACTGGCGGGACTCATCGGCAGCTACCTCGAGCGCGACGGCTTCGAGGTGGCTGTGGTCCATGACGGGCTCGAGGCGGTGGAGGCCGCCCGCGCCGTCGACCCCGACGTCGTGGTGCTGGACCTGGGCCTGCCCGGCCTGGACGGTGTGGAGGTCTGCCGGCAGCTGCGGACCTTCTCCGATGCCTATGTGGTGATGCTGACAGCGCGCAGCGAGGAGGTCGACACGCTCATCGGACTCTCGGTGGGGGCTGATGACTACCTCACCAAGCCGTTCAGCCCGCGGATCTTGATGGCACGGATCCAAGCCATGCTCCGCAGGCCCCGTCCACTGGGCACGTCGTCCGATGCCCTGGAAGGCGCCCGCACCTTCGGCGCGCTGGTCATCGACCCGCTGGGACGCGACGTGTGGCTCGAGGGCGAACCAGTGGCGTTGACGCGCACCGAGTTCGAGGTCCTCGCTGCCCTGTCCGAGCGGCCGCGGATGGCGTTCAGCCGCCGCCAGCTCATCGACGCCGTCTGGGGACCCTCGTGGGTCGGTGACGAGCACCTGGTCGACGTCCACGTCGGTCACCTGCGCCGCAAGCTGGATGACGACGCCACCCAGTCCCGGTTCATCCGGACCGTCCGCGGTGTTGGCTACCGGATGGGCACGGGACAGTGACCGGCTCCGCACTTCCGGCGGACACGGTCCGTGTCCGGCCGCGGTTCGCCGCGCGGCTCCTCGTCGCCCAAGCCCTGGTGCTGGTGGCCGGAGCCCTGACCACCTGGCTGGTCGCGTCCGTCGTCGGACCCAGCATCTTCAGCGACCACCTCCAGCAAGCCGGCGACACCCACACCCTCGAGGAGACCCGTCACGTGGAGGAGGCCTTCGCCTCGGCGCTGGTGGTCTCGTTCTCCCTGGCGCTTCTCGCCTCGGTCCTCGCGGCGCTGGCGGTCTCGTGGTACTTCAGCCGCCGGGTGCAGCGTTCGATCGGCAACGTGGCCGCGGGGGCAGCACAGATCGCCGCCGGACGGTACGACGCCCGGGTGCCTGATCCCGGTCTGGGTGGCGAGTTCGCCTCCCTCGCACAGACCTACAACCGCCTCGCGGAGAGGCTCGAGGCGACGGAGTCGACCCGGCGCAGCATGCTGGCCGACCTGGCCCACGAGATGCGCACGCCCCTGGCCACGATCGACGCCCACCTGGAGGCAGTCGAGGACGGCGTCCGAGCCCTGGACGACGACACCCTGGGCATCATCCGCGGCTCGACAGGCCGTCTGCGCCGCCTCGCCGAGGACATGACAGCGGTCTCCCGTGCGGAGGAGGGCCTCGATGTCACGCTGCGCCCGGTCGCCGCGGCCGATGTGGCTGCTGGGGCCGCCGACGTCGCCCGGGACCGGTACGCCGCCAAGGGGGTGCACCTGCGCACCGAGCTCGCCGACGCCGGCCAGGTCCGCGTGGACGTCGACCGGTTCGGACAGGTGCTCGGCAACCTTCTCGACAACGCCCTGCGCCACACTCCCGCGGATGGGACCGTGACCCTGTCCTGCCGCCGCATCGACCACTGGGTGGAGTATCGCGTCGCCGACACCGGTCAGGGGGTGGCGGCCGAGCACCTGCCGCACCTGTTCGACAGGTTCTACCGTGCCGACACCGCCCGCGACCGAGGTCAAGGTGGCTCGGGCATCGGGCTGGCCATTGCGCGGGCGCTCGTCGAGGCGCACGGTGGCGGGATCTCGGCGTCCAGCGCTGGGCCCGGACTCGGTGCAGTGTTCACGGTGCGCCTGCCAGGTCTCCGGTAGGGCCATCAGACCCCGGGCCTCGGGGACCAACGGCCGTGCATCTTCAGCGAACCTTCACACAACCTCGCCGCTTTTCGCCGAGGACCCCTCTGATGCTGGACGCTGTCGAACCAGCGCCTTGGAGGAAGCCATGTCCCCACCCACGCCGGCATCCGAGCCGGTACGGATCATCGTCGTGGACAGTGAGGCCTGCCACTTCTGCGAAGACGCGCACCGGGCGCTCGCGGCGCTCGCAGCCAGCTACCCACTGGATGTCGACAACGTGGATGTGCGCAGCGAGGCGGGACGCGCGTTGATGGCACGCCACCGCGCGCCGATGAGCCCGCTGGTCCTCCTCGACGACACCTTCTTCAGCAGCGGCCGTCTGCCCCGACGCAAGCTCGAGAAACTCCTGAAGGGCAGGTACGACGAGGCGCAGGGTGCGGTCACCGCTGCGAGGGAGACTCACCATGGGTGATCTGCTGACCACCGGCTCGGTCCTCGCCGCGTTCTTCGCCGGAGGCGTCGCCCTGTTCGCGCCGTGCTGCATCGTCTTCCTCGCCCCGTCCTACCTGGCGGTGGCGGTGAAGAACCGGCGGTGGCGACTGCTGCCGCTCACCTTCGTCTTCGCTGCCGGGCTGGCGCTCGTGCTCGTGCCGATCACGCTCGGCATGAGCCTGGTCGCCTCGACCATCGCGAACTACCACGCACCGTTGTACTACGCCGGCGGTGCGCTGATGCTGGCGTTGGCGGGACTCAGCCTGTCCGGCCGGATGCTGAGCATGCCGTCCTTCCTCCGGGCCCCCGACACCACCGGTGGGGACTCGGCCAGCTTCTTCACCCTCGGGGTCTTCTCCGGAATCGCCAGCTCCTGCTGCGCCCCGGTGCTCGCTGGCGTGATGACCCTCTCCGCCCTGTCCGGCTCCGCCATCGGAGGAGTGACCCTCGGACTGGCCTACACCTTCGGCATGGTGTTCCCTCTGTTCCTGATGGCCCTGTTCTGGGACCGCTTCCGCCTCGGGGAGCGGCGGATCCTGCGGGCCAAGCCGGTCCGCCTCCGGCTGGCGGGCAGGGCGCTGGCCACCAACACCATCAACATCGCGGTCGCCGTCGCGTTCACGCTCATGGGTGGCTTCGTCATCTACCTGGCCAACACCGGCCAGATGACCGGTGGTCCGGGGTTCCAGGTCTCCATCGGCAAGGGACTGTCCGAGATCCTCGGCCGCATCGAGGCCTGGACCGACCCGGTTCCCGAGCCCGTGCTCGGACTCGCCGTCCTGGGCCTCGCCGCAGTGTTCGTCATCGCGACGCTGCGTGACCGGCACCGACCGGCCCCGTCGACCGGCGTGGAGGCCGACGCGCACGCCGCCTGCCACGCCCCGGCGGCAGACGCTCACCCCGAACACCACAGCTGACCAGGACCCTGGAGGAACCGTCATGTCACACAAGGCCGCCGAGCAATCGCGCCATGAACGCCGACTGCACGCCGAAAAGGCTGCGCGTGCAGCAAGTCGTCGCCGCCGCCTGCGCATCACGATCGGTCTCGTCAGTGCCTTGGCCCTGGTCGCCGTCGTCGCGGCAATGATGCTCAGCTCACGCCCCGAGTCCTCCAACACGATCCGCACGGCCCCCGACTTCACGCTCACCGACACCGCCGGAAACCAACACACCCTTGCCCGACACCGCGGCGAGAACGTGCTCCTCTACTTCTCCGAGGGCGCCGGCTGCCAGTCCTGCATCGTCCAGATGGGCGAGATCGAGAAGCAGGCCGACGCCTTGGCACAAGAGGACATCACGGTGCTGCCGATCGTCATGAACACCCGTCAGCAGATCACCGCCGACATGGCCGCCAACGGAGTCACCACGCCCTTCCTGCTCGACGACGGCACCGTCTCCGAGGCCTACGGCACCCTGGGCAACGGCATGCACGCCGGCCTCCCCGGCCACAGCTTCGTGCTCATCGACAAGCAGGGGCGGCAACGCTGGTACGGCGAGTACCCCTCGATGTGGCTGGACCCCGAGGACCTCCTCGACCAGGTCCGCAGCAAGCTCGGCGCCTGACCTCCAAGGCAGCGGCCTGGCCTGATGAAGGTTCGATGAAGGTCTCTCCGGCAGCCTTGCTTCCGTACCCCTAGGGGGTATCCTCAAATGAGAGCAGATACCCGAGACCGGAACAGGTAGGAGGTGGTCGCGATGGCTGTCGAACCGGGCTACATCACCGAGAAGCAGGCAGTCCTGACAAGGCTGCGCCGCATCGAGGGCCAGATTCGCGGTCTGCAGCGACTGGTGGATGAGGAGCAGTACTGCATCGACATCCTCACCCAGGTCTCGGCCGCTACCAAGGCCCTCGAAGGTGTCGCGCTGGTTCTCCTCGACCAGCACCTCGAGCACTGTCTGACGCACGCCACTGACCCCGCCGAGGCCCAGCAGAAGCTCAACGAGGCCTCCGCAGCGATCCGGCGACTCGTCCGCTCATGACCGACCCGTTCAACGAAGGAGTACTGATGCCCACGACCAAGACCAGCACCGACCTCCAGCTGCTCGACACCTCCGCAGACGGCGGTGGGTGCGGCTGCGGAGGGTGCGGCTGCGGATCCAGCACCGAGACCAGAAGCTCCACAGGCACCAACACTGAATCGACCGCCACCGCCGCAACGAAGGGAAACCAGATGACCACCAACACCTACGCCGTCACCGGCATGACCTGCGGTCACTGCGCCAGCGCCGTCACCAGCGAGCTCAGGAGTCTCGATGGGGTCACCGACGTCACCGTCGACCTCGTCGCCGGCGGCACCTCCTCGGTCACCGTCACCAGCACCCAGCGCCTCGACCAGTCCCAGGTGTCCGCTGCCCTCGACGAGGCCGGCGACTACCAGCTCGCCTGAGGCTCCAACTTTCATACCGAACCCCCGTCCCCTGCAGGAGGCACAGTCATGACACTGAAGGCCAGCACGCCTGGTGCCGTCAACGACGTCGAGCTCGCCATCGGCGGAATGACCTGTGCCTCCTGCGCCGCCCGCATCGAGAAGAAGCTGAACAAGCTCGACGGAGTCACCGCCACGGTCAACTACGCCACCGAGAAGGCCAAGGTCAGCTACCCGACGACGCTCAGCCCCTCCGATCTCGTCACCGTGGTCGAAGCCACCGGCTACACCGCCGCTGTGCCCGTCCCGGTGACCGGCGATGAATCCACCACTGCCGAGCCCGAATCGGACGACCGGGACCGCGAGGCCGCGAGCTGGCGGCAGCGCCTGATCGTCTCCACCGTGCTCACCGCACCGGTCCTGGCCCTGTCGATGATCCCTGCGCTGCAGTTCGACAACTGGCAGTGGATCTCCCTGACCCTTGCCTCGCCCGTCGTGGTCTGGGGCGCCTGGCCGTTCCACCGCGCCGCGGTGACCAACGCCCGCCACGGCGCCGCCACTATGGACACCTTGATCTCCGTCGGAGTCACCGCAGCCTGGCTCTGGTCGCTGTGGGCACTGCTGTTCACCCACGCCGGAATGACCGGGATGCGGATGCCGTTCGACCTCTTCCCCGACGGCGAGGCGGATGTCCACATCTACCTCGAGGTCGCAGCCGCGGTCACCACCTTCATCATCGCCGGCCGCTACTTCGAGGCCCGTGCCAAGCGCCAGTCCGGTGCGGCACTGCGCGCCCTGCTCGACATGGGCGCCAAGGACGTCGCCGTCCTCCGCGACGGCGCAGAAGTACGTGTGCCGGCGAGCCAGCTCGCGGTCGGGGACCGGTTCCTCGTGCGCCCCGGCGAGAAGGTCGCCACCGACGGCGTCGTCGAGGACGGAACCTCGGCCGTCGACGCCTCCATGCTCACCGGAGAACCAGTCCCCGTCGAGGTGGGCCCTGGTGACGTCGTCGTGGGCGCGACCGTGAACGCCGGCGGCCGCCTGGTGGTCCGGGCCACCCGCGTCGGAGCCGACACCCAGCTGGCACAGATGGCACGGCTCGTCGAGGACGCCCAGAACGGCAAGGCCCAGGTCCAGCGCCTCGCAGACCGCGTCTCTGCGGTCTTCGTTCCCATCGTGATCGCCCTCTCCCTGGCCACACTCGCCGGTTGGCTGCTGACCGGCCACACCGTCACGGCGGCGTTCACCGCCGCAGTGGCGGTCCTGATCATCGCCTGCCCCTGCGCCCTCGGGCTGGCCACACCCACCGCCCTGCTCGTCGGCACTGGCCGCGGCGCCCAGCTCGGCGTGCTCATCAAGGGCCCCGAGGTCCTCGAGTCCACCCGGGTGGTCGACACCATCGTCCTGGACAAGACCGGCACCGTGACCACCGGACGGATGGAACTCGTCCACGCCGTCCCCGCCGACAACGTCGACGACGCCGACCTGCTCCGGCTGGTCGGAGCCCTCGAGAACGCCTCCGAACACCCCATCGGCCAGGCCATCGCCACCGGCGCCAGCCAACAACTCGGAACTCGCCTGCCCGACGTCGAGGGATTCACCTCGACCCAGGGCCTCGGGGTCGCGGGGATGGTCGAGGGCCATGCGGTCGTCGCGGGACGGCCCGGCTGGCTCGCCCAGGAATGGAGCCAACCCCTCGACGCGCAGCTGGCGCAGGTGGTCGATGACGCCGAGCAGCAAGGACGGACCGTGATCGCCGCCGGCTGGGACGGCGCGGCCCGCGGTGTCGTCGTGGTCTCCGACGCCATCAAGCCCACCAGCGCCCAGGCCGTGGCCGAGCTCAAGGACCTCGGACTGAGGCCGGTGCTGCTCACCGGAGACAACGAACGCGCCGCCCGCGCGGTCGCCGCCGAGGTGGGCATCGACGAGGTCATCGCCGAGGTCCTTCCGGCCGACAAGGTCGCCGTCGTCGAACGCCTGCAACGCCAGGGCCGCACCGTCGCCATGGTCGGGGATGGCGTCAACGACGCCGCCGCGCTGGCGACATCCGACTTGGGCATCGCCATGGGAACGGGCACCGACGTCGCCATCGAGGCCTCCGACCTCACCCTGGTCCGCGGCGACCTCCGCGCCGCCGTCGACGCGATCCGGCTCTCCCGCCGCACCCTGCGCACCATCAAGGGCAACCTGTTCTGGGCCTTCGCCTACAACGTCGCGGCACTGCCCCTGGCCGCCCTCGGCCTGCTCAACCCACTGATCGCCGGCGCCGCGATGGCGTTCTCCTCGGTGTTCGTGGTCTCCAACAGCCTGCGGCTGCGCCGGTTCCAAGCGGTCTCCACGCAATCAACCGACACCCCGCACCCCGACCCCGACCCGACCAAGACCAACCTTTCCAAGGTGGAGGCACGACGATGACCACGCACCAACACCACACCGGGCACCACGATCACGACGCGCCGCGTGACGGCCGCGCGACCGCCGTCCTCGAGGTGTCCGGGGTTCAGTGGGCGACCAGCAAGAACGTTGCTGAGGCCGTGCTCTCACGCCAGCCCGGCGTGCTCACCGTCGACGCCAACCCGGTCGCCCAGACCGCCACCGTCGTCTACGACCCGGAACGCACCAGCATCAGCGAGCTGCGCGACTGGGTCCGGGAGTGCGGCTTCCACTGCGCCGGGCAGTCTGTTCCCAGCCACGTGTGCGACCCGATGCTCGAACCAGGTCACGAGCACCACGTCGGCCACGTTCAACAGGTCGAACATGGCGGCCACGACGCGCACAGCGGCCACGCCGGTCCGGCTTCGCCGGTCTCGTCACCACACGATGCGATGGGCCACGGTGGACACGGCTCGATGTCGATGGCCGACATGGTCCGCGACATGCGCAACCGGTTCCTGGTCGCCGTACTGCTCGCCGTGCCCGTCTCGCTGTACTCGCCCATGGGGCGCGACATGCTCGGCTTCGACGCGGCCGCCCCGTTCGGTATGCGCGATGACATCTTCGCCTTGATCCTGTCCCTGCCAGTCATCTTCTACTCCGCGTGGATCTTCTTCGACGGCGCCTGGCGAGCACTCCGGGCCAGGACGCTGGACATGATGGTGCTGGTCGCCGTAGCCGTCGGCGCCGGCTGGCTCTACTCCCTCGGGGTCACCGTCACCGGCGGCGGCGAGGTCTTCTACGAAGCCGCGGTCATGCTCACCGCATTCGTGCTGCTCGGCCACTGGTTCGAGATGCGAGCACGAGGCGGCGCCAACAACGCGATCCGCACCCTGCTGGACCTGGCCCCGCCGATGGCCGTCGTGCTCCGCGACGGCGAGCCCGTCGAGGTCCCGACCTCCGAGGTCCAGGTCGATGACCTGCTCATGGTGCGGCCCGGGGCGAAGATCGCCACCGACGGCACCGTCGAAGAGGGCGAGTCAGAGGTCGACGAGTCCATGGTCACCGGCGAGAGCCTCCCCGTGCACAAGGCACCCGGCGACCAGGTCATCGGCGCCACCGTCAACGCCAGCGGCACGCTCCGGGTGCGCGCCACCAAGGTGGGCGCCGACACCGCCCTTGCCCAGATCGTCGCGCTGGTGCAACAGGCGCAGAACTCCAAGGCCCCCGGGCAGCGGCTCGCAGACAGGGCCGCGTTCTGGTTGGTCCTGGTTGCGCTGGTGGGTGGAGTCGGAACGTTCCTGGTCTGGCTCGCGGCCGGCGCCAGCGTGCAGACCGCGCTGCTGTTCGCCATCACCGTTGTCGTGATCACCTGCCCCGACGCCCTGGGGCTGGCTACCCCCACGGCGATCATGGTCGGCTCCGGCCTCGGCGCCAAGCGTGGGATCCTGTTCAAGAACGCCACCGCGATCGAGTCCTCCGCCCGCATCGACACCGTCGTGTTCGACAAGACCGGCACCCTCACCAAGGGAGAGCCCGAGGTCACCGATGTCGTGGTCGGCGACTTCGACCACGACCGGGTGCTGGCCCTCGCGGGCGCACTCGAACGCGAGTCCGAGCACCCTCTCGCCCGTGCCGTCGTCCGGTACGTCGAAGCCACCGATGTTCCTCGGCTGCGCGCCACCGCATTCCGCAACGTCACCGGCATCGGCGCCCTCGCCGAGGTCGACGGCCACAAGGTCGCCATTGGCAACCGACGCCTCATGGAGTCGGAGGGCATCACGATCGGCGACCTCGGCTCAAGGCGCGACGAGATCGCGTCGGGAGGTCGTACGGCAGTGTTCGTCGCCGTCGACGGTCGGGTCGTTGCCGTGTTCGGCATTGCGGACGCGGTCCGCGAGACCTCGGCTGCCGCGATCGCGGCGCTCCACCAGGCGGGCATCAGGGTGGCCATGCTGACCGGCGACAACCGCGCGACTGCCGAGCGGATCGCCGAGGAGCTCGGTATCGACGACGTCATCGCCGAGGTGCTGCCCGAGGACAAGGCGCACCAGGTCCAGCAGCTGCAGGCGCAGGGCCGCACGGTGGCCATGGTGGGCGACGGCGTCAACGACTCACCCTCGCTGGTGCAGGCTGACGTCGGCATCGCAGTCGGTGCGGGCACGGACGTCGCGATCGAGGCCGCGGACGTCGTCCTGATGCGGTCCGATCCGCTGGACGTCCCGGTGGCGCTGACGATCGGGCGCGGCACGCTGCGGAAAATGCGCCAGAACCTCGGCTGGGCGGTGGGCTACAACGCGATTGCGCTCCCCATCGCAGCGGGCGTTTTCGAGCCCGCGTTCGGCCTTGTGCTCCGCCCGGAGGTGGCCGCGCTGTCGATGTCAGGATCCAGCTTCTTGGTTGCGGTCAACGCGCTGCTGCTGAAGCGCCTCCGGCTCCCGAATCAGCCATCTGGCGCGGGGCCGGTGGCGGAAGAGCGACTGCAGCCCGTGGGCTGACTCCCGCAGATGGCTTGCCGGCTCGGACGCCGGCAAGCCTCTGCGTTGGGTCAGCGCTGTGCCAAGCCCAGATGAGGGAGGGCCAGCACGAGGTCGAGGATCCCCAGTGCCGTCCACTGATCCTTTGGGGTGCCGGCGGCGGACCCCCCGAACTCCGGGACGGGGCGTTCGTCGGCCTCCGCCTTCGTGGTGGCCGGTCCGTTCTCCTCGATGTCCTGGACCAGCCAGTCCATCTCCTTGATCTCCTTGCGCTGCGCCGCCGCGATGCCGTCCGCCAGCTCGCGGACTCGAACGTCCTCGATCCCGGCTCTCTCGCTGGTCAGGATCGCGATCGAGTGGTGGGGGATCATCGCCTCCATGTAGCTCTCGTCATCGACGAGTGCCTGCGAGCGCGACAGGTACAGCGCAGTTCCACCGAGCACGATGGCGCCGAGGACGATGCCGATGTTCACCGCGCGGTTCCGGTACATCATTCCCCACATGAAGGCGAGCATGATCAGTGCCATCGCCGCGCCCATCAGGAGCGCCATGTACACGCGCTCCTCGCTGAAGCGGACATGATCGGCACTGAACGCATTGGTGTACGTGAGCCCGAACATGACGACAGTGGACGTCGCGATCATGAGCCCGAAGCGCAGGTACATCTTCGCCTCGTGGTGTCCGCCCGACTCGCGGCCGTGGTCTCCGTTGTTGCTGTCTGCGGGCTCGGAATGTTCGCCGGCCCCGGGATGGCTGGCATTCTGTGGTTCCTTCTGCTGACGCTGGTTCATCTTGTCTTCCTCAGGATCGAAGTCGTTGCGGACAGGCGCGCACGGGATGACCGAACCGCTCGGATCCGGCCATCCCACGCGGCCGCGTTAGCCGATGGCGCTGAGGAGGCGGTTGCAGGCGTCCTCGCACCGCCGGCAGGCCTCGGCGCAGATCCGGCAGTGCTCGTGCATCTCGGCGTGCTGCTCGCACTCCTCGGCGCAGGACTTGCAGGCCTGAGCGCACGCCTGCAACACCGCCCGGGTGATGTTGGCGTCGTAGCCGGTGTGGCGTGACAGCACCCGGCCAGTCGCCTCGCAGATGTCGGCGCAGTCCGCGTTCGTGCGGATGCACTTGGTCAGTTCCGCGACCATCTCCTCGCTCAGACACGCATCGGCGCACGCCGTGCACGCCTGAGCGCACTCCACGCATGCTTCGACACATTGCGCCAGGAGTTCGCGGTCGGTGTTGATCTCCGCCGGGTAGGTCTTCATCATGTCGCTGATCGTGCTGGTCATGAGTTTCTCCGTCTCTCGTGAATGCGGTCCTGGGTTGGCGAACGGGACTGGGCATCACGTGGTGCGCTGCCCAGCCGCGCTGGAACCCCTATGTCCGCATCACCGGAGACGTGCGAGGTGGAGCAAGCAGTGGCGGACTTCCACGGGCACTTGCCACCCAGTGAGCGGCCAGGAGCAGCACTCGGCGGACGCCGCTGTGCGAGAACGCCGAGACACGCCACCAACCGCGCCGGCACAACAGCAGGACGCCGACACCGAGCAAGGTCAGGCACGCGCCGAGCAGGTGCAGGAGATGCGCAGCGCTGGCCCCGTCTCCAGCATCATGACCAGATCGGGATCCAGGCCCGTCGCCCTTTCCGCGTCGGACCCCCTGGAATGAGGGGGCGGCGTCGACGTCACCGGCCACGTCGGAGACCACCGCAGGTGCCGGCGCTGTCATGCCCACGTGGCGGGCGAACACGTTGTCGCCCGACACGCCGGTGAGTACGAAGAAGCCGGCCATGAGGCACCCGACGAGCGAAGGGGCTCGTCGCGTGAAGGGTCGCTTGCGAGGGACCATTGCATGACCTATACCCCGATCGGCTCTGGGCCATACCATCCGTGCCGGACTCTTCGCTGGGGCGGCGCTCGGCTATGACCGTCGTCTGCGTGCGTCAGCGTGTCGTCGTGAGAGTCCCACGCGAGGAACGCCGGACACTCCCACGAGAACCCGCATGAGATAGGTGGCGACAGGGTGTCGATACGGACTGTCTGCTGCATGAACACCTCCACTCCCACTGACACCACAAGCCGTAGTGACCGCGTTCGAGGATTCCGTCAGTTGCTGGAGGATCTCGCGGCAGTGTCGGACGGAGCATTCGAAGGAACTGAAGTCGGCGCGCTTCCGCCCGTCGTCGTCACCGTACGCGTCCACGTTCGCAGGGCTGAGGAGCTAGACGTGGGCGGCGCGAGCGGACGCACGTAGGCGGGGGAGCCCCGAGTGTGCTGCAGGTGTGCGACCTGTCGCGCATGGGCAGAACCTCCGGGCCTGCTCCGGAAGGTCCGGAGGATGTGTGTGATTGATTGCGTGGGGCAACTGACGCCACACCATGCGTCGGGACGACTCCACCGGGGAGTCACTCGCAGAAGGCACGCCGCATGACTCTCTTCACCGATCGCTCCGTGTACAGCCCGCTGGCGGACAAGCTGCCACAGCTGCGGCCGCGCTACATCGACGTGGCGCGCTACTCAAAGGCGGGAGAGGGGGGAGTAGCGGGCCAACGGAGCGCTCACTTCTCGCGCTACGCCGAGGATCCCGACATCCAAGAGCTTCGCCGCATCCCTGAGGCGGCCTGGGATCCGAAGCAACCGGAAGTGGGAGCTTTGCATCGCATCACGTGGCGATGGGGTCGGGTCGGAGCTCCAGCCGGCCCATACGGGCGGACACCCGCACTCCTGCTGAAGTGGCGACACCTCGGCGGGGCCTGTACGACGGTCTCATCTGCACCGTCGTTGCCGACGCAGACGGCTACTCCCTCGTCGAGATGTGGGCCGAGGCTGGCCTCTTGGCCCCGCGTAGCCCGGCGCGGCGCTATCAAGACTTCGCCAGCCAGTCACCGACACGCTGGACTGAGCCACCGTCACAGCCGGCGGAACGGAGTGGCTCTGCCTTCCGACGAGTCGACGAACGTGTAGTGGGTGGCATGGGCGACCAGGCCCGAACACGGCAGGAACTCCCCTGAGGACGCCAATGCGTGCGTACCGCCGTCCACCCGGGGACGACACCGACGTTTCGGTGCGCTAACATCGCCGAACTATGATGCCAACTACCGATGATGCTGCCGCTACTGCACCGCCCGCGTCCCTCGAACGCGCGGGCCTTGACGCTGCCGCCTGCCTCTTCCACGGCCTCAGCGACCGGAACCGGCTCATCATCCTCCGCCACCTCGCCCTTGGTGAGCACCGCGTCGTCGACCTGATGGCGCACCTCGGGCTCGCCCAGTCGACGGTGTCCAAGCACCTCGCCTGTCTCAAGGACTGCGGCCTGGTCGACTCCCGCCCCCAGGGCCGCGCGTCTCTGTTCTCTCTCACCCACCCCGAAGCCGTGCTCGACCTGCTCGCCACCGCCGAGCAGCTCCTCGCTCTGACCGGTGACGCGGTCACGCTGTGCCCCAACTTCGGCACCGACACACTCCTCACGGACGCCTGATGACCGCCCACGTGCACGCCCCTGCCGCGCTGACGCTTCAGGACAAGGCGCGCCTCGGTCGCCGTGCCCAGCTGCTCGCCGGCGCGTCGGTGACCTACAACCTCATCGAGGCGGTCATCGCCATCTCCGCCGGCATCATCGCCGGGTCGGTCGCGCTCGTCGGGTTCGGACTCGACTCGATCGTCGAGGTCTCCAGCGGGCTCATCATCTTGTGGCAGTTCCGCCACCGGCTCCCCGAGTCCCGCGAACAGCAGGCGCTCCGGCTGATGGCGCTGTCGTTCTTCGCGCTCGCCGCCTACGTCACCTTCGAGTCAGTCCGGGCACTCTTGGGCGACCACGACCCCGACACATCAACGGTGGGCATCGCGTTGGCTGCAGCGTCGCTGGTCATCATGCCGTTCCTATCCTGGGCCCAGCGCCGCACCGGCAAGGCCCTCGGCTCCAATGCGGTTGTCGCCGACTCCACGCAGACCCTGCTGTGCACCTACCTGTCCGCAGTCCTGCTCGTCGGGCTGGTCCTCAACGCCACCCTCGGCTGGTCATGGGCCGACCCCATCGCGGGGCTCATCATCGCCGCCGTCGCGGTCAAGGAGGGCCGCGAGGCCTGGCGCGGAGAGGGCTGCTGCGCGCCCATGGCCTCGTCCGCTCACGACCACGGCGACGCTGCTTCCGGGTGCGGCTGCGCCGGCGGCACGTGCACCGACGGCTGCTGCACACCCGCCGACCAGACCGCCGAGACAGCGCCGGCACCCGAGGTGTTCCAGATCGGCCGCCCGGGCGGTGAGGACCGATGACGGGCACGACGCCCGCGGTCCTGGGGCTGGGCTTCTACGCGGTCTACCTCGGTGTCGGGTTCGGCCTGCGCACGTGGGTGCAGTGGCGCCGTACCGGTGACTCCGGCTGGCGAGGCATCTCCGGTCGCTTCGGCTCCCCGGAGTGGTGGGCCGGAGTTTTGTTCACCGTCGCGCTCATCGCCGGAGTCCTCGGGCCCGTCACCGCCCTGCTCGGACTCGACCCGGTCGCAGCCCTCGACGCAGCCCCTGCCCAGCTGCTCGGCGTCTCGGCGGCTCTCGCCGGCATCGCGGCGACCTTCGCCACCCAACTCGCCATGGGCACTAGCTGGCGCATCGGCGTCGACGAGACCGAATCCACCGACCTCGTCACCACCGGTCCGTTCGCGCTGGTCCGCAACCCCATCTTCACCGCCATGGCCACCACCGGACTCGGCCTCGGGCTCATGGTCCCCAACCTCGTCGCGCTCCTCGGGTTCGTCCTGCTCCTCGTGGCACTGCAGCTACAGGTCCGCGTCGTCGAAGAGCCCTACCTGCTGCGTGCCCACGGCCAGTCCTACGCCACGTACGCGGCCACCGTCGGCCGGTTCATCCCCGGACTGGGGCACCTCCCGGCCGCACCCGCTGCCGACCGGCGCCGGCCGACGCAGGAAGCCGTCTGATGGGCGCTGGACAGAGCCACGGCCCCGCGGCTGGGCATGCCGGCGGCCGGCACCGCTGGCGCCTCGCCGTCTCCTTCGGCCTCATCGCCGTGTTCTTCGTCGTCGAGCTCACCTACGGCCTGCTGTCCGGGTCTCTTGCACTGCTCTCTGATGCCGGGCACATGGCCGCCGACGTCGTCGCCCTGGGTGCTGCGCTCGTCGCCACCCGCATCGCCACCCGACGTGACACCACCGGACGCCGCACCTACGGGTCCTACCGTGCCGAGGTCTTCGCCTCCGGTCTGGCCGTTCTCCTGATGCTGGGTGTCGCTGTGTACGTGGTGGTCGAATCCGTCGGCCGCATCGGTGAGAACGTCACGGTCGAGACCGGCCCGATGCTCGTCGTCGGTGCGCTCGGCCTGCTCGTCAACGTCATCGCGATGGTGCTGCTGCGCGGCGGCGCCGCCGAGAGCCTCAACGTCAAGGGCGCCTACCTCGAAGTCGTGGCCGACACCGCCGGCTCGGTTGGCGTCATCGCTGCCGGCCTCCTCGTCGCGGCCACCGGCGAGTCCTACTGGGACACCTTGGTGGCGCTGGCCATCGGCACGTTCGTTGCCGTGCGTGCGGTCATGCTCGGCCGCGAAGTCCTCGCCGTCCTCGGCCAGCACGTCCCCGCCGGGATGGAGCTGGACAACGTCACCGCCGACCTCGAGGCCATCGACGGCGTCGACGACGTCCACGACCTCCACGTGTGGACCCTCACCTCCGGCATGCACGTCGCCACCGCCCACCTCGTCGCCCGCGACACCACCGCAACCTCTGTCCTCACCGAGGCGCGACGGGTGCTGCGCACCGACCACGGCATCGAGCACGCCACCTTGCAGGTCGAAGCAGCAGCCGACAACGGCTGCCAAGAGCTCGACTGGTAGCGGACCGGGCCGACCGTCACTCAGCGTCGGCACCAGCCACGCCGCCCCTAGGGGACCCTTCTGAGCAGGGCGCGGGACGTTCGCCTCTGGTCATCGCTTCCCGCCGAGCGCACGGTGGAGGGAGCGAACCTTGGAGGTTTGAGATGAGACGCCCTGTTGTGTGGCTCGTGGCCGTCGTGACGGTGCTCCTGGTAGGGGCAACCACGGCTGTCGCAGTGAACCTTGCGGACAACGATGACCGATGGTCCGGTCCCGGCGGCGCAATGATGATGTCTGACCGGGACGACCGGCCCCATCGAAACTGGCAGCCGGGTGGGGACGGAACTGGACCGATGATGCCCGGCATGCACGGGGTACGAGTGAGCAGCGAGAACGCCTACCTGGCCGAGATGGTCGCTCACCACGAAGAAGCGGTAGCGGCGGCACGAGAGCTGCGGCGCTCACCGCTCGCGAAGATGCGTGAGTTCGGTGCCGCCATCGTCACCTCACAGTCCACCCAGATCGACCAGATGCAGCAGTGGCTGGCCGACTGGTACCCGAACCGGACCGAGCAACCGGACTATGAGCCGATGATGCGAGACCTGACCGGCCTGTCCGGCCAGCGACTGGACCAGGTGTTCTTGCAGGACATGACCTGGCACCACATGGCAGCGGTGATGATGTCGCAGCGGCTGCTGGCGCGGGGACTGGCCCAGCATGACGAGGTCGCGGCGCTAGCTCGAACCATCCGCAACGAACAGCACGACGAGATCGTTGAGATGCGCCGGTGGCTGCGAGACTGGTTCGGGGCTGACTGGCATCACGGCCCACGCGATGGCGGATGGCACGGAATGCACGGCATGAGCGGCTCGCGTGGCGGCGGATGGAACGGCATGCACCCCATGGTCGGGCCGCGGATGATGGGGTAGCCAGGCCTGCCGCCGACTCCAAGACGAGCACCACCTTCGACTGCGTCTCCCCCTCTGGACTCCGGGGTACAGGATGCAAGACCACTCGTCGCAGGCCACCGTGCGGATGCAAGTGTCCCGTTCGGAACGTAAGTGTCTCGGCCGGAAGCCCGAGTGTCCCGCCCGGAACCAAGTGTCCCGGCTGGGATGCGGACACTCCTTCGAGACTCCGCACCGCCGTTCTGGTCATGAAGCTGGCCGGCGAGGGATGACCGTCCGACATCGCGGCATCGAGTCACTGCCTAGCGAACAGCGCTAGTCCACGTTGGGTGTGCTCGCGGCCGGTGCGGTAGTAGCGGTGCAGCACGGTGAGCTCGTTCTCCCACCCGCCCAGTGCCATCAGGACCCCGGGGTCGGCTCCGTACAAGTCGATGGCAACCCGCGCGAACCGGTGGCGGAGCGAGTGCCATGGCATCACCGCCAGAGTTCGGGTCCGGGTCCGGGTCGTGTAGCTCTCGTTACGCGCGTCCCAGACGTCCCGCTCCTCTTCCCAGACGCGGAGCGGCCATCCAGCTTCCTCCATCGCGCACCTCAACACGTAGGCCTCGAACGCCGAATGCCACCAGATGCCACCGCGCGGCGCTGGGAACAGCAGGGCGTCGGGGTTGACGCCGGAGTGCTGCTCAGCCCGCACTGCCTCCAGGCGCGAAACAACCATTGCTTTCAACCGGGTACCCGTGAAGGACTCGGTCGGCAGGGGCGCGATCCGGGTCTTGTCGCCCTTCGGTCGGGCGCGTCGTCCGTTCGGGCAGTTCGCTGGCGCGCCCGGGTCGACGGCCCAGTCGATGTGGAAGTGGGGTTGCTGGGCCTCTTCGCACCCGTCGAGATGGACGTCCGGGGCGCGCAGCTGGAACTGCTCACCCCAGCGTGGCCCGCAGTTCGCGGCGAGCTCGGGCGCGAGGGCGCCCCAAGGGCCCGCCAACCGCTCGAGCGCGGCGGAGAGCGCCCGGACCTGGGCGGCGGAAGGGGCGTCTTCCTCGTGAACGTACTCATCCGCTTGCCCTACCCGACGCGCCCGGGTCCGTCGCGTCGGTGCCTGGGTGCCCTTCACCGCGGGTGCCGGCATGACGACCCGAGGGGGAAGTAGCTCGGCTTGGGCGATGGTGAAGAAGCTGGGGGAGTGGCGGTAGCCCCAGAGCAGGAACGCTCGCAGCGCCGTGGTGTTGATCCGGACCATGTGCGGTGTCCCTGCTTCGGCGCGCATCCGGTCGAGCACCTCGCGGGTGACGTCCATGGCTGCGACGTGAGCGTGTCCGCGCAGGGCACGGCCAAGGTTGTCCTCGATCTGGATACGGGTCGATCGCTTCCAACGCCGGCCTGTGTACGGGCTGCGTCCCTCGTCGAGGTACCTCGTGAAGAGCTCGCCCAGTGTGGCGGTGGCTTGGGGGCCGGCCGCCCGGGCGAGCCCGGCGGCGATGTCGGCCGCCTTGGCCCGTGCAGCGCCGAGGTCGCGCCCGCCCGAGGTGTCCGCGCGCCGTCCGTCGAGGCCGGTCCACCGCAGCCTGAAGTAGCCGCTGGGCTTCGCGGGGGCGAACACGGCGACACCGCCCAACACCTCCACGGGGCGGCTCCGCGGTCCACCGCGGCCGCTCACAGCTGCCTCCCGGCACGCAGGCGCGCCGAAGCCCCCGCCCGTGGGCCGCCGGATCCTCGGGGGAATCCGGGGGAAACCCGGGCAGGGGCTTCGCGTTTGTGCAGGTCAGAGGCGGTGTCGCCCCTCTTGCTCAGATGTCGTAGTAGAGCTCGAACTCGTGCGGGTGCGGACGCTGCTGCACCGGCAGGATCTCGTTCTGGCGCTTGTACTGGATCCAGGTCTCGATCAGGTCGGGCGTGAACACGTTGCCGACCGTCAGGAAGTCGTGGTCGCGCTCGAGGTTGTCGAGGACGGCGTCCAGCGACGTCGGGACCTGGTCGATGTCGGCCATCTCGTCCGGCGGCAGCTCGTAGATGTCCTTGTCGATCGGAGCCGGCGGCTCGATCTTGTTCTGGATGCCGTCGATACCGGCGAGCAGCAGGGCGGAGAACGCGAGGTAGGGGTTCGCCGAGGGGTCCGGGCAGCGGAACTCGATGCGCTTGGCCTTCGGGTTGGCACCCGTGATCGGGATCCGCACACAGGCCGAGCGGTTGCGCTGGGAGTAGACCAGCGAGATCGGGGCCTCGAAGCCGGGCACCAGGCGGTGGTAGGAGTTCACCGTCGGGTTGGTGAAGGCGAGCAGCGACGGCGCGTGCTTGAGGATGCCGCCGATGTAGTAGCGCGCCATGTCGGACAGCCCGCCGTAGCCCGTCTCGTCGAAGAAGAGCGGGTCTCCCTCGCTCCAGATCGACTGGTGCACGTGCATGCCCGACCCGTTGTCGCCGAAGATCGGCTTCGGCATGAAGGTCGCGGTCTTGCCGTTGCGCCAGGCGGTGTTCTTGACGATGTACTTGAACTTCATGACGTCGTCGGCGGCCTTGAGCAGCTCGTCGAACTTGTAGTTGATCTCGGCCTGGCCCGCGGTGCCGACCTCGTGGTGGGCGCGCTCGACCTGCAGGCCGGCCTTCTCGAGCTCGATGACCATCTCGTCGCGGAGCTCGCCGAAGTGGTCGTAGGGAGCGACGGGGAAGTAGCCGCCCTTGTACTTCACCTTGTAGCCGCGGTTGTTGTCCTCGGAGCCGCTGTTCCAGGCGCCGGCCTCGGAGTCGATGTGGTAGAACCCGGCGTTCGCCGAGGTCTCGAAGCGCACGTTGTCGAACACGTAGAACTCGGCCTCAGGAGCGAAGAACGCCTTGTCGCCGATCCCGGTGCTGGCCAGGTAGGCCATCGCCTTCTTCGCGATGTTACGAGGGTCGCGGCTGTAGGCCTCGCCGGTGATCGGGTCGTGGATGAAGAAGTTCACGACCAGCGTCTTCGCCACCCGGAAGGGGTCGATGTAGGCGGTCGTCGGGTCGGGGTAGAGCTGCATGTCGGACTCGTGGATCGCCTGGAAGCCCCGGATCGAGGAGCCGTCGAAGCCGAGCCCGTCGTCGAAGACCGACTGGTCGAAGGAGGACACGGGCACCGTGAAGTGCTGCATCACGCCGGGAAGGTCACAGAAACGGACGTCGACCATCTCGACGCGCTCGTCCTTGATGTACTTGAGCAGCTCTTCGCTGTTGCTGAACATGCATCCTCCTGGGCTGGGGCCTCGGGGGCCGTGCCAGCCGAATGTTGCGGCCAAGTAGGCAGCGCGACGTTGCGCCGGTGCCCGCGACAGTAGGCGCGGACGGTTTCTTGACCGTATCCCGATTGTTTCGGGCATGTAACAGATGCCCGGCATGCGTCGAGGTGCACGTGGGCGCACCGACCCGAACGGGAGGCCAACGGGATCCTCCACCTAGGCTGGGGCGGTGACCGAGACCGCGTCGTGGGGACGCCGCATCCTGGCCCTGGTGATCGACTGGGCCGCCTCCAGCCTGGCCGTGATCGCGTTCCAGGGCCTCGACTACAACGAGTGGTTCGTGCTGCTGGTCTTCGTGGTGGAGACGGCCGTGTTCACGGCACTGCTGGGAGGGTCGTTCGGCAAGCTGGTGACCAGGCTGCGCGTCGTACGACGTGACGGCTCGTCGCAGCCGCTCGGGCTCATCCCCGCCCTGGTGCGCAGCATCCTCGTCGCACTGGTGGTCCCGCCGCTGGTCTTCAAGGAGGACGGCCGAGGCCTGCACGACCTCGCCGTCAGGTCGCAGACGGTGGCGCTGTAGGGATCAGCGGCCGCGCTGCTGCGAGCGCATCCCCTTCATCGAGGTGGGGACCGGACCCTTGGGGAGCGGGATCTTGCCGCGCTGGGCGTCCAGGGCCTTCAGGCGCTGGAGGATGTCGGTCATCTCGCCCGGCTTGACCGAGCGTCCCAGCTTGGTGACCGTGCGGGTGAGCTTGGGGAGCGGGACCTCGTCCTCGCCGCGCCCGCAGATGAGCTCGTGGATCTGGACCTCGGACGCCACCCGCTCGTGCTTGCGGCGCTCGGTGGCGAGCAGCTGCTTGACGCGGTTGTGGCTGGTGCCCTCGCCGACGAGGACGATGCCGGGGGGGCCGACGACGCGGTGCACGACGTCCTGCTGCTTGGTGAACCCGACGACGGGGTCGACCTTCCAGCCGCGGCGCAGCATCTGGAGCGCACCTGCTGCCGCTCCCGGCTGGCCCTCCATCTGGGCGAACGCGGCCTTCTGGGCGCGGCGACCGAAGATGATCAGGGCGCAGAGGGTGCCGATGAGCAGCGCGCTGACGACCGAGAGGATCGTCGAGAGGAGGCCGTCGCCTGGCAGCAGCCACATGAGCACGAAGCCGAGGGTGGCGCCCACGACGAAGGCACCCAGCGTCCACAGGCCGATGGCCGGGTCGGACTTCTTCGACATCCGGTAGGTCTGGACGAGCTGCTTGCGCCGGGAGGTGGGGGGAGCGGCGGGGGTCGACATCGAGGTGCCTATCTGGGTCAGGAGGTGAGGGACGCGGCGTTGCGCTGGTCCATGGCCTGACGGTACAACCGGCCGGCCCGGTAGGACGAACGCACCAGCGGTCCGGACATCACGCCGGAGAAGCCGATCTCCTCGGCCTCCGCCGCGAGCTCCACGAACTCCTCGGGCTTGACCCAGCGCTCGACCGGGTGGTGCCGGACCGAGGGGCGAAGGTACTGGGTGATGGTGATGAGCTCGCACCCGGCCTCGTGCAGGTCGCGCAGCGCCTGGCTGACCTCCTCGCGGGTCTCACCCATGCCGAGGATGAGGTTGGACTTGGTGACGAGGCCGAAGTCGCGCGCCTGGGTGATCACGTCGAGGGAGCGGTCGTAGCGGAAGGCGGGACGGATCCGCTTGAAGATGCGGGGGACGGTCTCCACGTTGTGGGCCAGGACCTCCGGCCTCGACTCGAACACCTCGGTGAGCAGGTCGGGCTTGCCGTTGAAGTCGGGGATGAGGTTCTCCACCCCGGTGTCGGGGTTGAGCTCGTGGATCGCCCGGACGGTCTCGGCGTAGAGCCAGGCGCCGCCGTCGGGCAGGTCGTCGCGGGCGACGCCGGTGATGGTGGCGTAGCGCAGCTCCATCTTCTGCACCGACTCGGCGACGCGACGCGGCTCGTCGCGGTCGAGCGGCTGGGGCTTGCCGGTGTCGATCTGGCAGAAGTCGCAGCGCCGGGTGCACTGGTCCCCACCGATGAGGAACGTCGCCTCGCGGTCCTCCCAGCACTCGAAGATGTTGGGGCAGCCCGCCTCCTGGCACACGGTGTGGAGGCCTTCGCCCTTCACCAGGCCCTGCAGCTGCTGGTAGGCGGGGCCCATCTTGGCGCGCGTCTTGATCCACTCAGGCTTGCGCTCGATGGGTGTCTCGGCGTTGCGGATCTCGAGGCGGAGCAGCTTGCGCCCCTCAGCCGTGGGAGAGGCGGGAGTGGAGGCGGAGGTCACCTCGTCACTCTACGACCCGGTGACTGTGGTCCCAACTCGCCTGGTGAGCTCCCTCACGGCAGGTCGCGGCGCCGGAACGACCACAGGGAGAGAGCCGTGACCACGGCGAGCACGACGAGCAGGTAGGCCGCACCGGCCTGGAGCGACAGGTGCTGGATGCACGGGTCGACCACGCCCTCCTCCATCGTCATCTGGCCCATCGTCGTCTGGGCGGCCTCGCAGGCAGGGGTGTAGGCGTAGAACTCGAAGCCGTCGAGGAGCACGGCCATCGCGTTGGTCGGCATCAGCCACCGCATCGCCCCGTCGCCGAAGATCCCCAGCACCACCAGCGACCCACCCGCGAACACGGCGAAACCGACCGCGAGCGTCGCGACGGTGCTGCGGAAGAGCATCGTCAGCGAGAAGCCCAAGAATCCGGCGAGCGCCGACAGGACCACGCCCCGCGCGGCAGAACCCAGGGCCGCCGCCCAGGCCTCGCCGGAGGTGGCGATGCCTCGCTGGTCGGCCAGGAGCGCGGTCGCTCCCCAGAACGCGGCGAGCACCAGTCCTGACACCACGAGGCCGAGCCCGAGGACAGCGAGAGCCTTCGCGCCCCACACCCGCAGCCGCCTGGGCTCGAAGAGCAGCTGGTTGCTGATGGAGCCGGTGTTCCAGTCATGGCCGACGAAGGTCGTACCGATCAGGAACAGCAGCCCCGCCAGCATCGTGACGACTGCGACGGCGTCGTTCTCCCGGATGCTCTCGACCTGGAGGGGCTCACGCCAGAGGTAGTTCTCGGCGCGAGGCACGATCATCTCCGCACAGGCCTCGGGAGTCGTCCCGGGACCGCCGAACCGCCCGGGGTTCCGCTCGCAGCGGGCCAGGTCCCGCTGGACCCACGCCGCGCTCGCGTCCCTGGCTGCCTGGGCCTGCGCGTCCGCGAGGTCTGCGTCGCTGAGAGGCCGGGTGTTCCAGGCCTGGGAGAGCCAGATCAGCGTGGGTACGAGCACGGCCGCGGCCAGGAGTACGACGACCGCGCGGCGCCAGCGGAGCCTGTCGAGCTCGACGATGAGCAGCCTCCTCATCGGAAGTCCTCCGGCCTCGGCATGGCGCCCATCCGCTCGTCGGCGGTGAGCTCGAGGAAGACCGACTCGAGGTCGGCCCTTGCTGGTGACAGCTGGCTGAGCCAGATGCCGCCCTCGGCGAGCACGCGGGTGATGTCCGATGCGGGTCGGGCGGTCTCCACCAGGAGGCCGTCGGCCGTCGTGGAGACGGCCAGCTCGGCCGCCTCGAGAAGGCGACGGGCACCATCTCGGTCCTCCACGACGACGTGGTGCCCGCCGGTGCCGGCGACCAGCTCGTCGACACGACCGGCGGCGAGCAGACGGCCGTTGCCGATGATGGTCACCGAGTCGCACACCTGCTGGACCTCGGCGAGGATGTGGGAGCTCAGCAGGACCGTCACCCCGGTCGCGCCGAGCTCCTTGATCAGGTCCCGGATCTCACGGATGCCCGCCGGGTCGAGACCGTTGGTCGGCTCGTCGAGGATCAGCAGCTGCGGTCTCTTCAACAGCGTCGCCGCGATCGCCAGGCGCTGCTTCATGCCGAGTGAGTAGCCCCCGAAGCGGTCGTCGCCGCGCTCGGCGAGCCCGACCTTCGCGAGCGCCTCGTCGACGTCGCCTCGGCCCTTGCCCACACTCCCGGCGAGGAGACGCAGGTTCTGGCGGCCGGTGAACGTCGGGGAGAACTTGGGGGACTCGACGACGGCCCCGACCCGGTCCATCACCTCTGGCAGCGAGGCCGGGACCTCCTGGTCGAACAGGTGCATGGTGCCGGCCGTGGGTGCGGCCAGGCCGAGCAGCATCCGGATCGTCGTGGTCTTGCCCGAGCCGTTCGGCCCGAGGAATCCGTGGACTCCACCGACCGGCACGTCGAGGTCGAGGTCCTGGACGGCGATCCGACGACCGCCGCGTCCGCTGAACTCCTTGCGGAGCCCCCTCGTCCTGATCACCGTGGCCGAACCCGGTGTCGTACTCGTCGCCATGCCTGCGCCCCCGCTTCGTCTGCGTGCGCGCACCTGCGTGGTGGCGCCCGGAGAGTCTGGCGGGTGCCGCGGGCCTCGGCCAGCCTGACGCGCCGTTCCAGCAGTGCGGATCAGACCGAGCCGGCCCCCGGCGTCACGAGCTGGATGCGAGGGGCGCGACCCGGCTCGGGCCGCGCCTCGTAGTCGGGGGTCGCGTCGTAGGGCTGCCAGGCGAGGTAGCTGGTCAGGTGGGCACGCACGCGTGGGAGCGCCTCCGCGACCGGCACGTCGCGGCCGAGCTCGGCGCTCAGCGACGTCACCCCAGCATCGGAGATCCCGCACGGGACGAACCGGTCGTACCACCCCAGGTCGACGTCGCAGTTGAGGGCGAAGCCGTGCATCGTCACGCCGCGGCTCACGCGGATGCCGATGGCACCGATCTTGCGCTCCGGACCCCGGTCGTCCGCGCGAAGCCACACGCCACTGCGGCCCGGGACCCGTGCGGTGGCGACGCCGAAGTCGGCGCAGACGTGGATCAGGGCCTCCTCGACGCGGCGCACGTAGTCGACGACCTTGACGTGGTCGGGAAGTCGCACGACGGGATAGCCGACGAGCTGGCCCGGGCCGTGGAACGTGATCTTGCCGCCACGGTCGACGTCGATGACCTGGGCGCCACCGGGATCGACGGGGCGTTCGTGGGGGTCGGTGCGCTTGCCGGCGGTGAAGACGGGTGGGTGCTCGAGCAGCAGCACGGTGTCGGGCGCCGCGCCCGCGACGACCTCCGCGTGCACCTCGCGCTGGAGCTCCCATGCCGCCAGGTAGTCGACGGCCTCGTCGCCGAGGCCCGCGATCTGGAACTCCAAGGACATGAGGACGACCCTACGCCGAGAGGACAGCCGTCACGAGATCACCTGTGGAGAACGCCCCACGCTGCTGCGGGCTGGGCAAGGGTGAGGACGTGGACCCGCGACGCCTCCTCCCCGCACTGCTGACCATCGCGGTCGTGTGCCTGTCGATGACCCTCGGCGTGGTGGTCCTGCGCCCGGGTGGTGATGGTGGAGGTGGTGCGCAGGCCCTCACCGGTACGACGCCGGCGTCACCACGCTCCTCGCCACAGTCCTCGCCACGCGCAGCCGCCCACGGACCAGCCGACGTCCTGCGCGCCTGGGATCGCACGCGGGCGCGGGCGTGGGCGCGAGGGGACGGCGCAGGCCTGGCCCGCCTCTACGTGCCGGGCTCACACACCGGCGCAGCGGATGTCGCCGCGCTGCGCCGCTGGACGGCACGAGACCTGCGCGTCATCGGGCTCAGGACGCAGGTCCTCGAGATCACGGCCACGTCCGCGACGAGGAGACGCCTGCACCTGGTCGTCACAGATCGGCTCGTCGGGGGAGTGGCCGTCGGGGAGCGCGGCGTCCGGGTTCCGTTGCCGGTTGACCGCGCCAGCACCAGGGCCATCGCCTTCGAGCGAGTGGGTGGCCGGTGGCTGGTGGCCGAGGTGCGCCCCGGGTGATCCGGACGGTGTGACCTGGGCCGAGCAATCAGGCCAGGGCGGCGGCGAGCACGTCGTCGACGTCCTCGTCCTCGAAGTCGTAGCCCGCACGCTCGAGAGCGGCCGGCCGAACCCGGACGGAGCCGAGGATCTCGGGGGCCATCCGGCCCAGGGCGGGACGCAACACCGCCGTGGGCGCTGCCAGCATGGCCGGACGACGCAGCGCGCTTGCCAGAGCGCGGGTGAACTCTGAGTTCGTGGGCGTTTGCGGACAGCAGAGGTTGAAGGGCCCCGAGAGGTCGTGGGACTCGAGGAGGAAGGCCACCGCGCCGACCCAGTCGCGCAGCGAGATCATCGGCATGTACTGCTCACCGTCGCCGAGCCGGGCGCCGAGCCCCAGCGAGAAGAGCAGGCGCAGCTGCCTCAAGGGGGATGAGCCGCGGTCCATCACCGGAGCCGTGCGCAGGACGCAGACCCGGGCGCCGGCATCTCGCGCAGGCTCGGTCGCCGCCTCCCAGTCCCGTGTCACCCGGGTCAGCAGGGCGTCGCCGAGCGACTCGCTGTCCTCGGTGAGCTCATAGGCCCCGTGGTCGCCGTAGTAGGAGATGCCGTTGCCGGCGAGGAAGGCGGGCGGTCGCTCACACGCAGCGATGGTCTGGGCCAGGAGCGCCGTCGTGTCGACCCGGCTGTCCCTGACCTCCCGGGCCCAGCGCTTGGAGTGGGGGTTGCCCGCGATGCTCGCGCCGGCGAGGTTCACGACCGCGTCGGCGTCCTCGACCACGCTCGGCTGGACGCGCCCGGCGGCGGGGTCCCACTGCGACTCCTGCGGCGACTCTGCGGGGCGGCGCACCAGGTGTACGACCTCGTGACCGTGCACGCGCAGGTGCTCGGACAGGTGGGTGCCGAGGAACCCCGAGGCTCCCGCGATCAGGACGCGCATGGTCAAACCCAACCAGACGGACCCAACTCACGCCTGCCAGCGCAGCGTCACCCCGCGAGGTGGGACCAGCGGGGCGCGAGCTCGGTCCAGGGGCCCTCGTCGACGACGCGGCCCTCGGCCAGCACCACCACCCGGTCTGCCGAGGCGAGCGCGGCGGTCTTGTTGGTGGCGCCGATGACGGTCGCTCCGGCTGACCGCAGGGCTGCCCACAGCTCCAGCTCGGTGGCCGCGTCGAGCGCCGAGGACACGTCGTCGGCGAGCAGGAGGTCGGCCTCCGCAGCCAGCGCTCGGGCCAGTGCGAGCCGTTGCACCTGACCACCCGAGAGACGGACACCTCGGTGTCCCACCAGGGCGTGTGCGCCGCCGGCGCGCTCGACGTCGAGGCCGAGACGCGCGCGGTCCACGGGCCCGTCGATGTCGCGGGCGTGGTCGAGGGCGATGTTGTCGGCGAACGTGCCTGAGAGCACCCGCGGAACCTGGGCGATGTGTGCGACCCGGCGCGGCCGGAGCTGGGCCTGGGGGTCGGTGACGGGTTCGCCGTTCCACTCGATCGTGCCCTCCGAGTGGATCAGGCCGGCGAGGGCGCCGAGCAGGCTGGACTTCCCCGACCCGACCTGACCCAGCAGCAGCACGAACTCACCGGCCTCGACGCCGAGGTCGACCCCCTGCACCCCGACGGTGCCGTCGTCGTGGACTGCGTCGACCTGACGGAGCCGGAGCGAGCGCAGCGGCTCCCGCTCGGGGGTCAGCGGCGCGGGGGCGGTCCCGGAGACGAGGTCGATGTCGTCGGGGACGGCCATCAGGTCCCCGCCACCGGCGAGGTCGCTGGTGGCACGCATCCAGGCGTTGACGCCGGGCGCCTCGGTGACGACCGCGCCGGCAACCCGGCCGAACCAGTCGAAACCGCTCACGGCATTGGCGACGAGGAGCGCCGTGGCGAGCCCCCACTGTCCGGTGAGGTAACCCGCCCAGGACGCCACGACGCCGCACTGCACCATCACTCCGGGCACGCCGTCGAGCAGGCTCTGGACCCGGTGCTCGCGGACCGCGGCATCCACGCGTCCGCTGTCGACAGAGCGCAGGTGGTGGTGCACCTGGTCGGTGGCGGCCGCCAGCTTGACTGTGCGCACCGACTCCAGCGCCGAGACCAGGGAACGGCCGAAGCGGGCTCGGGCGGTCGACGCCGCCGCCGCGGAACGCCCCGCGACGCGGCGACCCAGCGAGGACGCCAGGGCCGAGGTCACCATCACCACCAGCAGCACGAGCCCAGCGAGCCAGGTGCCGGCGATCAGCGAGGTGATGAGGGTGACGAAGAGACCGTTGACGAAGTCGACCCAGCGGTCGGCGTAGCGCGCCAGCCTGTCAGCGTCGAGCGTGCGTGCCACGACCTCGCCGGGGGGAGTGCGTGCCAGCCGACGCTGGTTGGTCTGTCCGCGCAGCACGGTCAGCCTGACCCGCAGGCGGACGGCGATCCACCAGTGCGGGTAGAGCAGGAACGCCCAGGCCAGGAGCACCGGTCCCACCAGGAGGGACACCACCAGGCCTGCACTCAGCGGCCAGGGGTCCCCGCCCGTCTGCAGGGTCACCACGATGTGACCCCACACCCAGCCGGTGACGGCGCCGAAGGCTCCGGTGATCGAGGAGAGCAGGAAGAGCAGGGCGCCGAAGAGGCCCCACCGCGGCTCGATGCGCAGAGCACTCCAGGTGGCGCGCGCCAGGCTGGGGTTGGTGTCGAGCTCGGGCGCGGGGGGAGGAGAGGTCGAGCGGCGCAGGCTGCCGATGGAGGTCTCCGTGTCAGGCTCCGGGCGCTCCTCGGGCCGGGCGTCCCAGGCCTCGTCGGCGGAGGCTGCCAACAGCTGGCTGAACGGACCACCGGCGCGGGCGAGCTCAGGACGGGTGCCCTGCTCCACCACCCTCCCGGAGTCGAGCACGGCGACGTACTCGGCTCGTCGCGTGGTGCTCAGGCGGTGGGCCACGAGGATGCCGGTGCGTCCCGAGATGAGGCGGTCCGCCGCCCGGACCACCCGGGCCTCGGTGACCGGATCCATGCGAGCCGTCGCCTCGTCGAGGACGACCACCCGCACGTGGCGGACCAGGAGCCTGGCGAACGCGACGAGCTGCTCCTCACCTGCGGACAAGGTGGTGCCGCCCGGGCCGAGAAGCGTGTCCAGCCCGTCGGGCAGACCGGCGACCCAGCCGGTGAGGCCCAGCTCGGTGATCGCGGCCTCCACCTCGGAACGCGGCTGGGGGCCGAACAGGGTGATGTTCTGGGCCAGCGTGCCGGCCAGGATCTCGGTGCGCTGGGTGACGACGCCGACTGCACGGCGCAGCTCCTGCAGGTCGAGGTCGAGCACGTCCACCCCACCGAGGAACACGGTGCCGGGCTCAGGCTCGACCGCGCGCGAGAGAAGTGCGGCCAGCGTGGACTTGCCCGACCCGGTGCGGCCGACGAGGGCACACGTGTGGCCGGCGTGGATCGTGAGGTCGACGTGGCCGAGGGCGAAGGTGCCGGCCTCGTAGGAGAAGTGCAGGTCGCGGAACTCGAGGTCGAGGAGACCCTCGGGGAGCGAGTCCCCTCCGACCGGCTCGGCGGGCGACGCCATCATGTCGCGCAGGCGCAGCACGGCCCCGAACCCCTCCTGGAGGTCGGGCAGGTGCCGAGCCAGCATGTCGACCTGTCCGACGAACGTGGTGGTGACGAGGAACAGGGTCACCAGCGCGGCGGTGGAGAGCTGGTCGGCGGTCGCCAGGGCCACGCCGACGACGCCCACGCCCGCGAGGAACGCGTGCAGCAGCACACCGCTGCGCCGTGTCGCCCGGGTCTCGACCAGCAGCACGCGACGCAGGGCCTTGTGGATGGTGGCGCTGAGCGCGGCGCTGCGACGCAGCACATGGGCCTGGCCCAGGCTGGTGCGCAGGTCGTCGCGCGCGGCCACGCCCTCCTCGGTAGCGGCTGCGTGGTCGGTCCACGCGGCCTCCTCGATGACCTTCAGACGCGTGATCTCGGGGAGCAGGCGTCGTACGACGAGGAAGGTCGCCGCGATCGTCAGCGGGAACAGGAAGGCCGCGGGCCACCAGGTGAGGCTGGCCACCAGCCACAGCGGACCGGACGCCAGGACGGTGCGAGCGGCCAGCCAGACCCCCCAGCGCATCAGCTGGCCGACCTCCCAGGTGTCGTCATCGATGCGGTCGAGCACCTCGCCGACGGCCTGCTCGGTGAGTGCCGAGACGGGTTGGGCCAGGGCCGCGTCGAGCAGGTCGGCGCGCAGCTGGCCCTCCGCGCGGTCGCACACGGTGGCCCAGATCGTGCGGGCGAGGGTGTCGATGACCGCCGAGCCCACGACACAGATCGCCAGCAGCGACACCAGCGCCTGCGTGGGGTCCTCTGCCAGCTGTCCGGCGACCACGCTGCCGAGGGAGACACCGGTGGCGCTGACCAACGACATCGCGAAGGCGAGGTATGTCAAGGGGCGGCGCACGCGTCGCCAGTCGACCGGTCGTCGGTCGGCTGTGGGATCGACCAGCGCGGGGTGCGGGGTGGGCACGGGCGCTGGAGGCATGGTGGCGGTGCTCACGGTGGCTTCACGCTATCGGCCGGCACCGACACCCAGCACGTGGTTTTCCCGCCTCCCGGCGGACCGAGAGGCGGGAATCAGGCCACGCGCGTCAGATCTCGAACTGCCCGGACTCCAAGCGCTTCTTGATCTCCTGCAGGAAGCGCCCGGCGTCGGCGCCGTCGACCAGGCGGTGGTCGTAGGTGAGCGCGAGGTAGACCATGTGGCGCACCGCGATCGTCTCGCCCAGGTTGGGGTCGTCGATCACGACAGGACGCTTGACGACCGCACCCGGCCCCAGGATGGCGACCTGCGGCTTGTTGAGGATCGGGGTGTCGAACAGGGCCCCGACGCTTCCGAGGTTGGTGATCGTGAACGTGCCGCCGGACAGCTCGTCGGGGCCGATCTTGTTGGTGCGGGTGCGCTCGGCGAGGTCGGCGATCTTCTTGGCCAGCCCTGCGATCGAGAGGTCGCCCGCCTCCTTGACCACCGGGGTCAGCAGGCCCTTCTCGGTGTCCACCGCGAACGCGACGTTCTCGCGGTCGAAGTAGGTGACCTCGCCCTTCTCGGTGTCGATGGCGGCGTTGAGCTTGGGGTGCACCTTGAGCGCGTCGATCGCCGCCTTGGCGAAGAACGGCAGGTAGCTCAGCTTCACGCCTTCACGCGCCAGGAAGTCGGCCTTGGCCGCGTCGCGCATCCGTGCGATGGCGGTGACGTCGACCTCGGTGACCTGGGTGAGCTGCGCCGAGGTCTGCAGCGACTCGACCATGCGCTCCGCGATGATCTTGCGCAGGCGCGAGACCGGCTCCGTGGTGCCTCGCAGCGGGGACGGCGACGCGCTCGCGGTGGCCTGGCCACTCGGCGCTGCTGCAGCGGGTGCGGCTGCGGGCGAGGCGGAGGCGGCCGGTGCAGCGGAGGACTCCTTGGCCCTGGCTGCGGCGTCGAGCACGTCCTGCTTGCGGATGCGACCGCCCACGCCGGTGCCCTGGACCGAGCTGAGGTCGACGTTGTTCTGGGCTGCCATCTTCCGCACCAGCGGGGTGACGTACGCCGACTGGTCGCGACCGCCGGCCTGGCTGCTCTGCTCCTCGCCACCCTTCTCCTCCGCAGGCTGGGAACTCGCCTGCGGCGCAGCCTCGGGCTTCGCCTGGCTGGGCTCTTCCTGGGTCGGCTGCTCCTGGGCGGTCTGCTCCTGGGCGGGCTGCTCCTCGGCGGGCTTCTCCTCGGCCGACTGCTCCGCCAGGTCCTCGCGTGCCTGTGCGTCGGCGTCCTCAGCGGCGGGAGCCTGGCGCTGCTCGTCCTTCTGGGCGCCCTCGTCCTGCTGCGTGCCCTGGTCGCCGGACGGCTCCGAGGAGGCCGACGGGGCGGCGTCGCCCGAGCCGATGATCGCGAGCTCGGCGCCGACCTCGACCGTCTCGTCCTCCTCGGCCTTGATCTCCAGGAGCGTGCCCGCGACGGGGGAGGGGATCTCGGTGTCGACCTTGTCGGTCGAGACCTCCAGCAGCGGCTCGTCGACGGCGACCTCGTCGCCGACCTGCTTGAGCCAGCGGGTGACGGTGCCCTCGGTGACCGACTCGCCCAGGGCCGGCAGGGTCACCGGCGTGCCCGATCCGGAGCCACCGGAGCCCGAGCCGCCGGAGCCCGAGCCGCCGGAGCCCGAGCTGTCGGACGACTCCTGCGCGGCCTGCTGCTCGGCGGCGGGCTCCTCCTGCGCGGGGGCGTCCTCCTTCTCCGACTCAGGCGTGGAGTCGCCCTCCGGGAGCTCGCCGGTCTCCTCGGCGACCTGCTCCTCCTGCTCGGCCTTCTTCTCCGACTCGGCCTCGTCCTTGGGCTCGGCCTCGGGCTCTGCAGACTCCTCGGCAGAGCCGCCGCCCTCGCCCTCGTCACCGACGACGGCGAGCACGGCGCCGACCTCGACGGTGTCGTCCTCGTTGGCCTTGATCTCGAGCAGCGTGCCGGCCACGGGCGAGGGGATCTCGGTGTCGACCTTGTCGGTGGAGACCTCCAGCAGCGGCTCATCGACGGCGACGGTGTCGCCGACCTGCTTGAGCCAGCGGGTGACGGTGCCCTCGGTGACGGACTCGCCGAGTGCGGGGAGGGTGACTTCGGAGGCCATGGGATTCCTTCGCTCGCTGGGGAGGGGCAGTGGTGAGGCTGTCGTCGAATCTAGTGTCAGGAGTGCGCGTGCAGGGGCTTGCCGGCCAGGGCGAGGTGGGCCTCGCCGAGCGCTTCGTTCTGGGTGGGGTGGGCGTGCACGAGCGGCGCGACGTCCTCGGCGTGGGCGTCCCAGTTGTAGATCAGCTGGGCCTCCCCGATGAGCTCGCCGACGCGGTCGCCGACCATGTGGACGCCGAGCACGGGCCCGTCCTTGAGCCCGACGAGCTTGACGAAGCCCTGGGTGCCGAGGATCTGGCTCTTGCCGTTGCCGCCGAGGTCGTAGGTCACGGTCGTGACGTTGTCACCGTGGAGCTCGCGCGCGTCGGCCTCGTCGAGTCCCACCGAGGCGATCTCGGGGTGGGAGTAGGTGACGCGCGGGATGCCGGCCTCGTCGATCGGACGGGGCGAGAGCCCGGCGATCTCCTCGGCGACGAAGATGCCCTGCTGGAACCCGCGGTGGGCCAGCTGCAGGCCGGGAACGATGTCGCCGACGGCGAACACGCCCTCGACGTTGGTGCGGCAGCGGTCGTCGGTCAGGACGAAGCCACGCTCCATGGCGATTCCCTGCTCGTCGTAGCCCAGCCCGTCGGTGGCCGGGCCGCGGCCCACCGCCACCAGCAGCAGCTCGGCCTCGATGACCTCGCCGCCCTGGACCGTGACGGCGACGCCGGAGTCGGTGGGCTTGACGCTCTCGAAGGGAGTGCCGGTCATGAAGTTGATCTTGCGCTTGCGGAAGGCGCGCTCGAGGGCCTTGGAGGAGGCCTCGTCCTCGGCCGCGACCAGGCGGGGCAGGGCCTCGATGATGGTGACCTCGGCCCCGAACGACTTCCACACCGAGGCGAACTCACACCCGATGACGCCGCCACCCAGGACGATCGCGGACTTCGGCACGCGTTCGAGCCGCAGGGCGTGCTCGGAGGTGATGACGCGCTCTCCGTCGACCTCGAGGCCGGGGAGCGTCCGCGAGTAGGAGCCGGAGGCGAGCACCACGGACTGCCCGGAGTACGACGACTCGCCCACCGTGACGGTGCGCGGACCGGTGAGTCGACCCTCGCCCTCGATGACGGTGATGCCGCGGGACTTGATGAGGCCGGTGAGCCCCTTGAACAGGCGGGCCACGACCTTGTCCTTGTAGGCGTTGACCCCCGGCATGTCGATGCCGTCGAGGGTGGCCGAGACGCCGAAGGAGGCCGCGTCACGCGCGGAGTCGGCCACCTCGGCGGCGTGCAGGAGTGCCTTGGTCGGGATGCAGCCCACGTGCAGGCAGGTGCCCCCGAGGTTGCCCTTCTCGACGAGCCCGACGCTCAGGCCGAGCTGCGACGCGCGCAGGGCACAGGCGTAACCACCGGAACCGGCACCCAGGATCAGGACATCGAACTCCGACTCAGCCACCAACACTCCTCCGCACGGGTCTTCGCCCTGAGAATTCAGCTCACTTCGAGGTGCTGTCCATCCTTGCACTCTTTGTGAGCCTGTCCACACCGGGCCTCGGCAACCCCCGTACCCGGTCACGCGGCACAATGCACGGCATGGGCTTCCTCGATCGCTTCCGCCGTTCCGGGCGGACCAGCCGCCCGGCGCGTGACGCCGCACGCACCGGCTCGACCACCGTGCGCGCCTCCGACGGGGCCGACGTGCGGCACCTCGAGCAGTTCGTGAGCTCCCGTCGCGGGGTCGAGGGGTTCGTCGAGCCGCGCACCGCGGTCAGCGACGTCACGCTCCTGCTGGTCGCGCACGACGGGGAGTGGACCCGGCGTCGCGTCCCGAGCGTCAAGTGGGCGCACGACTTCGCCAACCAGCACCGCGTGCCGTCCTACGACGCTGCGGTCGTCGGGGTTCCCCAGCGGATGCGGGACTACAACCGCCGCAAGAAGGCGGGCGGGAAGTAGGTCCTAGACGCCCTGGTCGGCCACCGACCTCGCGTAGGCCACGAGCGTCGAGACTCCGAACCCGGTGCCGCCGGAGGGCACGTGTCCGTAGGGTCCGCCGGTGTTGATCTCCTTGCCTGCGATGTCGAGGTGGGCCCAGGGGATCCCGCCGGTGAACTCTCGCAGGAACGCGGCGGCATAGAGGCCGCCGCCCCAGCGCACCCAGTCGTGCTGGAGCAGGTCGGCGACCTTGGAGCTGGTGATCCGGTCCGCCATCTCCTCGGGGATCGGCATCGGCCAGTGCGCCTCGCCGGCCGCCGCGCCCGCGTCGAGCAGGCGTCGTACGACGTCGTCGTCACCGATCACGGCGCCCACCTTGTCGCCGAGGGCGACCTGCATGTGGCCGGTGAGGGTGGCGATGTCGACGATGACGTCGGGCTCCTCCTCGACCGCGAGCGCGAGGGCGTCGGCGAGGAGCATGCGCCCCTCGGCGTCGGTGTTGGCGATCTCGACCGTCCGGCCCGCACGCGTCGACACCACGTCACCGGGGCGCATGGCGGTGCCGGAGACCATGTTCTCCGCCATGGGCGCGAAGGTGGTGACCTTGACAGGCAGGCCGAGGCGGGCGATCGCGAACGTCGCCTGGATCGCCGCCGCCGCACCGGCCATGTCGCCCTTCATGTGGTTCATCCCGGAGGAGGGCTTGATGGTCAGGCCGCCGGAGTCGAAGGTGACCCCCTTGCCCACGAGGGCGAGGTGGGCAACCGGCTTCTTGGGGGACCAGGTGAGCTTGGCGAGCCGGGCGGGGGAGTCGGAGGAGTCGCCCACGCAGAGGATGCCGCCGCAGCCCATCTCGGCGAGCTGCTCGCGATCGAACACCTCGAGCGCCACCTTGGGTGCGCCGCGGCCCCTGGTGAGCCGCCCGTGGGCGGTGGTCACGGCGTCCGCGAAGAGCGGGGGCGTCAGGTCGCCGGGCGGGGTGTTGACCCAGTCGCGGCAGCCGGCCACCACGTCTGCCACGACCTGCGCCTGCTCGAAGGCGGCGGCGGCGGCGGACTGGCGTGCGGCGGGGCTGAGCACGACGACGTCGCCCGGCCCGGGGGACGACTTCTCGGCCGACTTGTAGACGACGTAGGAGTAGCCGCCGAGGCGGTGTCCCTCGGTCACGGCGGCGACGAGCGCGGGGGAGTCGGCCGGCAGTGCCAGTGCCACCGAGGCGGCGTTGGGTGTGTTGCGGGCGGCGACCCCGGCTGCCCGGCGCACGGAGGCGTGGTCGGTCTCGTCGGCACCCAGGCCGACGAGGACGAGCAGCGGAGCGTTGATGGCACCGGCCGTCGGGATCTTCACCGCCTCGCCCGCCTTGCCGGTCACGCCCAGGTTGGCCAGCAGGGGAAGCCACGCGCGGCCGTAGGCCTGGCTGACCTCGGTCGAGGCCTCGCACGCTCGGGGGCCCGTCGCCGTGGAGACGATGCCGGCGACCACGGCGTCGGTCCTGGTCTTGGCGGGGTTGGCGTTGCGGAGGGTGTAGGTCGTCACCGTCGCATGCTAGGCGAGGTCTGCGACACCGCTCGCTGCGGTAGGTTGCGAGCATGGCTGAGCTCAGGATGTCTCCGCTCCACGAACGTCACGAGGCGCTCGGTGCCAAGTTCTCCGAGTTCGGCGGCTGGTCGATGCCGCTGGAGTACCCCACCGGCGTCGTCAAGGAGCACACCGCGGTCCGCTCATCGGTCGGGATCTTCGACGTCAGCCACCTGGGGAAGGTCATGGTGTCGGGCCCCGGGGCAGCCGACTTCGTCAACGCCACGCTCTCCAACGACCTGGCCAAGATCCGTCCCGGCAAGGCCCAGTACACCCTCTGCCTCGACGACGAGACCGGCGGGATCGTCGATGACCTGATCGCCTACTGGCACGACGACGAGCACGTGCTGCTCGTGCCCAACGCCGCCAACACGGCCGAGGTCGTCCGCCGGCTGCGCGCCGAGGCCCCGGAGGGTGTCGAGGTCGTCGACCACCACGAGGACTACGCCGTCCTCGCGGTGCAGGGCACGAGGTCCGACGAGGTCCTCGAGCGCGTGGGCCTCCCGACCGGCCACGAGTACATGTCCTTCGTGGAGGCCGAGTTCGGCACGTCCGGCACCGGGGTCGTGGTGTGCCGCACCGGCTACACCGGCGAGCGCGGCTACGAGCTCGTGGTGGCCAACTCCGCGGCGCTCGAGCTGTGGGACGAGCTCCTCTCCGCCGGTGCCGAGCACGACATCCTCCCCGCCGGGCTGGGCGCCCGCGACACGCTTCGCACCGAGATGGGCTACCCCCTCCACGGCCAGGACATCGGTCTCGACACCAACCCGGTCGAGGCCGGCCTCTCCTGGGCGGTGGGCTGGAAGAAGGAGTCCTTCTGGGGGCGCGAGGCAGTCGCCCGGGTGAAGGAGGAGGGCCCCAGGCGCCGGCTGCGGGGACTGATCGCCACCGGGCGCGGGATACCTCGACCAGGGATGGGCGTCACGCTCACCCAGGACGTGCCGCTGGCCGACATCACCTCGGGGACGTTCTCGCCGACCCTGAAGAAGGGGATCGGCCTGGCGTTGATCCCGACGATGGTCGCCGAGGACGCAGAGGTCGGAGTGGACGTGCGCGGACGCCGCGAGATCTTCCAGCTGGTCAAGCCGCCGTTCGTCGACACCTCCGTCCGGGAGTCGTGATGCTGCCGGGACAGCCGCCGACCTTCAGGCAGCCCTCGGCCTCCGACCGGCCCTGGTGGTGGGAGCTGCGCGACGAGGCAGGCTCGGTGGTGGAGCTCGAGGGCTTCGACCAGCGCTTCCACAACCAGGGCGACGCCGAGTCGTGGGTGGGGGAGATCTGGGCCGAGCTCGCCGAGCACGGTGTCGCGTCGGTGACCCTCTTCGAGCACGACCGGACCGTCTACGGTCCCATGTCCCTGAGCGCCTGACCTGCCGCCGGAGCCGGCGACCCGAACGGAGGCGAGATGGTCGCCGACGCGGACTTCTCGGACTACCTCCAGGCTCGCTGGCCCCTGCTCGTGGCCGCCCTCGAGCGCGAGGGCGTGGCGTCCGCGGAGGCGCGCCTGGCCGTCGCGGAGGTGCTCGTCGCCAACCGGCGCGGGTGGCGACGGCTCGTGGACGAGGAGAGCGTCGACGTCCACGTCTGGCGGGCCCTTCGCGAGCGCACCGGGCTGCCTGACCAGCCCGGCTCGACGCCGCCCGTCACGACCGTCGGGGTCGACCCGACGCGTCCGGTGGATCGTCCTGAGCCCTGGCTCGAGCAGGCCGAGGCGCTGCGCCGCAGCCGGCGGTGGCGGGACGTCTGGCGATACCTCCTCGGGCTGGTCGCTGCCGCGCTGGTCGTGGCCGCGCTGGTCTGGTGGGGCTCACGGCCCGACGTGCGGGAGGAGACCAACCCGCTGCCCGTCCCGTGGTACGCCGGGGAGGAGCTCCACCTGGCCGAGGTCGTGGTCGAGCTGCGCGACGTCGACTCCTTCGTCGCGTTCGGCGACGGGGCCGCGGTGCGGCTCGAGGACGGGGAGGTCATCGAGGTCGACGGTGGCGGCGACGTCTCTGCCTTGGCCGACCCGCCTCAGGACTTGTTGTTCCCTCCGTCCCTGCCCGACTACCTGCCGTTCGGCCGCTACACCTACGTCGTCCAGGGCACGGTGCTCCCCGACGGCGGTCGCGCCTTCGTCCTCGACTCACGGCGAGGCGACCGCAACAACTCGCTGCAGATCCCCGCGTCGTCGCACCGCGTGCTCGTCCTGTGCGAGCCCGACGGGTCGTGCCGGGAGGCCGAGGGCGGCATCCCGGCCGAGGGGTTCCGGCTCAGGTGAGGCGAGGCCCCAAGCTGCCGAGCATCCTGGTCGAGGCTGTCGGGCCGCGGCGTTAACCTCACGGTCGTGAACATCCGCCCTGCCGTCCGCGGCGACGTCCCCGTCATCCTCCAGCTGGTGCACGCGCTGGCCGACTACGAGCGGGAGCCCGACGCGGTCGAGGCCACGCCGGACGACCTGGCTCGCGCGTTGTTCCCCGAGTCCGGTGAGGCCCACACCTCCTGCCACGTCGCCGAGGTCGACGGCGAGGTGGTGGGGATGGCCGTGTGGTTCCTGACCTTCTCCACCTGGACCGGCCGCAACGGCATCTGGCTCGAGGACCTCTTCGTGCTGCCCGAGCACCGCGGAACAGGTCTCGGCAAGGCGCTGCTCGCGGCCCTGGCCCAGGTGTGCGTCGAGCGTGGCCTGCCCCGTCTGGAGTGGACGGTGCTCGACTGGAACACCCCGTCTGTGGAGTTCTACCGCTCGCTGGGCGCCAGCCCGCTGGCTGAGTGGACGACCCAGCGGCTGGTCGGCGACGACCTGGCCAGGCTGGCGGGGGCGGCACGATGACCCACGAGCTCCGCCAGGTCGACGTCTTCTCCTCGGTCCCGTTGCTGGGCAACCCCGTGGCCGTCGTGCACGGGGCCGACGACCTCACCGACGACCAGATGGCCGCGTTCGCCCGGTGGACCAACCTCAGCGAGACCACCTTCCTCCTGACCCCGACCATGCCCGGGGCTGACTACCGGCTGCGGATCTTCACCCCCGGTGGTGAGCTGCCCTTCGCGGGCCACCCCACCCTCGGCAGCGCGCACGCGTGGCTCGAGGCCGGGGGCGAGCCGGGCGGCGACGACCTCGTCCAGGAGTGCGGTGCGGGTCTGGTGACCGTGCGCCGTGGTGGCGTGCTCGCGTTCGCGGCTCCGCCCCTGCGGCGGTCCGGACCGGCTGACGCCGACACCGTCGCAGCGATCGCGCGGGCGCTGCGGATCGAGGTCCCCGAGGTCCTCGCTGCGCAGTGGGTCGACAACGGACCCGGGTGGGTGGCTGCGCTGCTCCGCGACGCCGACGCCGTCCTCGCCCTCGACCCCGACTACGCGGCGATGCGCGACCTCGACCTCGGGGTGGTCGGGCTGCATCCGGCCGGTTCCGAGTGCGCGATCGAGGTGCGCGGGTTCGCCCCCGAGCTGGCGGTGCCGGAGGACCCCGTGACGGGTTCGCTGAACGCCGGCATCGCGCAGTGGCTGATCGCCGACGGCACCCTCCCCTCGTCGTACGTCGCCGCCCAGGGCACCGCCCTGGGGAGGGCCGGCCGCGTCCAGGTGCAGGCCGAGGGTGACGACATCTGGATCGGGGGAGAGACGCGTACGACCATCAGCGGGCGGGTCGACCTGGGCTGACGGTCGCCGCGGCTAGAGTCTGGCTCGTGCAGCAGTACCTCGACCTCCTCCAGCGCATCCTCGACGACGGGGTGGAGAAGACCGACCGCACCGGCACCGGCACGCTCAGCGTGTTCGGCCACCAGATGCGCTTCGACCTCTCCCAGGGCTTCCCCCTGGTGACGACCAAGAAGGTCCACACCCGATCGGTCTTCGGTGAGCTGCTGTGGTTCCTGCGCGGCGACACCAACGTGAAGTGGCTGCAGGACCGCGGCATCACGATCTGGGACGAGTGGGCTGACGACAACGGCGACCTCGGCCCCGTCTACGGCTACCAGTGGCGCTCGTGGCCCACGCCCGACGGGCGCCACGTCGACCAGGTCAGCCGGCTGGTCGAGGGGATCCGCACCAACCCCGACTCACGCCGTCACATCGTCTCGGCCTGGAACGTCGCCGACGTCGACGACATGGCCCTGCCGCCGTGCCACACGATGTTCCAGTTCTACGTCGCGCCGTCGGAGTCCGGGCCGGGCCGGCTCTCGTGCCAGCTCTACCAGCGCTCGGCCGACACGTTCCTCGGCGTGCCGTTCAACATCGCCTCCTACGCGCTGCTCACCCACATGGTCGCCCAGGTGACCGGGCTGGAGGTCGGCGACTTCGTGCACTCCATCGGCGACGCCCACCTCTACACCAACCACCTCGAGCAGGCCCGGCTCCAGCTCACCCGCGAGCCCCGAGCACTGCCCAGGCTGGTCCTCAACCCTGCTATCACCGAGATCGACGCCTTCGACCTCGACGACATCGCCGTCGAGGGCTACGACCCGCATCCGGGGATCAAGGCCCCCATCGCGGTCTGAGCTGCCCACCCATGACTCGGCCCCACCAGCGCGTCGTCCTCGTCGCTGCCCTCGCCCGCAACCGCGTCATCGGGCACGAGGGCCGGATCCCCTGGCACCTGCCCCACGACTTCGCCCACTTCAAGCGGGAGACCCTGGGCCACACCCTGGTGATGGGACGGCTCACCTGGGACTCCATCGGGCGGCCCCTGCCCGGCCGCCGCACCATCGTGATCACGCGTGACCTGACGTTCGATCCCGGCCATGACGACGTCCACGTGGTCCACTCGCTCGAGACCGCCCTCGAGCTGGCGGCCGACCTGCCCGGTGACGTGATGGTGGCCGGCGGGGGACAGGTCTACGAGGCTGCCCTGCCCCACGCCACCCACCAGGTCCTGACCGAGGTCGACCTCGAGCCCGAGGGAGACGCCTTCTACCCCGTCTATGCCGCCGAGGAGTGGGTCGAGACCCGCCGCGAGATCGGCGAGGGGCTCGAGTGGGTCTGGCTGGAGCGCCGGCTGACGGCCTGACCCCTGGTTGTCAGCGCCTCCCGTGCTGCAGCGCCGACCATGTGTCGGCCGTGACCACGCCCGTGGCGTCCAGACCGAGACGCTGCTGGAGCCTGCGCACGGCAGTCGCGGTGCGGTCGGTGACGACTCCCGTCGGCTTCACCGACCGGAACCCGGCAGCGCGCAAGGACCGCTGCAGGCGCAGGGCCGGCTGGCCCGCAGCGCCGACCTTCAGCATGGGTGTCGAACCCTTGGCGAAGAGCGCGGTCCAAGTGGCGGCATCGGCCCTTCCCGTGACGCGGAGGTCGTGGCGGCGCTGGAAGGTCCGCACGGCCTTGAGGACGCCTCGGTCGAACTGACCGTCCAGCTTTCCGCGGTAGCGGGCGTTCTTCCTGAGCACGCACTGCAGCGTCTTGGTCCGGACGCCGCGACTGCCGGGCTTCAGTCGCGGATAGGTCCTGAAGTCGACGCGGGTCCTGCCACAGAGGCGGGTGGAGCGAGGAGGCTGCGCGCCGCCGTCGATCTCCATGAAGTTGCGGTCGATGGTGAGCGAGACGCCGCCGTACGTCGCGCTCGTGTGCGCCTCGTACTGGTGGACGCGCTGGCCTTCCCAGCTGCTCGGCCGCACCCACTGCGGGTCGATGGCGACGTCTGCGCGGCCGTTGTACCAGGCGTACCAGACGTGGTCGGGCATCACGTAGGAGCCGGGTGACAGGTTGTCGGCGTTGTCCAGGGCGTGGATGCCGGCAGAGACGCTGGAGTAGACGCCCGAGCGGTAGCCGAGGTCGTGCAGTGCGGAGGTCCAGCCGCTCAGGAAGCGAAGCGCGGAACGTCGGCAGTCGTCGTTCGTGACGTCGTAGCCGCCCTCGAGGTCGTACCACAGCGTGCTGGAGGCGGGGAGGCCGAGCTGCTGCGCGCGAGCCACGGCAGCAGCTGCCTCCGCGCGTCCACGTGCGTCGGCCGCGGCGTAGGAGCCCGCGGGGTTGGCATCGATCAGGTCGCCGTAGAGCGTGTGGCACGCGGCCTGCGGGCCGGCCCAGATCGGCAGGAGGCGCCATCCGCCGGCGCGCTGCCGAGCCACCCACGTGGCGTCGAGGTGCGGCTGGCCGGGGTCACTGGCGGTCGGCCGGCACGATGCCATCGACCCGCCGATGTAGATGCCCACACCGGAGAAGGGCGAGGAGGTCAACCACGCGTCCATCTGCTCCTGGGTCGGCGCGCACCGAGCGTCGAACGCGTAGCCGCTGAAGCCGTCGGGGCGACGTTCCGCGGCTGCGGCAGCCCCCATCGGGAGCAACGTGGCGCAGATGGCCAGCACAGCCACGGCGGCGATGCCGACACGCGCGCGGGCAGTGCTGAGGTGTGCAAGACGCATTGTCTCCCCCGAGATCGTGTGGTGCGCCAGACCATATAGCAGTCCTAGTCCTCGACCCGCCGCGAGGCCACCACCCCCCAGCCCGGTGGTGGAGGGAGGCACGTGTGACAACCTGAAGAGGTTGTCGACCTGCCGGAGGAGCTGGACGTGGCCTGCCTCCTTCACCTCAATGGACCGCCCGGCATCGGCAAGTCCACGATCGCGCGGCGCTACGTCGCCCAGCATCCCGGGGTGCTCAACTGCGACATCGACGTCCTGCGCACTTTGATCGGTGGATGGTCGCAGGACTTCCAGCTGGCCGGATCTCTCATACGCCCGGCTGCCTTGGGAATGATCGAGGGCTATCTGACCAGTGGCCGCGACGTCGTGCTTCCGCAGCTGTTGATCGATCCAGCGGAGATCGCCCTGTTCGAGGCGGCTGCTCGTCGATGCAACGCCCGATTCATCGAGCGGATCCTGATGGATGACCGGGAGTCGTCGGTGGCGCGGTTCAACCGCCGAGCGGAGGCTGACACCCACGCCCCGTGGCACGCCACGGTGCACGCGCTGGTCGCAGCCCAAGGGGGCGACGACGCCCTGCGTGAGCGTCATGCGGCGTTGCAGTCGTTGACAGGAACGCGCCCGGGCGCCGTGGTCATCCAGAGCACGGCCGGAGCCGTCGAGGCGACCTATGACTTGCTTGTCGCCTCCCTCGTCTGAGCCCTCGCCGCCCCTGCGCCAGACTCGAGCCATGGCTGACCTCGGGTACGACCAGGACTTCCTCGGGACGACTCTCGAACCACCCGCGGCCGCGGGCGAGGACGGCGACGCCCTCGACTACACGCACTTCACGGTCTGCATGCACCCTGCACGGCGTCTGGCGTGGTGGGTGGCGTGGAACATCGACGGCCTGACGCTCTTCCCGAGCGACTCGATCTCACGGTCCGGGGAGCGGTTCAAGCTCGACCCCCGTGTCCCGGCCGACGCGCAGACCGGGGAGCGGGCGTACGACGACAACGACCTGGACCGCGGCCACGTCGCCCGGCGCTCGGACCTGCTCTGGGGTGCCACCCTCGCCGAGGCGAGGCAGGCCGGCTCCGACTCGTTCTTCTTCACCAACATCACTCCGCAGCGCGCCGGCTTCAACCAGTCGGGTCGCGGCGGCGTGTGGGGCCTGCTCGAGAACGCCGTCCTGGCCCTCGAAGGGCTCGAAGACCGTCGAGTGACCCTGTTCGCCGGGCCTGTGCTCGCCGAGGACGACCCGGTCTACCGCGACATCGTCCAGCTGCCGCGCGAGCACTGGAAGGTCGTGGCCTACCGGATCGGGGGGCAGGTCAGGCTCAAGGCCTTCCTGCTCACGCAGAGCCTCGACGGCCTCGAGTCGCTCACTCCCGAGGGCTTCCTCGACGACTTCGACACCTATCAGGTGTCGCTCGACCTCCTCGAGGAACGGACCGGCCTCGACTTCACCGCGTTGCACGGCAGCGCCGGGCAGGCAGAGCTGCGCGGTGTGGATCCGATGCTCGTCACCGACCCCGAGCAGGTCACGTGGTGACCACGGCTGCGCGACCGCCCGGCCGAGAAGGGCACACTGCCGCCATGGACCGGACGATCGTGGTGGCGGCTGTGGCGTTCGTCAGGGACGGTCACGTGCTGACCGTGCGCAAGCAGGGCACCAGCCGCTTCATGCTGGTCGGTGGCAAGCTCGAGCCGGGGGAGAGTGCGCTCGAAGCCGCGATCCGCGAGACCCGCGAGGAGGTCGGCATCGAGGTCGCGGACCTGGTGCTCCTCGGGGAGTTCGTCTCGGAGACGGCCAACGAGCCGGGGCACGAGCTGCACTCGACGGTGTTCCTTGCCCGCAAGGACGTCGCAGCGGAGCCTTCTGCGCTCGGCGAGATCGCCGAGCTTCGCTGGACGGACATGGCGGCAGCCGCAGCAGGGGAGTACGACGACCTGGCGCCGATGCTGGAGCACCACGTCCTCGCCAAGCTGCGTGAGCCCGCTCAGGAGTAGCGGTGGCTCTTGGCAGCGTGGCCGTGCTCGCGGGTGCAGGTGCGGCCGCTCATGTTGCGGTGGCCGCACAGCGCGGGCTCGTCGACCGCTGCCTTCCCGTCGGTCGAGGCAGCGCCCGGGGAGCCCGGCTCGGCCGCGGGAGGGGTAGGCGGCGCCACGGGGGCTCGCTTCCGCGCCGCAGCGGCGGACTTCGCCGTGTCGGGCGTGCCCTCGGAACGCTTGGTCATCGCGGCGTAGCGCGCCTCGCGCATGGCGCGCAGGTTGTCCATCTTGCTCATCGTCGGCTCACAGGGGTGAGCCTAGGCGCTCGCACCCACAAGGCGGCGGACAGTCACTTGGCCGGCAGGCTGAGGGCGCGTGCCACACCCCGGTCCACCCACTCCTGGAGGTGCTCGTCCTCCACGAGCGCGGCGGTGTCGACGAGCAGCCAGCCGCGGGTGACGCGCCCCTGCATCTCCATCGGGCGCACGGCCTCGCCGTCGATCCACGCCTCGCCATCGTCGGGATGCACGCGCACCATGAGGTCGGCCGTGCTGCTGGCTGCGAGGGCCATGTTGCCGCGCACCATGAACCCCAGCCCGCCGAACATCGCCCGTTCGCTGACGTCGTCCACCCCAGCGAGCAGCGTGCGGACCCGGTCGGCGAGCACGTCGTCGTACGTCATGGCACGGAGTATGGCGTGACCACCGGACGCGGAGCGATAACCTGACCTCCATGACGTCCCCCCAGGCCATGGACGGCGCTGCCCCGTTCGGCCGCCTCCTCACCGCGATGGCGACGGCGTTCGACGACGACGGTCACGTCGACCTCGACGCCACCGCCCGCATCGCGGTCCACCTGGTCGAGCACGGCAACGACGGTGTCGTGGTGAGCGGCACGACCGGTGAGTCGCCGACCACGACGGTCGAGGAGGACGTCCAGATCCTGCAGGCGGTCAAGGACGCGGTCGGGGACCGGGCGCACGTGATCGCCGGGGTCGGCACCAACGCGACGGCACACTCGGTCGAGCTGGCCAGGCAGGCCGCCAAGGTCGGGGTCGACGGCATGCTGCTCGTCACTCCCTACTACAACAAGCCCAGCCAGGCCGGAGTGCTCCACCACTTCCGCAGCGTCGTCGAGGCGGCTGACCTGCCGGTCATGCTCTACGACGTGCCGGGCCGCACCGTCACCCGCATCTCCCTGGAGACCTACGAGGCGATCCGTCGTTGGGACACCGTCGTCGCGGTCAAGGACGCCACCGGCGACCTGCCCGGCGCCTCCCGCCTGGTCGACATGGGCTACGCCGTCTACTCCGGCGACGACGCGGCCACGCTGGGCTGCCTCGCCTACGGCGCCTGCGGCCTCGTCAGCGTCGTCGGGCACGCGGCAGGCAGCCAGCTCAAGGCCATGATCGAGGCGTTCCTCCGGGGTGACCACGCGGAGGCCCTGCGCCTGCACCAGACGCTCACGCCCGCCTTCGACGCCGTGATGGGCGTCCCCAACTACGGCGCCACCACCGCCAAGGCCACGCTGCAGCTGCTGGGCGTCCTCGACAACCGCAACGTCCGCGGTCCCCTCGTGCCGCTCACCGACGACGAGGTCGACGCCCTTCGGGCGGGCCTCGCTGCGTCGGGACTTCTCTGACCCCCTCACTAGGAGCACCTTGAGCCACCAACACCCCGAGCTGTCCGCACCGGCCCCCCTGGCCCCCGGAGGGCTGCGCGTCACCCCCCTCGGCGGTCTCGGCGAGATCGGTCGCAACATGACGGTCTTCGAGTACGACGGCCGCCTGCTCGTCGTCGACTGCGGGGTGCTGTTCCCCGAGGACCACCACCCCGGGGTCGACCTGATCCTCCCGGACTTCGAGCCGATCCGTGACCGCCTCGACGCCATCGAGGCACTCGTGCTGACCCACGGCCACGAGGACCACATCGGGGCCACGCCCTACCTGCTGCGCGAGCGCGGCGACATCCCGCTCGTCGGCTCCCAGCTGACCCTGGCGCTGCTCGGCTCCAAGCTTCGCGAGCACCGTCTCAAGGAGACCGTCCACCACGTGGTGAAGGAGGGCGACCGGATCTCGTTCGGCCCCTTCGACCTGGAGTTCGTCGCGGTCAACCACTCGATCCCTGATGCCCTGGCGGTGGCCATCCGCACCGGCGCGGGCATGGTGCTCCACACCGGCGACTTCAAGATGGACCAGCTGCCCCTCGATGGCCGGATCACCGACCTGCGCGCGTTCGCCCGGCTGGGGGAGGAGGGGGTGGACCTGTTCCTGACCGACTCCACCAACGCCGAGGTGCCCGGCTTCACCACGGCCGAGAAGGACATCTCCCCGGTCCTTGACCGGGTCTTCGCCAAGAGCGACCAGCGCATCATCGTGGCGTGCTTCGCCTCCCACGTGCACCGTGTCCAGCAGATCCTCGACGCCGCCGTCGCCCACGGTCGCAAGGTTGGCTACGTCGGACGCTCGATGGTCCGCAACATGGCCATCGCGCAGGACCTCGGCTACCTCACGGTGCCTCCCGGGGTGATGGTCGAGGCCAAGGAGCTCGCCGACCTCCCTCCGCACAAGCAGGTGCTGATCTCCACCGGCTCCCAGGGTGAGCCGCTCAGTGCCCTGAGCCGGATCGCCCAGCGCAACCACCACTTCGTGCACATCGAGGAGGGCGACACCGTCGTCCTCGCCAGCTCGCTGATCCCCGGCAACGAGAACGCCGTCTACCGCGTCATCAACGGCCTGTCGCGCTGGGGCGCCAACGTCGTGCACAAGGGCAATGCCCTGGTCCACGTCTCCGGGCACGCCAGCGCGGGTGAGCTCCTCTACTGCTACAACATCGTGCGGCCTCGCAACGTGCTGCCCGTCCACGGGGAGATCCGCCACATGCGTGCCAACGCCGACCTGGCTCGTGAGGCCGGGGTCGAGAACGTCGTGCTCGGCGAGGACGGGGTCGTGGTCGACCTCGTCGACGGCGTCGCGGCGATCGCCGGCAAGGTCGAGGTCGGCTACGTCTTCGTGGACGGCTCCACGGTCGGCGACGTCAGCGAGTCCTCGCTCAAGGACCGGCGGATCCTGGGCGAGGAGGGCTTCATCTCGGTCATCCTCGTGGTGGACACGGTGCAGGGGAAGGTCGTCTCCGGCCCGGAGATCCACGCCCGCGGGTTCGCCGAGGACGAGTCCACCTTCGAGGAGATCCGGCAGCCGATCATCGATGCGATCGCCGAGGCGGTGCGCGAGGGAGTCGACGACAGCCACCAGCTGCAGCAGACTGTCCGGCGCGTGGTCGGACGCTGGGTCAACCGCACCCACCGGCGGCGCCCGATGATCATCCCCATCGTCATCGAGGCCTGATCTGGATTCGTGAGCGAGGCAGCTCGCCGCACTCCTAGACTCCTCGACAGGAGGCCGGAGGGGGTGGGGCATGACGGACAACCTGGGCGCGATGCGTCGCCTGTCCGAGCTGATGCGTCGTGTCAACGCGTCCACCGACACCCAGGACGTCCTCGAGGAGATCGTCCACGGAGTGGTCGAGGTCCTCGGCTACGGCGTGGCTGCCATCGCGCGCATCGAGGGCGACGTGCTCGTCATGACGAACGTCGCCGGCCCACCTGAGGTCATCGAGCAGATCCTGGGCCGCCGTACGCCCTCGGACCAGATCATGGACGAGTTCCGCCAGGCCGACCGTTGGGGGATCCTGCGCTACGTCCCGCCCGGACGGATGACGGACGCCCGGCTGAGCGCTGCCTGGATCCCCGAGGTCGAGGTCAGCGAGAGTGACGATGCGTGGCACCCGGAAGCGGCGCTCTACGCGCCCCTCTACTCCGCCACGGGCGAGCTGCTGGGCAACATGGCGGTCGACCTGCCGCCGGGCGGCCGGATCCCCGACGCCGACGACCGCGAGCTGCTCGAGATGTTCGTCGTCCAGGCGGGACTCGCGCTCTCCAACGCCCACAGCCGCGAGCGGCTGACCGAGCGGGTCCGCCTGGGGGAGATGGTCAACGAGATCGTCCGCGCAGGAGGCAAGAGCAACCTCGACGAGATCATCAATCGAGTGGTCATCGCGCTCGCCGACGGCCTCGACTCGATGCAGGCGTGGGTGCTGTGCTTCCCCGACGAGGGGCGGGGGCCGGAGCACGGTGCCGGCCACCCCATCCGCTACCCGGTCGGGCAGGACATCCCAGGGCTGCGGCGGGACCTCGTCGAGCCGGAGCTGGCGCGCGAGCCGGTGGAGGTCACGCGTCACGACGGGTCGCAGCGGGTGCCGCGGAGCCGTGCCGACCTCCAGAGCGTGATGGACTGGCTCGGTGCGGAGCGCGTCGTCATCTGCCCCATCACGACCCGCCAGCATCTCCTCGGCTACATCGTCCTCGCCTTCCCGGCCGAGCGCCTGGCGCTCACGTCGGCCGAGCGCGACGCACTGGGCGAAGTCGGTCGCGAGCTCGGTCGCATCGTCCACCAGGCGCGCGTGCTGGAGACCGAGCAACGCCTCGTCGAGGAGCTCCGCGAGCTGGCCCGCTACCGCAGCGAGCTGATCGCCACGATCTCCCACGAGCTGAAGACCCCGCTCACCGCGATCATCGGCCACGCCGAGCTTCTCGAGGAGCGGCAGCCCGGCCTGACCTCGCTCGACGCGATCATCCGCAACGGCCAGCGCCTCAACCGGCTGATCGCCAACCTGCTCCACTACTCCAAGGTGACCGGGCGCCGCGAGGTCGTGCGATCGGCCGTGGACCTCGTCGAGCTCTGCGAGGCGAGCATCGAGCTGCTGTCCCTGCGCGCAGCCCAGGCCGGGGTCACCATCGTGTTCGAGAAGCCGTCCGCCCCCTCGGTCGTCTTCGGTGACGCCGAGGAGCTCGGCAGGGTCGTCGACAACCTGGTGGACAACGCGGTCAAGTACACCCCCGAGGGCGGCCGGGTCACCGTCGGCCTCGACGTCGGACCCGAGAACGTCACCGTCTTCGTCACCGACACGGGGCTCGGGATCTCCGAGGCCGATCGCAGCCACGTGTTCTCGGCATTCCACCGTTCGACCAACCCGGACGCGCTCTCGGTGCCGGGCACGGGCCTGGGCCTGCCGATCGCGGCGCGGATCGCGCAGGCGCACGGAGGCGACATCACGGTCGAGTCGACCTTCGGTGCCGGGAGCACCTTCCGGTTCAGCCTGCCCCTGCGTTCCTCGCCCTGACCGCGACACGCGCCGGTGTGATCCATGTGGCTGGTGTGACTCTCCCGTAGGGTCACGAGCATGGCGACCCGTACGTCTTCCCCGCCGGGGTCGCGGAGTTCGAGCAGCTCTCGTTCCAAGAGCTCGAGCACCCGATCACGGAGTACCAGCAAACGCCCCAGCGCTTCCTCGAAGGGCCGGAGCCGTTCTGGCGCGTCCGCGCGCCGACCCGCTCCGCGCGCCGTGCGCACCGGGCCGGGTCCTGTCTCGCGCACCTTCGGTGCCGCTGGACGTGCGGGCGCCTCGGTCTGGCTGGGTGCTGCCCACGCAGTCGGCGCCGTGGCCCGGTCGATCGGACAGTCGGCCCGCGACCTCGAGCCCGAGCACCGCCGCGACGGGGCCGGACTCTTCATCCTGGGCCTGGCCGTGGTCGTGGCGGCTGCGGTGTGGTGGCAGCTGCCCGGGAGCGTCATGGAGTTCGCCCGATCGATGACCGCCGGCGCTGTCGGGAAGGTCGGCTGGCTCGTCCCGCTGTTCCTGGTCTACGCAGGCTGGCGCACCCTCCGCGACCCTGAGCGCAACGGCCCGGCCGGTCGCCAGGTGATCGGGTGGACGGCGTTCGGGCTCGGTCTCCTCGGCATCGTCCACATCGCCAACGGCAACCCCGAGCCCCAGCTCGGTGACGCCAGCAACCTGCAGGAGGCCGGCGGGGCGGTGGGCTACGTCACCTCGAGCCTGCTCCTCGACCTGATGCAGACGTCGTACGTCGTCGTGCCGCTGCTCGTCCTGCTGGCGTTCTTCGGGGTGCTGATCATCACTGCGACCCCCATCTACCAGATCCCGGCCCGCCTGGGCGCGCTGCGCGACAAGGCGCTGGGCAGGACGCCTGCCCCGGAGGGGGCCGAACCTGCCGCGCTCGGGCGGTCGCGGCGCCATGCCCGCACGGACGACGACGACATCGACCCCGACATGGGCGACCCGGCCTACGACAGCCCGGTGCTGAGCGACCGCGAGCTCAAGAAGCGGCGCCGTCGCAAGGTCGCGACGGACACCGACTCCGAGGACGGCACCGACGTCGGCGTCGACCTGTTCGCCGATGCGCCGACGGAGGTGACGCCGGTCGTCGTGGACGACTCCGAGCACGCCGAGCCGCCCCCGCACACGCCCCTGCCGGAGCGCGTCGAGCAGCTCGCCCTGTCGGGCGACATCGCCTACTCGCTGCCCGCCAACGAGGTGCTCAAGGCAGGGTCGGTCCACAAGGCCAAGTCCAAGGCCAGCGACGCCGTGGTCGACCGGCTCACCCAGGTCCTCGACGACTTCGGCATCGACGCCCAGGTCACTGGCTACACCCGTGGCCCCACGGTCACGCGCTACGTCGTCGAGCTGGGATCGGCGGTCAAGGTCGAGAAGGTCACCGCGCTGTCGAAGAACATCGCGTACGCCGTCGCCTCCGCCGACGTCCGCATCCTGAGCCCGATCCCGGGCAAGTCCGCGATCGGCATCGAGATCCCCAACACCGACAAGGAGATCGTCTCCCTGGGGGACGTGCTGCGGTCCAGCACGGCGCGAGCCGACCACCACCCGATGGTGGCGGGCCTCGGCAAGGACGTCGAGGGCGGGTTCGTGGTCGCGAACATGGCCAAGATGCCGCACCTGCTGGTCGCCGGCGCCACCGGCTCGGGCAAGTCGTCGTTCATCAACTCGCTCATCACCTCGATCCTGATGCGTTCCACACCCGACGAGGTGCGGATGATCATGGTCGACCCCAAGCGGGTGGAGCTGAACGCCTACGAGGGCGTGCCGCACCTGATCACCCCGATCATCACGAATCCCAAGAAGGCTGCCGAGGCGTTGGCATGGGTCGTGCGCGAGATGGACATGCGCTACGACGACCTGGCCAACTTCGGCTTCCGCCACATCGACGACTTCAACAAGGCCGTGCGAGCCGGCAAGGTCGAGGTTCCGGCGGGCAGTGAGCGCAAGCTGACGCCCTACCCCTACCTCCTGGTCATCGTCGACGAGCTGGCCGACCTGATGATGGTGGCGCCGCGCGACGTGGAGGACTCGGTCGTGCGCATCACCCAGCTGGCCCGCGCAGCCGGCATCCACCTGGTGCTGGCCACCCAGCGACCGTCGGTGGACGTCGTCACGGGCCTCATCAAGGCCAACGTGCCGTCCCGGCTGGCCTTCGCCACGTCCTCCCTCGGTGACAGCCGCGTGATCCTCGACCAGCCCGGGGCCGAGAAGCTCGTGGGCCAGGGCGACGGACTGTTCCTGCCCATGGGAGCCAGCAAGCCGGTGCGCGTGCAGGGGTCGTGGGTCACCGAGGCCGAGATCCACCAGGTGGTCAAGCACTGCAAGGCGCAGCTGGAGCCCACCTACGTCGAGGACGTCACAGCCCCGCAGCAGTCCAAGCGCGAGCTGGACGACGACATCGGCGACGACATGGAGCTGGTCGTCCAGGCGATCGAGCTGGTGGTGTCGACACAGTTCGGGTCCACCTCGATGCTGCAGCGCAAGCTGCGCGTCGGGTTCGCCAAGGCCGGCCGCCTCATGGACATCCTGGAGAGCCGGGGAGTCGTCGGGCCGAGCGAGGGCTCCAAGGCGCGCGACGTGCTGGTCAAGCCCGACGAGATCGATGCCGTGATCGCCACGCTGGAGGGGGGAGCCTGATGGGATCCGACGCCATGACCGCAGCAACGACGCAGGACCAGGTCGAGGACACCAGGTCCGAGGACGAGCGTCCCGACGAGTCGCTCGCGCTCGTCGCGGACCCCGTCGAGGTACGCCGTCACGCCGGCACCGCGGCAGCGGTCGGGCTGACTGCCGCTGCTGTCGGGATCGCCTACTTCGCGCGCGCCGCCCAGACCGGGGCACTGCTCGACTGGCTCCTCGCCGTCGTCATGGGCGCCTTGGGCGCCTACTGGCTGGCGGGCTTCGTCGACGCCCGCACGCCCCTGCTGGTCCTGGACGCGCAGGGCGTACGCATGCGGTTGGGTCGGCGCTGGCACGGCCTGCCGTGGAGTGCGGTGCACCACCTGGAGCACACACCGCGTCGTGGCCCGCTGCGCGACGGACGCCTCGTGGTCGTCCCCCACAACGAGGAGCTGCTCTTCTCCGGGCTGGACCGTCTCGGCCGCTGGCAGGCGAAGGTCTCACGCCGGCTCCACGGCTCGGCATTCGCACTTCCGCTCGGGCTCTCGACCAAGGTGACAGGAGCGCACGCGGGCCTCACCGCGGCGCTGTCGGCCATCGCGCACGACCGTTGCGACGTCGTCCAGGTCGAGGCCTCGGCGCGCCCGACCGAGGCGGCAGGCACGGCTTCGGAGCCCGGCGTCGAGGCGCCTGAGCAGGGCGAGCTCGCCGACGAGCCGGGTCCGGTCCCGCCGGAGCCGGAGATCGTCGCCAGCGCGACGCCCGTGCCGCTGCGCGACTCGAGCGCCGGACGACGTTCCGAGGTCCACCGCCAGGTCGAGGCGCCCGAGGACGCCGACGCTCCCGAGGCGGAGCAGGGTCGCGAGCTGCGTCGACCCGGAAGCGTGAGCCTGGTCGAGGAGACCCAGGCCTGGGGCGACCGCGTGCGTCCGATCGCCCGCGCCGGCGAGTCCGTCGAGCCGCTGGTCATCGACGAGTTCGAGATCGAGCCGGCCGAGGACCCCGTGATCGGGCCGGAGGTCGCGGCCGCGCGGACCCGCCTCGGCCTCACCATCGACCAGCTCGCTGACCGCACCCGCATCCGGCCCCACGTCATCGAGTCCATCGAGGTGGACGACTTCGAGCCGTGTGGTGGTGACTTCTACGCTCGCGGGCACCTGCGGACGCTGGCTCGCATCCTCGGTGTCGACGCGGCCCCGCTCCTGGAGTCCTACGACGAGCGCTACGCCAGGGCACCGATCAACCCGCGCCGCGTGTTCGAGGCCGAGCTGGCGACGGGCGCCCACGGCTCCATCCGTGGCACCCGAGGCGGCCCCAACTGGTCCCTGCTCGTGGCGGTGGTGATGGCGCTGGTGCTGTGCTGGTCCGTCGCGCGCCTGGTCATGGACACCCCCGCCGAGCTGCGCAGCGAGACACCGGTGCTCAACGGCTCTGGTGGCCCGGACGGCGTCGGCAGCGCCCCCTTGGCCGACCCGGTGCCGGTCAAGGTGGCTGCGGTCGCCGGCGGAGCGCACGTCGTCGTGCGCGACGGGGCGGGCGAGATCGTGTTCAAGGGCAACCTTGCGGCGGGGGAGACCAAGGACCTCGACGCCTCGCCCCCCGTCCGGGTCGACTCCACAGACGGTGCCCTCACCGTCAGCCTCGACGGCGGGGAGGCCAAGCCGGTGGGCGAGCCCGGGATCGCGGGTCAAGGGACGTTCGTGGCGCACTGAGCGCCCCGGGTGAGCGCGCTCACCTGCTCGTGCATGCGACGACTCGGCGCCCCACCCGGCATACTCAGGCGCGATGACCACCGACACCTCCACGCCGACGGCCCCCGCCCCGAGCCACCCCGGTCCGGGACCAGGCCAGCCGCTCCACGTGGCGGTCGTGACCCTGGGGTGTGCCCGCAACGAGGTCGACTCCGAGGAGCTCGCCGGTCGGCTCGAGGCCGACGGCTTCGTCCTCGTGGACGATGCCGAGGACGCCGACACGGTCGTGGTCAACACCTGCGGGTTCGTCGAGGCGGCCAAGAAGGACTCCGTCGACACCCTCCTCTCCGCGGCGGACCTCAAGGCATCTGCCGGCCACGGAGGTCGTGCCCAGGCCGTCGTGGCCGTGGGATGCCTGGCGGAGCGCTACGGCAAGGACCTCGCCGAGTCACTGCCCGAGGCCGATGCGGTGCTCGGCTTCGACGACTACCCCGACATCGCGGCCCGGCTGCGCTCGATCGTCGCTGGGGAGGTCCATCACCCGCACACGCCGTCGGACCGACGCCTCCTGCTGCCCATCTCGCCTGTGGACCGTGACGCCTCGAGCATCTCGGTGCCGGGGCACGCCGACACCTCCGACATCGGCACCGGTGCGCCGGCGACCGGACCCCGGGCTGTGCGGCGCCGTCTCGACGCCGGACCCATGGCGCCTCTCAAGCTGGCGTCCGGGTGCGACAGGCGCTGCTCCTTCTGTGCCATCCCGAGCTTCCGGGGCTCGTTCGTGAGTCGTCGGCCCAGCGACGTGCTCGCCGAGGGTCGGTGGCTGGCGACCCAGGGTGTTCGTGAGCTGTTCCTGGTCAGCGAGAACTCCACGTCCTACGGCAAGGACCTCGGCGACCTTCGGCTCCTGGAGACGATGCTGCCCGAGCTCGCGGCGATCGAAGGCATCGACCGGGTCCGGGTCTCCTACCTCCAACCGGCCGAGACGCGGCCCGGCCTGATCGAGGCCATCGCGACCACGCCGGGCGTCGTTCCCTACTTCGACCTGTCGTTCCAGCACGCGTCGGCGACGGTGCTGCGCCGGATGCGTCGCTTCGGCGACCCCGAGAGCTTCCTCGGCCTGCTCGAGCAGGTCCGCGCCCTCTCACCGGCGGCCGGCGTCCGCTCCAACGTCATCGTCGGCTTCCCCGGCGAGACCGAGGAGGAGCTGCAGGTCCTGTGCGACTTCCTCGTCGAGGCGCGCATGGACGTCACCGGTGTGTTCGGCTACAGCGACGAGGACGGGACCGAGGCGGAGTCCTTCGACGGCAAGCTCGACGAGGACGAGGTACGCGCCCGCACCGAGCACGTCACCGCCCTGGTCGAGGAGCTCAACGCCCAGCGCGCCGAGGAGCGCCTCGGTGAGACCGTGTCGGTGCTGGTCGAGAGCCTGGACGTCGAGGACGGCGAGCCGGTCGTCGAGGGCCGGGCAGCCCACCAGGGCCCCGAGGTCGACGGCACCACCACGCTCCTGGACACCCCGTCCGGGATCGCCGTGGGGGACGTCGTCAACGCGACCGTCGTCGCCACCGACGGCGTGGACCTCGTCGCGCAGGTCGGGGGCCAACCGTGACGACCCAGTCCGAGGTGTCCAACCTCAACATCGCCAACGTCCTGACCACGCTGCGCATCCTGATGGTGCCGTTCTTCGCGTGGGCCCTGCTGCACGACGGTGGTGACAACGCGACGTGGCGCTGGGTCGCGTTCGCGCTCTTCGCCGTCGCCATGATCACCGACAAGATCGACGGTGACCTCGCCCGCAAGCACAACCTGATCACCGACTTCGGCAAGATCGCCGACCCGATCGCCGACAAGGCCGTGACCGGGATGGCCTTCATCGGCCTCTCCATCGTCGGGGACGTCTGGTGGTGGGTGACCGCCCTGGTGCTGCTGCGGGAGTGGAGCGTGACGCTTCTCCGGCTCAGTGTCGCCAAGGACGTCGTGATCGCAGCGGCGCAGAGCGGGAAGGTCAAGACCGCCCTGCAGGCACTCGCCCTGGCCGGTCTGCTCTGGCCGCTTCCGCACGGCGAGGCCCATGGAGGAGCCTTCGACTTCTGGCCTGGTCCGACGGGTGAGTGGCTCTTCTACCTCAGCCAGGTGCTGCTCGCGGGGGCCGTCGCGATGACCCTCTGGTCGGGCTATGAGTTCTACCGCGAGTGGTGGCGCCAGCGGAGGCTGGCCGCCCACGCCTGACCTTGCTGACGGACCGACATCCGGCGTTCACGCCCCAGACGACGTCCGGGAGGGCCGATGTCGCCGTTCGGGGTTAAGGTGACCCGGATCACATCTCGCGGAAGGTGCACACCCTTGTCTGTCACTCCTCGGGGCTGGCGTCTCGCCTCAGCCCTCACCGTCTCCCTGGCAACCGGCCTGGTCGCACTGCCGACTCCCTCTCTCGCCGACACGACCGGCACCGCGCTGGTGATCAGCGAGGTCTACGGAGGTGGGGGCGGCGGCACCGGCTCTCCCAGCTTCAGCCACGACTTCATCGAGCTCCACAACCCCACCGCCGAGGCGGTGTCGCTCGCGGGATGGTCGGTCCAGTACAAGTCCAACACCGGCGCCACCGCCCAGGTGGCAGGCCTGTCGGGCAGCGTGCCCGCTGGCGGTCACTTCCTGGTCCAGTCGGGCAACGCAGGCTCCGTCCCCGGCACCCCGGGCGTGCCCGACCCCGACGCTGTGGTGGGGCTGAGCCTCTCCCAGTCCGGCGGCGTGGTCTTCCTCGCCAGCTCCACGAGCGCCGTCACAGCACGTGGTGACGTCGCGGGCGTGACCGCCGGCGGACTCGTCGACGCAGTCGGCTACGGCACGTCCGCGGACACGTTCGAGACCGTGCGGACGGGTGTGGCCCTCACCACGACGACCTCGGCCTCGAGGACCGCAGGCGTCGACACCGACGACAACGCCGCCGACTTCTCCGAGGGTGCTCCCGACCCCCAGGGATCGGGCGGCGGCGTGGTGGTCCCGCCCGGACCGACCGCGCGGACCATCGCGGAGATCCAGGGCACCGGGGCGGCCAGCCCGATCGCCGGCCAGGAGGTCGTCACGCGCGGAGTGGTCACCGCGGCCTATCCCACGGGCGGGTTCAACGGCTTCTACATCCAGACCGGTGGCGAGGACACCACGCCCGGTGCCTCCGACGGCATCTTCGTCTACGACCCCGACTTCTCCTCCGACATCACCGTCGGTGACTCCGTCGAGGTCGAGGGCGTCGTCGAGGAGTTCGGTGGCATGACGGAGCTGGCGGCCTCGCGCACCGTCGAGATCGCCGCCCTGCCGGCCGTGGTCCCCAACACCGTCCTTCCAGGCACCGACTGCGCGCTTCCCGGCACGGCTTGTCCCACGGGATCCGAGCTCGACGCGCTGCGCGAGGAGTTCGAGGGCGAGGCCTTCTTGCCGTCGGCGCCGACGACGGTCACCGACGCCTACGACTTCGGTGTCACCTCGAGCAACTTCTACGGCGAGATCGGCCTGGCCGCCGGCTCGGAGGTCCCGCTGATGACGCCGACCGAGGTGGTCGATGCCCAGGACGCCGCCGGCATCGCCGCCCGCACCACCTACAACGACGCCCATCGCGTGGTGCTCGACGACGGGAGCTCGGTCAACTACTGGAACACCCGCAACACCGCTTCCGGCCAGGACGACCCGGTCCCGTGGCTCACCGCGGACCACACGGTCCGGGTCGGCGCCTCGGTCACCTTCGAGAAGCCCGTGGTCCTGGACTACCGGTTCGGCTGGAAGCTCCAGCCTCAGCGGCAGGTCGTCGGAGTGCCCTCCGGGCTGATGACGTTCGAGCAGGACCGCCCCGCCGAGCCGCGGCAGGTCGGGGGAGACCTGCGACTGGCGACGTTCAACGTGCTCAACTACTTCACCACCCTCGGCACCGACGTGCCCGGGTGCACCGCCTACGTCGATCGTGACGACGACCCGGTCGCCACCAACCGGTGCTCCGGTGACAACGGCCCGCGCGGCGCGTGGGAGCAGGAGGACCTCGAGCGCCAGCAGGTCAAGATCGTCAAGGCCATCAACACCATGGACGCCGACGTGGTCTCGCTCGAGGAGCTGGAGAACTCCCTCGTCGTCGACGGCCACGACCGCGACGAGGCGATCGCGGCCCTGGTGGGTGCACTCAACGCCGACGCGGGCGCCGAGCGATGGGCCTACGTGCCGTCGCCGGACGTCGTCCCCAGCGGTGAGGACGTCATCCGCACCGGGTTCATCTACGACCCCTCGACCGTCTCGGTGGTCGGGCCGGGCAGGATCCTCGACCACCCGGCGTTCGCCGACTCGCGGGAGCCACTCGCGCAGGCGTTCCGGCGGGTCGGCGGCGGCCGCGCGACGACCTTCACCGTGGTGGCCAACCACTTCAAGTCCAAGGGATGCAGCGGCGTCTCCGACCCCGCTGACGAGGACAGCGGACAGGGGTGCTGGAACCCGCTGCGCGTCGCCCAGGCGGAGGCGCTCACCGAGTTCGCGGCCGACTACGCCCGTGCGCGGCACACCGACGCGGTGTTCCTCACTGGCGACTTCAACGCCTACTCCCAGGAGGACCCGGTGCAGGCCATCGAGGCGGCCGGCTACACCCGGCTGGAGTCCGACGACACCTCGGTCGACAAGAGCTACAGCTTCGCCGGAATGTCGGGCTCGCTCGACCACGTCTTCGCCAGCCCCGCGGCCCTCGAGCTCGTCACCGGTGTCGACGTGTGGGAGATCAACGCCAACGAGTCGGTCTTCTACCAGTACAGCCGGCACAACTACATCGGCACCGACCTCTACCGCCCCGACGTGTTCGCCTCCTCCGACCACAACCCGGAGGTCGTCGGGATCAGCGCGCCTCATGCAGGGACGCGCTGAGGGGGCCGCTACCGAAGGGCCAGCGCTGCCTGCACCAGCGTCAGGTGGCTGAAGGCCTGCGGGAAGTTCCCCGCCATCCGGCCGTTGACGACGTCGTACTCCTCTGAGAGGAGTCCGACGTCGTTGGCGAGCCCGCAGAGCCGGCCCATGAGCTCCTCGGCCTCCTCCTGCAGCCCAGCGGCGGCGTAGGCCGACACGAGCCAGAAGCTGCAGGCCAGGAAGGGGTGCTCGTCACCGTGCAGGCCGTCCACGCCGGACTCGGTGCGGTAGCGCAGCAGCAGGCCGCCGCGCATCAGGTCCTCCTGGACGGCGCGGATCGTCCCCAGCACCCGCGGGTCGTCGGCGGGGAGGAACCCCACCAGCGGGATGGTGAGGAGGGAGGCATCGACCTCGTTGGTGTCGTAGTGCTGGGTGAAGGTGCCGCGCGAGGCGTCGTACCCCCGGTCGAGGACCTCCTCGCGCACCCGGTCACGCAGCTCTCGCCACTGCTCGACCGGCCCGGGGAAGCCGTGGTCCTCCACCGCGCGCACGGCCCGGTCGAAGGCGACCCACACCATGACGCGGGAGTGGGTGAAGTGGCGCGCGGGCCCGCGGATCTCCCACAGGCCGTGGTCGGGTCGGTCCCAGTGCTCGGCGAGCTCCTCGACGAGCGCGCGCTGCATCGCCCAGCTCTGGGCGGACTCCTCGATGCCGGCTGCGCGGGAGAGCTCCAGGGCGATCATGACCTCGCCCAGCACGTCGTTCTGACGCTGCCCGGCGGCGCCGTTGCCGATGCGGACCGGGCGGCTGTCGGCGTAGCCGGGCAGGTGGTCGAGCTCGCGCTCGGGCAGCTGGCGGGCGCCGTCGACGGTGTACATGATCTGCAGGTCGTGCGGGTCGCCCGCGACCGCGCGCAGCAACCAGTCACGCCACTCACGTGCCTCGTTGGCGAAGCCGGCAACCAGGAGCGACTCGAGGGTCAGGGCGGCATCTCGGAGCCAGCAGAAGCGGTAGTCCCAGTTGCGCTCCCCGCCGAAGTGCTCGGGGAGCGATGTCGTCGGTGCCGCGACGATGCCCCCCGTCTCCGCGTGCGTCATCAGGCGCAGGGTCACCAGGCTGCGGCGCACGAGGTCGGCGTGGGGCAGGTCTGCGTCGCAGTGGTCGGACCACTCCTCGTGGTCCCGGAGGGTCGCCGCGATCCGCTCGTCGAACCCGATGGGCGGGGGCAGCTCGTGCCAGGAGTGCACCCAGGTCGTGCTGAAGGTGAGCTCCTCACCCTCGGAGACGTCGAACTCGTCGGTGTGGTGGCGCCGGTGACCGTTGCCGGGGTGGGGCAGGCGGGGGCCGCGGAGCATCAGCTTGTCGGGACCGGCGATCGCGACGATGACCTCCTGGTCGGCGACCTTCTCGCGGCTCACCCACGGGGTGACGTTGCCGTAGTCGAAGCGGACCGCCCAGTCGTGCTGCATGCGCACGGTGCCGCGGGTGCACCGCAGGCGGCGTACGACGTCCGCGCGGCCGTCGCCCGAGGGCATCAGGTCGAGCAGCACGACCTCTCCGCTCTCGGTGGTGAAGGTCGTCTCCAACATGCTCGAGGGCCCGACGTAGCGCCGACTGACCGACACCGACTCCGTGTCCGACGCCAGGGCCGCTGGTGCCAGCAACCATCGCCCGTGCTCAGGTGTGCCGAGCAGCGCGGCGAAGCACGCGGGGGAGTCGAAGCGGGGCAGGCACAGCCAGTCGATCGAGCCGTCCCGGCCCACGAGGGCTGCCGTGCCGCGGTCACCGATCAGGGCGTAGTCCTCGATGGGGAGTGCCATGCGCTCCAACGTAGGGCACGTCCCGAACCGGTCACGGGGTCTAGGCTCGCGGCATGTCACCGGTCGACGACCTCCTGGGACGTCTCTCGGCCGCCGGTCTCACCCTCGCGACCGCCGAGTCGCTCACCGGCGGGCTGCTGGCAGGCAGCCTGACCAGCGTGCCGGGGGCCTCGCGTGTCTTCCTAGGTGGCGTCGTCGCCTATGCGACCGACGTCAAGCAGTCGGTCCTCGGAGTCCCGGCGTCCCTTCTCGAGCGGCACGGCGCGGTGTCGGGGGAGTGCGCGGAGGCCATGGCGACCGGGGTGAGGGAGCTGCTCGGGGCGTCGTTCGGCATCAGCACCACGGGTGTGGCGGGGCCGGACGAGCAGGAAGGACGTCCGGTCGGGACAGTCTGGGTCGGCGTCGCCGGCGCGACGGGGGCCACGTCTCGTCTGCTGGCGCTGCCCGGAGGGCGTGACGAGGTCAGGGAGGCCACCTGCCGCGCGGCGGTGTCGCTTCTTGACGGCATCCTCGGGCGGGAAGATCAGGGGGTCGGGTAGCGTTGGCCAGACGTTGTCCCCACACGTCCCTCAGCAGGTCCACAGGAGAGGTTGCCACATGGTGCTGTTCCGTCGACTGCTCGGCGAGGTGCTGAGGAGCGCCCGGATGCAGCGAGGCATGACCCTGCGCGAGCTGTCCGCGGACGCCCGGGTCAGCCTGGGCTACATCTCCGAGATCGAGCGCGGCCAGAAGGAAGCGTCCTCCGAGCTGCTGGCGTCGCTGTGCCAGGCGATGGACCTCCCGCTGTCCGAGGTGCTGCGTGACGTCTCCGAGGCGGTCGCCGTCGAGGAGCTGGCCCTGGGCGTCCAGACGACTCCGATCACGGCTGCTCGCTCGGGTGGCGACGTGGTGGCCTCCGCCGCCTGATCGTCCCTGAGTGGCTCAGTCCGGTGCCGGCTGGCAGCTCGGGCACCAGTAGGCCGCGCGCTCGCGTCCAGCAGGGCCCAGCATCGAGACCGCGACACGGGTCCCGCAACGGCGGCAGCCCTTGCCGTCCTGTCGGTAGACCCACGTGCGTCGTCCGCGACGCAGGTCGCCGGTGGTGCTCTGCTCGGCGCGCTCCTTGTTGGCATCGAGCATCAGCTGGGCGCGCCTGACCAGACGCCGCAGGTCGGAGACCGCGCCGACGGGGGCGCTGGGGTGGACTCCGTGGGTGAAGCACAGCTCTGCGGCGTACATGTTGCCGATGCCGGCCAGGTTGGTCTGGTCGAGGATCGCCTGGTGCACGGGCACCTCGGGAGCGGCAGTCAGACGCCGGACGGCCTCGTCCTCGTCCCAGTCGGGTCCGAGCAGGTCGGGCCCGAGGTGGGAGACGATCCCTGACTCGGCCGATCCCGGGACCAGCTCGACGATGCCCAGACTGAAGCCGACGGCCTGGACGGTCGGCGTCTCGAGGACCACCCGAGCCTGGTGGGACGGGCGGCGCCAGCGCTCGCCGGGCGTGTAGGTGCGCCACGCACCCTCCATCTTGAGGTGGGTGTGCAGAGACCACTCGCCGCGAGCCTCCCCCTCGTCGACGCGAATGCGGGTGAGCAGGTGCTTGCCTCGCGACACCGTGGAGGTGACGGTGCCGCCCGACAGGTCGGTGGTCGCCAGCTGTGGGACGCGGAAGTCGGTCTGCGAGAGCACCTGGCCGCTCAGCGCGCGGTCCAGCATGCGTGCGGCACGCCAGACGGTGTCACCCTCGGGCACGCAGCCTCAACCCCCGCGGCGTCGAGACGAAGCCCGCGTCCTGGAGCGCCTGGCGCGCCGGGGTGAGGCCCGAGCCGAGGAGCTGCTCGCCGTCCACCTTCTCGACCAGGAGGTCGCCCATGGCGCCAGCACGCGCCGCCTCGGCCAGGGAGGACGCGGCCGGAGCCAGCCGGTCTCCGTCCTCGGACCAGGTGAGCAGGGTGCGACCGCCGCGCTCGACGTAGAGGGTCAGCGCCCCGTCGACCAGGACCACCAGGGCGCCCGCCTTGCGGCCCGGTCGGTGGCCGTTCTCCGCGCTGGACGGCTCGGGCCAGGGGAGTGCCGCACCGTAGGGGTTGGCGGGGTCGGTCGCGGCGAGGGTGACGGGCACGGGCTTGGCGTCGGCAGCGACCTCGGCGAGCGCGCGCAAGCGGTCCACGGCCCCGGCCGTCCCGAACTGCGCAGCTCCGAGTCCCTCGATGAAGTAGCCGCGGCGGGTGCGTCCGGCATCCTCGAGCGCGCTCAGCACCTTGTAGACCGCCGCGAAGCCACCGGGAACACGCTCGGCAGCCACGGCTCCGCGGGTCACGACACCGTGGCGCTCGAGCAATCGCTCGGCGGCGGCCTTGGCGCGACGGGTCGGGTCGGCGGCGACGGGCGGGAGCACGGACCAGCGCCCAGCAGCGTCGGCCGGTCCCGTTCTGGTGGGCAGCCGGCCTGTGCGCGGCGGAGAACGACGACTGCGGTGGCTTCCACGGCCGCCGCGCACGAGGGCCCGCAAGGGGGTCAGCGTGTCGTTGGTGACGTGACCCGACCAGACGAGGTCCCACAGTGCGGATCTCAGCGCGGCGTCGTCCTGGCTGCCGACCGCGTCGGAGAGCTGTCGGAAGAACCACGCGCCGCCCGGCTCGAGCGCTGCGAGCACGCTGGTGTGGAGGGGGCCGAGGTCCTCGACGTCGGGCTCGGGCAGGCTCAGGTCGGCCTGGTCTGCCAGGTGGAGGCTCACCCAGCCGTCGGTGCCCGGGATCGTGCCGTGCCCTGCCCAGAGCACCTCGCCCGCCGCCGTCAGCTGGTCGAGATGTGCGGGCTCGTAGTCGCTGACTCGCACCGGCAGCACCAGCGACTCCAGGGCGCTCGCCGGCAGGGGGCATCCCGCCAGCTGCTCGATCACGGTGGCGACGCCGTCCACCCCCCGCAGGCCACGGGAGCCGCGTCGCACGGCGTGCTGCCACGTCGGCGCGAACCGTCCCAGGGTGTCCTGGGGCACGGGCTCGATCTCCTGGCGCAGGCGCGCCAGTGAGCGACGCCGCAACCGTCGCAGGACCTCGGCGTCGCACCACTCGGCACCCGAGCCACCCGGTCGGAACTCACCGTCGAGGACACGGCCGCGACCGGCGAGTCGCTGCAGGGCGTGCCGGACCACGGCGGACCCGAGCCCCAGCCGCGCCGACACGTCCTCGACCGTGAACGGACCGCGGGTGCGTGCGAACCTCGCGACCAGGTCACCGATGGGGTCCTCGACCGGCTCGCCGAACACCTCGGGGGTGCCGGGTGGGACGGGCACGCCGAGCCCGTCGCGGAGCCGGCCGACGTCCTCGACGACTGCCCAACGCTCCTCGCCCGCCATCCGCACCTGCACGACCCTCCGCGCTGCCTCGAGCTGGGCCAGCGCGTCACCAGGGTCGAAGGAGGCGCGGGACGCCACCTCGCTGCTGGACAAGGGACCGAGCAGGCGCACCAGGTCGGCCACTCCCTCGGCGTCACGGGCCTGCCGGTCGGGGGAGAGTCGCTGGAGCTGGGCCTCCACCTCGGCGAGGACCTCGGGGTCGAGGAGCTCGCGCAGCTCGGCGCGGCCCAGCAGCTCCGCGAGGAGCCCCTGGTCGGGCTGAGGGCCGCGGCGCGGCGCTCGGCGATGGGGGAGTCGCCCTCGTAGACGAACTGGGCGACGTAGCCGAACAGCAGGCTCGCAGCGAAGGGTGAGGGCCGGTCGGTCGCGACATCGACCACGTTGACCTCACGGTTGGCGAGCCGTCGCATCAACGTGGCCAGGCCGGGCAGGTCGTAGACGTCCTGGAGGCACTCGCGCACCGCCTCGAGGACGATCGGGAACGACGGGTAGCGGACCGCGACCTCGAGCAGCGCCGCGCTCCGCTGGCGCTGCTGCCACAGCGGGCTCCGCCGGCCCGGGTCACGCCGGGGCAGCAGCAGGGCGCGAGCCGCGCACTCGCGGAAGCGTGAGGCGAACAGGGCGCTGCCGCCCACCTCGGCGGTGACGATCTGCTCGATCTCCTCGGGCTCGAAGACCACGAGCTCACCGGTCGGTGGCTCCGCGTCGGTGTCGGGGATGCGTACGACGATGCCGTCGTCCGAGGCGACCGCCTGGCCGTCGACGTCGTGTCGCTCGCGCAGCCGGGCATTGATCGCCAGTGCCCACGGCGCGTGGAGCGGGGTGCCGTAGGGGGAGTGCACGACGAGTCGCCAGTCGCCCAGCTCGTCGCGGAAGCGCTCGACGACGATCTGCCTGTCGTGGGGGACGACCCGGGTCGCCTCCAGCTGCTCGAAGAGGTAGGTCGTGAGGTTGGCTGCGGCGTACTCGTCGAGCCCCTGCTCCCGTGCCAGCGCGGTGGCACGCTCGGCCGGGAGGGCGGTCAGCTCGCGGGTGAAGGCGCCGACGGCCTCGCCCAGCTCCGCGGGGCGGCCGAGCGTGTCACCCTTCCAGAACGGCAGACGCCCGGGGATGCCGGGTGCCGGCGTGACGAGCACGCGGTCGTGGGTGATGTCCTCGATCCGCCAGCTCGTCGCACCGAGGGCGAAGACGTCGCCCACGCGCGACTCGTAGACCATCTCCTCGTCGAGCTCGCCGACCCGCCGGCCGGTGCCCTCTCCGACGAGGAACACGCCGAAGAGACCGCGATCGGGGATCGTGCCACCGCTGGTGACGGCGAGACGCTGGGAGCCGGGGCGGCCGGTGAGCGAGCCCGCGACGCGGTCCCACACCAGGCGCGGACGGAGCTCTGCGAACTCGTCGCTGGGGTAACGCCCGGCGAGGAGGTCGAGGGTGGCCTCGAAGGCACTGCGTGGCAGCTGGGCGAAGGGGGCTGCCCGGGTGAAGAGGGTGTAGAGCTCCTCGACGTCCCAAGCCTCCACGGCGGTCATGGCGACCACCTGCTGGGCGAGCACGTCCAGCGGGTTGGCCGGCACCCGAAGGCTCTCGATCGCTCCGGCGCGCATGCGCTCGACCGAGACCGCGGTGGGGGCCAGGTCGCCGCGGTGCTTGGGGAACAGCACGCCGCGACTGGTCTCGCCGACCTGGTGCCCGGCACGGCCGACGCGCTGCAGTGCACTGGCGACGCTCGGCGGGGACTCGATCTGGACCACCAGGTCGACCGCGCCCATGTCGATGCCGAGCTCGAGGCTGCTCGTGGCGACGACGGCGGGCAGGCGGCCGCGCTTGAGGTCGTCCTCGATCTGCGCGCGCTGCTCCTTGGAGACCGACCCGTGGTGGGCCTTGGCGATGAGCGTGGCCGCGCCCGCGCTCGCCCCGGACTGGGCCATGATCGCGGCGGGCGGTGAACCGGGCGGCGCCCCTTCCTCACCGGCGCGTTGGGCCGCGATCTCGTTGAGTCGTGCGGTCAGCCGTTCGGCCAGGCGTCGGGAGTTGGCGAAGACGATCGTGGAGCGGTGCTGCTCGATCAGGTCGACGACGTGCTCCTCGACGTGGGGCCAGATCGAGCGGCTCGGGACCGGGTCGTCGGACTCTTCCTGGTAGTCCCCCGGGGCCGTCATGTCCTCGACCGGGACCACGACGCGGAGGTCCCACTCCTTGGTGCTCGGCGGTGCCACGATCTCGACCGGCGCGCTGCCCCCGAGGAAGCGGGCGACCTCGTCGAGAGGTCGCACCGTGGCGCTGAGCCCGATGCGTTGGGCAGGACGCTCGAGGAGGTCGTCGAGGCGTTCGAGGGTCAGGGCGAGGTGGGCGCCGCGCTTGCTGCCCGCGACGGCGTGCACCTCGTCGAGGATCACGGTCTCGACGCCCCGCAAGGTCTCCCGGGCCTGGCTGGTGAGCATGAGGAAGAGGGACTCGGGGGTGGTGATCAAGATGTCGGGCGGCTTGCTCTGGAGACGCCGCCGGTCGGCCGCCGGGGTGTCTCCGGAGCGGACCCCGACCGAGACCTCCGGCAGGGACGTGCCGAGACGCTCGGCGGTGTGGCGGATCCCCGTCAGGGGAGCGCGGAGGTTGCGCTCGACGTCGACCCCCAGGGCCTTGAGCGGGGAGATGTAGACCACCCGTGTGCGGCGCGACCGGTCGTCCCGCGGTCCGGACGTGTGCAGGGCGTCGAGCGAGTGGAGGAAGGCGCTGAGTGTCTTGCCGCTGCCGGTGGGAGCCACGACGAGGGCGTGACGTCCCTGGCCGATCGCCTCCCACGCACCGACCTGGGCCGGAGTCGGCTCCGCGAACGCAGCCTCGAACCACGCCCGTGTGGGCTCGCTGAAGCGGTCGAGGGCGTGCACGGCGCCAGTGTCTCACCGAGCACCGACACCGACGGCCGCCCGAGCGGCTGGGGGGCGTCAGTCCACGACGGCGTCGAGCTCGACCTCGACCTTCCAGCGCGGGTCGAGCAGGCCGGCCACGACGACCATGGTGCTGGCCGGCAGCACGTCGCCGAAGACCTCGCCGTGGACGCGACCCACCGCGTCTGCGTCGGCGGCGTCGACGACGTACTGGCGGGTGCGGATCACGTCGGCCTTGGTGCCGCCGAGTCCCGCAAGGGCCTCGATGGCGATCTCCCAGCAGCGGCGGGCCTGGGCGCGCGGGTCCGGGTCCACGTGACCGTCCGGCCACACGGGGGCGGTGCCGCTGACCGCGATCGACCCGCCCAGGCGGACCGCCCGGCGGAATCCGATGGCCTGCTCGTAGGGCGAGCCGCTCGGCACAGAGTCCCTCTTCATGGCCACACGGTAGCCGTGGCGGGTGGTTCGTGCCGACCAGCCGAGGTGCTCCACCCCTAGGCTCACGCCCATGACGACCGGCGCGGGGGAAGACACGGACGGCAGCCCTGTGGGCGACGCGGATCTCAGGGCGGCTCTCGCCCGACTGGTGCAACAGCTGACGCAGGAGGATCCTGCCGCCAAGCGGGGCAACCCGTTGCTGCCACGGCTCGACGCCCATCTCGGTGTCCCCGCGGACGAGGTGCCCGTGGTCTCCCAGACGATCGACCTCCACCGGTGGGCCGACACCGACATCGCGCTGGCATCGATCGCGGAACGTGACGCCTCGGGAGAGCTCGTCGGCATCGGAGGTGGCGACCAGCGACACCACAGCTCGCTCAGCGACCTCATGGAGCAGGCACAGTGGGGGAGGTTCAGGCAGGGTCAGGTCGACCGGCTCAACGTGGCGACCGGACCCGACTCTGAGCGCGCGACGGTGGCCTTCGGGCTCCACCTCTTCGCCTTCGACGGCGCGCCCGTGGCGGTCCTCCAACGAGCCGGCAACCGGCAGTACGGCTCCGAGTCGAGGCTCGAGGTCCTCTCACCGGCTCCCGAGGTGGCCTCCGCCCTCCTCTCGGAGGTGAGGGAACAGGCGATGAACCACAGCATCCTGAGGGGACAGGTCCTCACCTTCACCGACAATCCTTATGAACGAACCGCCGCGGGCATCACGTTCGTGCGCCGGCCCGACGTGCCCGCCGAGCGCGTCGTCCTGCCGGACGGCACCCTCGACGAGATCCACGCCCACGTGGTCGGACTGGCCCAGCACCGTGAGCAGCTGCGCGAGCGAGGCCAGCACCTCAAGCGCGGGATCCTCCTCTACGGCCCCCCGGGCACGGGCAAGACCCACACCGTGCGCCACCTCATCGGTGCCCAGCCCGACACGACCGTCATCGCCCTCACCGGCACCCAGATGGGCCACGTGGCCGCAGCCGCACAGATCGCCCGCGCACACCAGCCGGCGATGGTCGTCCTGGAGGACTGCGACCTGATCGCCGAGGACCGGGACCACGACCACTTCGGTGGTGGTCCCTCTCCGTTGCTGTTCACCCTCCTCGATGCCATGGACGGGCTCGACCCGGACGCCGACGTCGTCTTCCTCCTCACCACCAACCGCGTGGAGGCGCTGGAGAAGGCGCTGGCCCAGCGTCCGGGACGGGTCGACCTGGCCGTGGAGATCCCCCTCCCGGACGAGGCGTCCCGACGCCGCCTGATCGAGCTGTACGGCGCGCAGGTCGACTTCTCCGAGGAGGCGGTGGCCGAGGCCGCCCGGGTGGCTGCCGGGAGCGCGGCGTCGTACGCCAAGGAGCTGGTGCGGCGGGCAGTCCTGCACGCCGCCCTGGCCGGCCGCGCCCCCGGTGACGCAGACCTGATCGCGGCGAGCGAGGCACTGCAGGACGACGCCGCCGTGCTGACTCGGGCGCTGCTGGGATCCACCGCGCCGGGACGCTCGGACGCAATGGGTTCGAGGGATGTCAGGCCGCTCCTCTAGGGTCGGTCCACGTGAGCGACGCGATGATCTCGGCCGTTGGCCTGCGCAAGTCCTTCGGTGAGTTCGAGGCGGTCAAGGGGATCGACGTCGAGGTCCGTCGCGGCGAGGCGTTCGGCTTCCTCGGCCCCAACGGGGCCGGCAAGTCGAGCACCATGAGGATGATCGCGTCCGTCAGCCCCGTCACTGGCGGAGAGCTCCGGATCCTCGGCATGGACCCCACGTCCGACGGGCCCGCGATCCGTTCGCGCATCGGGGTGTGCCCCCAGGAGGACACCCTCGACAACGAGCTCAACGTCTTCGACAACCTGTTCATCTACGGCCGTTACTTCGGCATCGACAAGGCGACCTGCCGTGAGCGCGCCCACGAGCTGCTCGAGTTCGCCGTGCTCACCGACAAGGCCAAGGCCAAGGTCGAGGAGCTCTCGGGCGGCATGAAGCGGCGCCTGACCATCGCCCGGTCCCTCATCAACCGCCCCGAGCTGCTCCTGCTCGACGAGCCCACGACCGGCCTCGACCCGCAGGCCCGTCACGTCCTGTGGGACCAGCTCTTCCGTCTCAAGCAGGCCGGGGTCACGCTCGTCATCACCACGCACTACATGGACGAGGCCGAGCAGCTGTGCGACCGGCTCGTGGTGATGGACAAGGGGCTCATCGCAGCCCAGGGGTCCCCACGCGAGCTGATCCAGCACTACTCCACGCGTGAGGTGGCCGAGCTGCGGTTCGGGGTCGGTGAGCACGAGTCCCTGGTCGGCAAGGTGGAGGACCTCGGCGAGCGCATCGAGGTCCTGCCCGACCGCCTGCTGGTCTATGCCGACGACGGTGAGGCCGTGCTCGCGCAGGTGCACGAGCGCGGCCTGCAACCGGTCGCCGCCCTCGTGCGCCGCTCCTCCCTCGAGGACGTCTTCCTCAGGCTCACCGGCCGATCGCTGGTCGACTGATGAGCACCTCGCTCACCGCCCGTGACGGGGTCGGGCGCCAGGTCGACTACTGGTGGACGGTCTACAAGCGCACGTGGCGTGGCGGCATCATCTCGAGCTTCGTCTCGCCCTTGTTCTACGTCGTCGGCATGGGCGTGCTCCTGGGTGGCTTCATCGAGGGCGACCCGGCTCGGTTGGAGGGTGCCACGTCCTACCTCGCCTACATCGTCCCCGGACTCGTGGCTGCGCACGCCATGCAGCTGGCTGTCGGCGAGACGACCTACCCCGTCATGGGCGGGATCAAGTGGCACAAGAGCTACCACGCGCAGATGGCCACGCCTCTGGCAGTGCGTGACATCGTCAACGCCCACCTCCTCTTCGTGCTGAGCAGGATCGGCTCGGCGACAGCGGTGTTCATGCTCGTCCTCGCGCCGTTCGGGCTGTTCGAGTCGTGGTGGGGGCCCTTCCTGGCCTGGCTTGCGCAGCTGCTCGTGGGGATGGCATTCGCGACCGTGGTGTTCGGGGTGAGCGCCCGGATGACGTCCGAGGAGGGCTTCGGCGTGATCTTCCGGCTCGGCGTCGTGCCCCTGACGCTGTTCTCCGGGGCGTTCTTCCCCATCGACAACCTCGGGCCGCTGCTGGCCTGGGTCGCCCGGCTCACGCCGTTGTGGCACGGTGTCGACCTCTCGCGGATGCTCTGCCTGGACACGGTCGACTGGCCGCTCGCCGCGGTGCACCTCGTGGTGCTGGCGGCGATCACGGCCTGGGGCTGGTGGTGGGCGATCCGCGGCCTCGAGCAGAGGCTGGGCGACTCATGAGCCTCGATCACCGCGCCACCACTCCGGCCCTGTCGCCCTGGGGCGCCCTGTCGGCCATCACGCTGCGCAACTACACGACCTACCGGCGCTACTGGAAGCTGTTCCTCACCGGATTCCTGGAGCCGGTCTTCTACCTGTTCTCCATCGGCATCGGTGTCGGACAGCTCATCGACACGTTCGAGTTCAACGGCCAGTCGATCCCCTACGCCGAGTTCGTGGCCCCCGGGATGCTCGCCGCGAGCGCCTTCAACGGTGCCCTGCTCGACTCCACCTACAACGTCTTCTTCAAGCTCAAGTACGACAAGCTCTACGACCAGATGCTGGCCACGCCACTGACCACCGCGGACGTCGCGCGCGGGGAGATCCTGTGGGGCCAGCTACGTGGTGCGTCCTACTCCGCGGCGTTCCTTCTCGTCATGCTGGCCATGGGAATGATCAGCAGCTGGTGGGCGCTGCTCGCGCTGCCCGCGACCCTGTTGATCGGCTTTGCCTTCAGCGCGGTCTGCATGGGCCTGACGACCTACATGAAGTCCTTCCAGGACTTCGACAAGATCACCTTGGTCCAGCTCCCGATGTTCCTGTTCTCGGCCACCTTCTTCCCCGTCGAGGCGTTCGGTGACGGGCCGGTGCGCTGGGTCGTCGAGGCGACGCCGCTCTACCGCGGGGTCGTGCTGTGCCGCGAGCTCACCACCGGCGCGCTGACGTGGTCGAGCGCGGTGTCGGTCGCCTACCTGCTCGTGATGGGTGTGCTGGGGCTGCTGCTGGTTCGCAGGCGGCTCGACAAGCTCCTCCTCACCTGACTGACCTCAGGAGCCTCGGAGCGCATCGCCCGGCGGAAGTGGCCAGAAGCGCCAGCCGACCGTGCCGACGACCTGGTCGGCACGAACGAACCGTGCTTCGCACGGCCGGTCGGTGAGGCCACGGCACAGTGCCACGGAGTCGGAGCTGTTGGCACGGTTGTCGCCCAGGACGAGGTAGGAGCCCTCGGGCACCGTCACCTCCGGGAAGCAACGGATCGACGGCGCTCCAGTCCCGGCGCGGCTGCAGCCGGACTCCTCGGCGAACGGCAGGTCGGTCACCACGTAGGGCTCCTCCAGCGGCTCGTCGTCCACCAGGAGACGACCGCGTCCGTCGCAGCAGGAGACGGTCTCGCCAGGAAGGCCCACCACCCGCTTGACGGTGTAGTCGTGGTGGCTCGGCCCGACCCCGACCACGTCACCGGCGTACCGCAGCAGGTCCATCGCCCTGTCGGGCTCGGTGATCCGCTCCGAGTCCCAGGTGGCCCCGTGGCGGAAGATGATGACAGAGCCCCGCTCGAGGTCGTCGGCGTCCACGCCGGCGATCCGGGCCAGTCCTCGGTCGCCGGGCACCAGGGTGGGCTCCATGGATCCGGACGGGATGACGTACAGGTGAGCCACGAAGCTGGTGAGGAGGGCCAGCGCGCCAAACCCGATGAGCAGGCGCGCGAGCACCTCGACCCACAACGGCCGCTGCTTCCTCGCCGGGCTGGTCTCCGGCGAGTCGGTGTCGGTCGTCACGGGGCCAGTGTGTCGTTCCCCATGTCGGGACCCCGGGATGTCCGCATCCCGGGCCGTGCGGGACCGCTCACCCGAACGCGGTGGCGTACACCCGGTCGAGCGCTGCGGGGTCGAGCGCGGTGACCACGTGCACCGGCCCGTCGCCGGTGCGTCGCAACCGTCCACGATCCTCGGTGACGTCCACCTCCCACGTCCCCGGGATGACCGTCGCGGCATCCGGCGAGATGAAGACGCCGGCCGTCGCGAGGTCCCAGTAGGCCGGCGTCTCGAAGGCCGGGTCTCGACCCAGGCTGCCGACGACGGGGCCACGCAGGCCCGCGGGAGCTCCGCGCTCCACCGGGTCGTCGGGGACGACTGTGACCGGCACCGGCCCCGCGAGGACCTGTGCGAACGGCACTGGATCAGCGGCGGCGTTCCACTCAGCCACGCCTGGGGCGTGGGAGGGCGCGTCGACGCTCCCCGCCATGGACGTGATCCCCGCCAGTCGGCGGTAGGCGCCCGGGTTGCGGCGCAGCAGCCTCGCCACGTCGGTGAGCGGGCCGAGCGCGACCACGTGGAGGCCCTCGTGCCGTCGAGCGAGTCGAGCGATCAGCTCCGAGGAGGACAGCCGGGACGGGGTCAGGGGAGTCGGATCGGCGTCCACGACCAGTCCGCTGTGCTGCATGGCCCCCATCGACCACGCCTGCGGGAACGGGAGCCCCTCGGGCCCGCGGGCGCTGCCCCCGCAGGCCACGGGCGGGGGCGACGCACGCATTCCCCGGAACAGGTCGGGCAGCAGCTGCAGGCCCACGCAGGTGAGCTCGCCGGTCGTCGGGACGGTGATGCCCACGACGTCCACGTCCGGGTGGCGCACCAGCAGGGCGATGGCTGCGAGGTCGTCGGGAGCCAGGTCGGTGTCGATCACGACCGGGACGGCCTCGGGCGACTTCGCGGGCTGTGCCGTCATGGGGCCGGGGAAGAAGATCTCCCCGTCGTCGTCGCCGGCGGCTGCGGCACACGAGGAGAGCGCCCACGACAGCAGGATCGCGGCGAGCACCGGCTTCCTCACGGGATGACCACCACCTGGGCGACGGCGCCCAGCACGGCGAGGCTCGATCCGGCCGCCAGGAGCCGGAGCCGTACGACGCCGCTTGGAAGTGCGGCGGCGAGCAGCAGGAGGGCCAGACCGACGAGCCACACGTCGTGCCACCAGGCCAGTGCCTCGGAGACGAAGGCGCGCGACCACACCTGGCTGTACTCCCCGGGAGCCTCCAGCAGCCAGTGCGAGGGGAAGGCCAGCGGGTCGGCGGACGGCGGCCCGACGGGGACCTGGATTGGTTGGACCTGGAGCACCGAGAACGGCGTGACCGCACGGTGCCCGAACAGCCAGTAGACGAACACCACGAACCAGATCACGAACAGGAGAGGGATCGCCGCGACCAGGTGCGGGGTACGACGGCCCAGGGCAGCGCCCAGGCAGACGGCCAGCACTGCCAGGACGACGTGCTGGGACAGCTCGCCCAAGGTGTAGAGGGCCTCGGTAGTGCGCCCCGGCTCGACCCCGAGCCACAGGCCCCCGATGTCTCGCTGCCGCCACGCCATCGCGGCTGCGAAGACGACTGCCAGCGCCACCAGCGGCGCCAGGCCGACCAGTCGGGCCAGCGCGCGGCGGTCCTCTCGCACGGGGGCCGCCGCAGCCACCTCGGTGCGGCCCCGTTGGAAGGAGATCGCGGCGGTGACGGAGATCGCGAAGAGCAGGGGCAGGGTCGACGTGGCCATCTGTTGGTAGGTCGCGCCGGGCCACTCGCCCGGCGTGGGGGTCAGCGACCACAGCATCCACAGCGAGAGTGCCAGGCCGACGGCAGGCCACGGGCTGCGCGACACCCGACGAAGCTCGATCCGGACCAGGGCGGGCAGCACGTGCGTGGATGTGGAGGACCGGGCGGATGGCGGCGCGGTCGTCACGGCGCTCATGAGGCACGCCTGAGCGCGCAGACGAGGAGCGCGGCCGCGACCACGGCCCACGGATCGGTCCGCCACCAACCGGCCGCGTCGGCCGGCAGGCCGTCGAGCACTGCCATGTGGTCGAGGCCGAACCAGACGAGCGGCGCCGAGGCACCCACCAGCACCCCGCGAGCGTGCGGCCGGACGGAGACCGCCACGGCGAGGCCTGCCGTCGTCAGGGCGAGGAGTCGACCAAGACCGGCTGCGTCGGCGCCCGAGGTGAGCCCGGCCACCGACCACCACAGGGCGAGCACCGGCACGCCGACCAGGAGCAGGCGGAGCGCCCGCCGGTGCATCACCGAGGTGGGGACCGCGGCCAGCAGCGTCGCTGCCGGGTCGTGGAGGGCAGCCACGGCTCCGCCTGCCAGCGCGGCGGTGGCGACGAGGAGCACCGTCTCGACCGGGCCGTTCGCAGCGTCGGACACGGCTGCCGCGGCCAGCAGGACTCCGCCCAGCCCGACCAGCGGAAGCCAGCGCACGGCCCGGGAGGTGGGGGGCGCCGACTGGACGTGGACGGCGATCATCGCGACAACCTGGTGACGAGCAGGTAGCCGTCGTCGACGGTGGCGGGAACCAAGGCGGCACCGGCCGGTGGGTCGCCGACGTGGCGACGGTTGCCAGGTCCGGTGACCCAGCTGCGGACCGCCGTCGGCTCCTCGGACTCCGACTCCCACACCCGACCCTGGGCGGCACCCGCCAGCTCGGCAGGCGTGCCCGACCAGCAGATGCGACCCCGATCCATCACGAGCACCTGCTGGCAGAGTGCGGCCACCTCGGCTGTGTTGTGGGTCGAGAGCAGGACCGTGCCCTCGCGAGCCGAGCCGGCGAGCACCGACCTCAGGGCGATGCGCTGCTCCGGGTCGAGGCCGGTGGCAGGCTCGTCGAGCACGAGCAGCTCGGGAGAGCCGATCATCGCGGCCGCCAGCGCCACCCGCTGCTGCATGCCGCCCGACAGCGTGCGGATGCGACGGTGCATCTTGTCGCCCAGCCCGAGCGCCTCCAGCGCGTCGCGGGTCTCGCGGCGGCGCCACGCCCGGTCGGTGTGCTCCTTGAGCACGGCGACGTAGTCGACCATCTCCAGCGGCGTGAAGCCGCCGTACAGCTTCGGTGCCTGCGGCAGGTAGCCGAGCCGGCGCCGGATCTCGGTGCGCTGCGAGGGGCTCACGGGGTCAAGGCCCAGCATCGAGACAGAGCCGGCGTCGGGAGCCAGCACCGTCGCCAGGATGCGCAGCAGCGTGGTCTTGCCGGCGCCGTTGGGTCCGAGGAGTCCGACGATGCCGCCGGTGACCGAGAGGTCCACCTCGTCGACGGCGGCGAGCGGCCCGAACCTCTTGGTCAGTCGGGATGCGGTGACCAGCTGGGTGGTGTGACGGGCCGTGGTGGTCATGCGGTCCTCCGGTAGGCGACGTGGTCGCGGCGGGCGATGGTGACGGCGACCGCGAGCATGGCGACGGCCAGCGCGGTGGCCTGGAAAGGTGTGGAGGCGACGAGGTCGACCACGGTCTGCGCAGGAACCCTGCGGGCAGCCGGCGGGATGCTGACGGCCAAGGCCCACACCGAGCCCAGCCCCGCCGCGACCGTCGCGGGGTCGACCCGGGTCGTGCCCGCGGCGAGCACCAGTGCCGCAAGCGCCGCGCCGGGCAGCAGCCACGCGAGCGCGGCGTCGAGCGGGAGGCCGACGACCAGCGCCCCTCCGATCCCGAGCGGGACGGCCGGGAGCGCCACCGCGAGGCTGCGAAGGGCCACGATGCGCAGGCCCGCGACGGGGGCGGCGAGGGCCATCTCGCCCGCGGGCTCGATGGACCGCCCGTAGGCGGCCGCCACGGCGGCCATCGGCGCCAGCGGTGCCAGCGCGAGGAGGAGCGGGAGGCGGCCACCGAGGAGCGCCACCGCGGCTGGCAGCGCGAGGAGCAACGCGAGGGCAGCCAGCCACGCACCGCGCTGGGCGGGTGTCGCCAGTCCCAGCCGTGTCAGCCTGCTGCGGCGCGGTTGGTCGATGACGTCGGCGAGTGACTCCCAGCGTCGGACGGCGTCGCTGGCGGGCGTGGGCGGTGACAGTGCCGCCGTGCGACGGCGGCACTCCGCACAGGTGAGCAGGTGCGCCTCGAGGGAGGCAGCGAGGACGGGTTCGGCGGATCCGTCCACCCACGAGCGGAGGGTCGGCTCCTCGGCGTGCCACGTGTGCGTCACAGCATTGCCTCTCTCAGCTCGGAGCGAGCGCGGCTCATCCGGCTCTTGACGGTGCCGCTGGGGATGCCCAGCAGGGCGGCGGCCTCGCGGGTGGTGAGCCCGTCCAGGACGGTCGCCTGGACGACCGCCTGCAGCTCGGGGGAGAGGCGGGCGAAGGCGAGCCCGACGTCGCTGTGCTCCACCCGGGCCAGGACCTCCTCCTCGGCCGACGCCATCGGGGACCCGCGCAGGCCCCGCAGCCGGTCGACCACGCTCGCGCGCGGCCGGAGCTGGTGGAGCAGCGAGCGCACCGCGATGCCCCAGAGCCAGGCCGCCACCTCGCCCTCGCCACGCCATCCCGACGGCTTGCGCCACACCGTCAGGAACGTCTCCTGGATCGCGGTGTCCACCATGGCCGGGTCGGCGCATCGACGGCCGAGACGCGTGGCCAGCCACGGCTCGTGACGCTGGAAGAGCTCCCGCAGGGCGGCACGGTCACCCGCACCGACAGCCCGCACCAGGTCGGCGTCGGAACTCTCCTCGGGTGCGTGCCGGGATTCCCATCCCGTCTCCTCGGTCCCCATCACACCCCCTAGTGCCACTGACCCCGCCGAACGGTTCGCACCGGTCCAGACCAGTGGTTCCGCGCCCTGGACAAGTGTGACGCCATCTCGGCGTCCGGCGGCAGGAATCCGAGTCGTGGCGCACCCGTCAGGGCTGGTTGGATGTGCGTCATGACGATCGAGCCCGACACCAAGGACTGGACCTGGGTGCTCGAGCGCCGCTGCCCCGAGTGCGGGTTCGACGCTGCGGCCCACGGGGTGGAAGACCTGCCCAAGCTGCTGCGCGACACGACGTGGCTCTTCGGTCGTGCCCTGCGCGGGCCCGACGCCGCTGAACGACCGGATCCGGGCACCTGGTCGCCCTTGGAGTACGCCTGCCACGTGCGCGACGTGCACACGATCTTCGCCGAGAGGCTGCGGGCGATGCTCGCCGAGGACACGCCCACCTTCGCCAACTGGGACCAGGACGAGACAGCGGTCGCCGAGAAGTACTCCGAGCAGGACCCGCAGGCCGTCGACGTCGAGCTGGTCGAGGCGGCCGGCGACGTGGCCGGTCTCTATGCGAGCGTCCGGACCGACCAGCTGGGCCGTCGCGGGGTGCGCTCCAACGGAAGCGAGTTCACCGTCGAGACACTCGGTCGCTACCACCTCCACGACGTCGTCCACCACCTCCATGACATCGGCTGGGACCCCAAGGGGGCGACCGTGCGGGCCTACGACGAGTTCGCCGCCGCCTACCGCGAGGGCACCTCCGGCATGACCGAGGACGTACGCCACCTGCTCGACCGTTTCGCCGAGCGTGCCGGCCACGGAGCGCGCGTGCTCGAGATCGGAAGCGGTGGGGGCCGTGACGCCCTCGAGCTCGAGGCACGCGGGTTGGTGGTGCACCGCACCGACATCTCGTCGGGCTTCGTCGCGCTCCTGCGCGAGGCGGGCCAGGAGGCGGAGGTCCTCGACCCCCTGGTCGACGAGCTGGGCGGCCCCTGGGACGCGGTATGGGCGAGCGCCTGCCTGCTGCACGTGGAGCGCGAGGACCTCCCGGTGGTCCTGCGCCGCCTGGCAGAGGCGACTCGCCACGGGGGAGTGCTGCACGTCGGCGTCAAGGAGGGGGACGGCGAGGCGTGGTCCACCCACGGCAGCGTCACCGTGCCGCGTCGCTTCGTGTTCTGGCGCGAGGAGCCGCTGGTGGAGACCTTGCGGGGCGCCGGCTGGCAGGTCGAGACGGTCACCCGCGGGACCGGCACCAAGGGGGACAGCTGGCTCGAGATCCTGGCGGAGCGAGCGTGAGGCACACCGAGTTCTGGGACCGGATGGACCACGCGCTCGGCGCCGACTACTCGCGCAGCTGGGCTGACATGACGGTCATGTCCGAGCTCGACGGGCGCACGGCCAGCGAGGCGCTGGCGGCAGGGGTGTCCCCCAAGCAGGTGTGGGCGGCGGTCTGGCGCACCCTGGAGCTTCCGGTGTCCGAGCGATGACGCAGGCCGTCACGCAGGTCGACGTCGAGGCGATCCAGCGTCGTACCGTGCGGCCGCTGGTCGTCGCACAGGCGGTCGGGGCGGTCGGCATCACCGTCGGGGTCGCGACGGCGTCCCTCCTCGCGCGCGACCTCTCGGGGTCGGAGGCGCAGGCAGGGTTCGTCCAGAGTGCGCAGACTCTCGGAGCCGCTCTCTTCGCGTTCTGGCTGGCCCGTGTCATGGCCCTGCGCGGCCGCCGGCTGGGGCAGGTGGCCGGGCTCCTGACCGGGGCGGCTGGCGCACTCCTGGCCGTCGTGGCCGGGGAGGTCGGTTCGATGGCGCTCCTCCTGGTCGGCGCCATCCTGCTCGGCGCCACGACGGCTGCGAACGCGTCCGCGCGCTACGCGGCCACCGACCTCGCCCACCCGGAGCACCGGGCGCGCGACCTCTCCACCGTCGTGTGGGCGACGACCATCGGCGCCGTCCTCGGCCCCAACCTCAGCGGGCCCTCGGGCGTCCTGGCCCGGAGCGTCGGGGTCCCCGAGCTCACGGGCCCCTTCCTCGTGGGGGGGATCATGATGCTTGCCGCGGCCGGCGTCGTCTGGGCAGGGATGCGGCCCGACCCCCTGCTCACGGCGAGGGCGCTCGCCGATGCCGGGGCGGCCGCCGAGCCAGCCGTGGGCACGCGCGACGTCGCGAACGCGTCTCCGCGCGGAGCACTGGGTGTCATCGTGTCGGACCCGTTGCTGCTGGCATCGGTCGCGGCGCAGGCGTGCGCACATGCCGCGATGGTGGCCGTCATGATCATGACCCCGCTCCACATGGAGCACGGCGGCGCCCACCTCGACGTCATCGGCTTCGTGATCTCGATCCACGTCCTGGGGATGTTCGCGTTCTCGCCCCTGGTCGGACGCGCGTGTGACCGCGTGGGGCGTGGTCCCGTCATGGCAGCGGGCGGTGTCGTGCTGATGGCCTCGGTCGTCCTGTCGGGCGCGTCGCGTGCCGGGATGTCGTGGCACATCTCCCTGGGCCTGTTCCTGCTCGGGCTGGGCTGGTCGATGGCGACGGTCGCCGCCTCGGCGACCATCGCGGACCGCGCGCCGCTCGAGCGCCGTACCCAGGTGCAGGGCGGCTCCGACATGTTCATGCTCCTCGCTGCGGCCGGCGCCGGGGCGCTGTCCGGGCCAGTGGTGGGGGAGTGGGGCTACTCCTGGCTCGCCTACAGCACCTCGGTGCTCGCCGTCGGGGTCGTGGCGGCCGGCGTCACGATACGCACGACACGCCCGGAGTGATGCTCGCATCGAACACCTGTTCGGGATAGTTTGTCTCCACAGGTACGACGCAGGCCGAGGTTGTCCACAGGTTCGAGGGTCCTGATCAGGGACTGTCGGTGGCTCGCCCTAGCGTCGCCGATGTACCTGGTACCCGACAAGAGACAAGGACACCCCCATGGCTGGTGGAGACCGCGAGAAGGCACTCGATGCCGCGCTCGCCAACATCGAGAAGTCGTTCGGCAAGGGCTCGGTCATGCGACTGGGCGACGAGACGCGTGCCCCTCTCGAGGTGATCCCCACCGGGTCGATCGCGCTCGACGTGGCGCTCGGGCTGGGCGGTCTGCCCCGCGGCCGGGTGGTGGAGATCTACGGTCCGGAGTCCTCCGGCAAGACGACGGTCGCCCTGCACGCGGTGGCCAGCGCCCAGGCCATGGGCGGCATCGTGGCCTTCATCGACGCCGAGCACGCGCTCGACCCCGACTACGCCAAGGCACTCGGCGTGGACACTGACGCGCTGCTCGTCTCCCAGCCCGACTCCGGCGAGCAGGCGCTCGAGATCGCCGACATGCTCGTCCGGTCCGGTGCCCTGTCACTCATCGTCATCGACTCCGTGGCCGCGCTGGTGCCTCGGGCCGAGATCGAGGGGGAGATGGGTGACAGCCACGTGGGTCTGCAGGCACGGCTGATGAGCCAGGCGCTGCGCAAGATGACCGGTGCCCTCAACAACTCCAACACCACCGCGATCTTCATCAACCAGCTGCGCGAGAAGATCGGCGTGATGTTCGGCTCGCCCGAGACCACGACGGGTGGTCGGGCGTTGAAGTTCTACTCCTCGGTGCGCCTCGACGTGCGCCGGATCGAGACGCTCAAGGACGGCACCGACATGGTCGGCAACCGCACCCGCGTCAAGGTCGTCAAGAACAAGGTGGCCCCGCCGTTCAAGCAGGCGGAGTTCGACATCATGTACGGCAAGGGCATCAGCCGCGAGGGTGGCCTGATCGACGTCGGAGTCGAGGCAGGGATCATCCGCAAGGCCGGCGCCTGGTACACCTACGAGGGCGACCAGCTCGGCCAGGGCAAGGAGAACTCGCGCAACTTCCTCAGGGACAACCCCGACCTGGCCAACGAGATCGAGAAGCTCATCCTGGAGAAGCTCGGTGTCACTCCGAGCGTCGACAAGCCTGCCGATGACCTCAGTGACGAGCCCATCGGGGTCAACGACTTCTGAGTCGTTGAGCCGCCAGCCGATGCCTGAGGAGACCCGTCCCGCACCCACGTGGGCCGGCGACGTCCAGCTCGGAGTCGAGGCGTGGGTCGGTGATCCACGACCCACGCCGACCCCGACTCCGAGCGCACAGGCAGTCCCGACCGACCACCAGGGGCAAGGACCGGAGGCCGACCACGAGGCAGTGGCTCGCAAGATCCTCCTCGACGCGCTCACCGGCCAGGCTCGCTCCCGCAAGGAGCTCGCCGACAAGCTGGCCAGGAAGGACGTCCCGGCTGAGCTGGCGACCAGGCTGCTGGACCGCTTCACCGAGGTGGGCCTGGTCGACGACTCCGCGTTCGCCCACCAGTGGGTCGAGAGCCGCCAGCGCAGCCGAGGCCTCGCTCCCCGTGCGCTCTCCCAGGAGCTGCGACGCAAGGGGGTGGACGACGAGACGATCAAGGAAGCGTTGGAGCAGATCGACGAGGACGACCAACGCGAGGCCGCGCGTCGGCTCGTGCGTCGCAAGCTCCGATCAGTCCAGGGCCTCGACCAGCAAGCCGCCACCCGTCGCCTGGCGGGAATGCTCGCCCGCAAGGGCTACTCCGCCGGCCTCGCGTTCGCGGTGGTGCGTGCTGAGCTCGGTGCCGATGCGCTTCCTGACGACATGTGAGTGCCCCTAGGGTCACTCACATGCCCGCTGCTGATGCGCCACCCCGGCTGGTGGTGGCCCACGAGGGCCGCGAGCTGTCAGGAGTGGTGCGGCCCGGGGAGTCCGCCTACGAGGCCGCCCTGCGGACGACGGCGACCGCGACCGGCGACCCGGTGCCGCAGGACCTCTCGGCACAGCCGCAGCGCTGGCTCATCGACCACGATCGCGTCGTCGCCGTGCGTGCCATGACTCGAGGCGACCTTCGAGACGTGGCACGCTGGCGCGCGGAGCCTCATGTGGACCGCTGGTGGCACGGGGACGGTCCGGCCACGCTGGACACCGTCACGGAGAAGTACGCCGCCGCCGTCGACGGGATGACGCCGACCCGGATGTGGGTGGTCGAGGTCAACGGCCGGTCGGTGGGCTTCGTCCAGGACTACCGCGTCGGCGACTACCCCGACTTCGCGATCCTTGCGCCCGATCCCGATGCCATCGGCTGCGACTACGTCATCGGCGAGCCGGAGTGGGTCGGGCGCGGCATCGGCACCCAAGCCCTCTGGGCCTGGATGCTGCGCACCCGGCGGCGCCGACCGGAGGCGACGTCGTTCTTCGCCGCGCCGGACCACCGCAACGCGGCGAGCCTGCGCCTGCTCGACAAGGTCGGGTTCACGCGGGGGACGTGGTTCGACGAGCCCCGTTCGGACGGCTCGGTCGCGACCTGCGTGGGATGCAGCGTCGAGGTTCGCCGCGTGCTCGGCTGAGCCACGTGCCGGGTTCGGCCATGATGGGGTCATGACGTCCAGCATCGTCGAGGAGATCCGGCTGTCGCAGGGCCCGGTCGACCTGGCTTCCCGAGAGACCGACGCGGCCCCGGGGTTCACCGGGAAGAAGGCCGACGGGAAGGCAGCGCTCGCAGCGATGGCCGACGAGCTTGCCGACCTGCAGGAGCGCCTGTGGGCCGAGCGCACGGCCGGTTCCGAGCGCCGGGTCCTGCTCGTTCTCCAAGGAATGGACACCAGCGGGAAGGGCGGGACACTTCGCCACACGGTCGGCCTCGTCGACCCCCAGGGCGTCCGGATCACCAGCTTCAAGGCCCCGACCGAGGAGGAGCTGGCCCACGACTTCCTGTGGCGGGTCGAGAAGGCCGTGCCGTCGCCGGGCTACATCGGCGTGTTCGACAGGTCGCACTACGAGGACGTGCTGATCGCCAAGGTGAGGAACCTCGCCGACCCGGCGGAGATCGAGCGTCGCTACGCCGCGATCAACGACTTCGAGGAGCGGCTCGTCGAAGGCGGCACGTCGGTCCTCAAGTGCATGCTGCACATCAGCGTCGACGAGCAGAAGGACAGGCTCCAGGAGCGCCTGGACAACCCGGAGAAGCACTGGAAGTACAACCCGGGGGACCTCGACGAGCGAGCCCTGTGGGACGACTACCGGACTGCCTACGAGGTGGCGCTCGAGCGCACCAACACCGAAGCCGCGCCGTGGTACGTCGTGCCCGCCGACAAGAAGTGGTTCCGCAACCTCGCCGTCGGCCAGCTCCTGCTGGAGACCCTGCGGGGCATGGACCTGCGCTGGCCGGTCGCCGAGTTCGACGTGAACGCCGAGAAGTCGCGTCTCGCCGAGGAGGCCTCGCTCCGGTGATGCCGACCGTCGCGGTCACGCGCTACGTCACGCCGTTGCGCGAGGGCGGCAGCCTGCCCGGCGTCGTGGAGGGTGATGACCTGGGGACCTACGTGTGCAAGTTCCGCGGTGCTGGCCAGGGTGCGAGGGTCCTCGTCGCCGAGGTGATCGCGAGCGGCCTGGCTCGACGTCTGGACCTGCGCACCCCGCGCCTCGTGGTCCTCGACCTCGACCCCGAGCTGGCTCGCTACGAGGCCGACGAGGAGGTGCAGGACCTCCTCAACGCGAGCGCCGGCCCCAACCTCGGGATCGACTTCCTCCCCGGAGCCTTCGGTGTGGACGCCCAGCTCGGAGTGTCCGACGAGGAGGGCGCCCGCGTGCTGTGGCTGGACGCGTTCACTGCCAACGTGGACCGCTCCTGGCGCAACCCCAACCTGCTGCTGTGGCACGGCGACCTGTGGGTCATCGACCACGGTGCGTCGCTCTACTTCCACCACGGGTGGACCGGGGGCATCGGCGATCCGGCGAGGTTCGCCGCGCAGCCGTGGGACGTGAGCGGCCATGTCTTCGAGTCCTGTGCTCGCCACGTCTCCCAGGTGCACGAAGACCTGGTCGATCGCCTCGGCGAGGCGGCCTTCGACGAGATCCTCGCCGAGGTGCCCGACGCCTGGCTCGAGGCCGTGCCGGGTGGCGAGACACCGAACGAGCTGCGCAGCGCCTACGTCGCCTTCCTGTCCGCGCGCCTGGCGAGCGACGCATGGCTGCCGGGAGTGCTGCGATGAGGATGTCCTACCAGTACGTCGTGCTGCGCTGTGTCCCGCGACCCGACCGCGAGGAGTTCCTCAACGTCGGAGTGGTGCTGCACTGCCAGTCCGCCGACTTCCTCGACGTGCGCTGGCACGTCGATCGCGACCGGTTCCGCGTGCTCGACCCGCTGCTCGACCTCGACCAGGTGTGCGAGGCCCTCACGTTCGTCGAAGGTGTCTGCCGAGGTGACGACCGAGGGGGAGCGGCAGCCCGCCAGTCGCCCGGGCAGCGCTTCGGCTTCCTCAAGGCCCCACGCAGCACCGTCCTGCAGCCGGGCCCCGTCCACGGGGGCGTCACCGACGATCCCGCCCGCCAGCTCGAGCGCCTGCTGGAGCAGCTCGTCGGCTGACCGGGCTGCGCGTCGATGTACGTCGCCTCAGACGGGGACCAGCTCGACGGCTCCGACGGCATAGCGGGCCAGCACGGCGCGTGCCACCTCGGGGTGGGCGCCGAGCGGGTCGGAGACGACGACGGCGCCTGCCTCGAGGGCCAGCTCGCCGGCCCGGTCGGGCAGGGTGCCCGGCGCGAGGAAGAACGACGCCACGGCGATGTGGCGCCTCCCCTCGGCCCGGAAGGCGCGCACCGCCTCGCCGGTAGCCGGAGGTGCGGCGGAGGCGTAGGCGGCGGTGACGGGCAGCTTGTGCCGGGCGCCCCACGTGCGCGCGATGCGTGCCACCGACTGGTTGGCCAGCGGGTCCGAGGACCCGGCCGCGGCCAGGACCAGGGCGTCGAGCTCGCGCACACGAGCGGCCTTGAGGGCGTCGCGCAGCCGGACGTCGAGCACCTCGAGGAAGGCGGCCTCCATGCCGAGGATGCGGGAGGCCTGGATGCGCAGGCCGGAGTGTCGTGCGCTCGCTTCCGCGATGGCCTCGGGGACGTCGACCTTCGCGTGGTAGGCCTCGGTCAGCAGCAGGGGTACGACGACGATCTCGTCGAACCCGGCCTTGACCAGACGGTCCACCACCGTCTGGAAGGACGGCTTGGAGAGGTCGAGGAACGCAGTCTCGATCCGCAGGTCGGGCCGGAGTGCCTTGACCTCGGCCACCAGGGCCTTGATCGTGGCGGCCGAACGAGGGTCCCGGCTTCCGTGGGCCAGGGCCACCAGAGCAGGAGCAGCCATCAGGGGTGCCTCCCATCGTGCGAGTTGGTGCTGGGTGAAAGGGGCTCGACGTCGTTGTCGCTTGTGCTGAGGAGGTCGCGCAGCGACCGTCTCGAAGTGCTTGTGCTGAGGAGGTCGCGCTGCGACCGTCTCGAAGTGTGGAAGAAGGTCATGAGTGGATCCCGCACTCGGTCTTGGCCGTGCCGGCCCACCGTCCGCTGCGCGGGTCGTCGCCCGGCGCCACGCGCCGCGTGCATGGCCAGCAGCCGATGCTGGGGTAGCCGTCGTGCACGAGCGGGTTGACCAGGATGTTGTTCTCGACGATGTAGCGCTCGACCTGCTCGTCGCTCCACCGCGCCAGGGGCGAGACCTTCACCTTGCCCTTGCGGGCGTCCCAGCCGATGACGGGCGCGATCACGCGGTTGTGGGTCTCGGCACGGCGCAGCCCGGTGGCCCAGGCGTCGTACCGGGCCAGGGCATCCGCGAGCGGCGCCACCTTGCGAAGGGCGCAGCACGCGTCCGGGTCGCGCTGGAAGAGGTCCTTGCCGTGCTCGGCGTCCTGCTCGGCGACGGTCTGTTTCGGTGTGATGGTGATGAGGTTGACCGGCATGGTCGCCTCCACGGCGTCACGGGTGCCGATGGTCTCGGCGAAGTGGTAGCCGGTGTCGAGGAAGACCACGTCGATGCCGGGAGCGACGGTCGATGCGACGTGGGCGAGGACGGCGTCCCCCATGGAGGAGGTCAGGCAGAACCGCTCGCCGAACGTCGCGACCGCCCACTCCACGATGACCTCGGCGGGTGCGAGCTCCAGCTCGGCTCCGGCGTGGGAGACGAGCTCGCGAAGCTCCTCGGGCGTACGCCCGGCGGTGTGGGTGCCGCGGAACTCGCGCGCAGCACGCGTCAGCGCGCTCATGAGGCACCACCCGAGCCGGCGGGGCGGATCATCCCGAGCATCTTCACCGAGAAGGCCCGCAGGCACGAGCGGCACTCCCACGCGCCTGCCCCCTCGTGGGGGAACAGGTTCTCGTCCCCGCAGTAGGGGCAGTGGAAGGGCACGGCGCGCTCACTCATCAGGCGACCTCGGGCTCCCCGCGCAGGAGGCGATCATCAGCCCGGGCGACCCATGCGGCGAACGACTCACCGTGCGCGCGATCGGCGAGGTAGGCCTCGACGACGCGGGTGACGTAGTCGTCGAGCCCTGCGCTCGTGACCTTGTGCGCACGCAGCTTCCGGCCGAGCGCCGGAGTCATGCCCAGGGCGCCCCCGAGGTGCACCTGGAAGCCCTCCACCTGGTTGCCCTCGTCGTCGAGGACGAGCTGGCCCTTGAGCCCGATGTCGGCGACCTGGGTGCGGGCGCACGCATTGGGGCAGCCGTTGACGTTGATGGAGATGGTGGTGTCGAGGTCGGGGAACCGCTTCTCGAGCTCGGTGACCAGGTTGCGCGCCCGCTCCTTGGTGTCGACGATCGCCAGCTTGCAGAACTCGATGCCGGTGCAGGCCATCGTCGCGCGCCGCCAGCCGCTCGGGCGGGCGGTCAGGCCGATCTTCTCCAGGTCGTCCGCGAAGGCCTCGGTGTCGTCGGCGGCGACGCCGATCACGACGAGCTTCTGGTAGGCCGTGAGCCGCACGCCGGTCGCGTCGTACCGCTCGACGAGGTCACCCAGCGCAGCGAGGGTGGTTCCGTCCACGCGGCCCACGACCGGTGCCGCTCCGACGTAGAAGCGGCCGTCCTTCTGCTCGTGGATGCCGATGTGGTCGCCCTGCACCGCAGGCGCGGCGGGTGAGGGGTTGTCGACCAGGGTGCGGTGGAGGTACTCGTTCTCGAGGACCTCGCGGAACTTCTCCTTGCCCCAGTCGGCCAGCAGGAACTTCAGCCGCGCCTTGGAGCGCAGCCGGCGGTAGCCGTAGTCGCGGAAGATGCCGGCCACGCCCTCCCAGGCGTCGGCCACCTCGTCCAGCGGGATCCACACGCCGAGCTGGTGCGCGAGCATGGGGTTGGTGGACAGGCCGCCACCGACCCACAGGTCGAAGCCCGGGCCGTGCTCGGGGTGCACGGTGCCGACGAAGGAGACGTCGTTGATCTCGGGCGCCACGTCGTGGCTCGGGTGACCGGTCAGGGCAGTCTTGAACTTGCGGGGGAGGTTGGAGTAGGCCGGGTTGTCCAGCGCCCTGCGCTTGATCTCCGCAAGGGCGGGCGAGCCGTCGATGATCTCGTCCTTGGCGATTCCAGCCACGGGGGAGCCGAGGAAGGGCCGGGGGCCGTCGCCGCACGCCTCCAGCGTGCTGAGGCCGACCGCCTCGAGGCGCTCCCAGATGGCTGGCACGCTCTCGATCGCCACCCAGTGGTACTGGATGTTGTTGCGGTCGGTGATGTCGGCGGTGTTGCGGGCATAGGTCGTGGAGACCTCGCCCAGGGCGCGCAGTGCGTCCGCGTCCAGCACCTGGCCGTCGGTGCGCACCCGCATCATGAAGAAGCGGTCATCCAGCTCCTCCTCCTCGAGCATGGCGGTCTTGCCGCCGTCGAAGCCCGGTGCGCGCTGGGTGTAGAGGCCCATCCAGCGGAACCGTCCGCGCAGGTCTGCCGGGTCGATGGAGTCGAAGCCACGCTTGGAGTAGATGCCCAGGATGCGGTTGCGCACGTTGAGCGGGTCGTCGTCCTTCTTGGACTGCTCGTTCTTGTTGAGGGGCTCGGTGTAGCCGAGGCCCCACTGCCCCTCGGAGCGCTTGGGGCGCGGTATCTCGGTGTGCTGGGCCGGCTCCGGCCGAAAGCGCAGGTCAGGCATGGGTGCAGTGGTCCTAGTTCGCTGAGGCCGCGCGCGTCGTTGAGCGCGGTGATGAGGTGCAGGGGCGGCGTGTTTCAGCGGGGCCAACAGATCATGCTGCGCGTGCGCATCAGGTCGACATGGCGTCGTACCACGAGATGCGTCTGCGTTGCAGCGGTGACCATGTCAAGAAGTCTCAGGGTGTGGACACGGTCGCCACAAGACGGAATCTCATGTCCTGAGATCCGCAGCCACATTCTGAGACAGTGGTCGCGCTGTCACGCGTGGACGATGCTCATCGTGAGGCCCACGTCACACGGCTCCCGCCCACTCGCCTCGCGTGCGCGTGGCCCTAGGCTGTCGCCATGACCGACTCTCTCGTCAGCAGCGCGTACACCCAGGCCCTCGAGGTCATCGGCCAGGTCGAGCCGAGGATCGCGGACGCGACGCGGCAGGAGCTCGCCGACCAGCGGAGCAGCCTGAAGCTGATCGCGTCGGAGAACTACGCGTCACCCGCCGTCCTCCTCACGATGGGGACCTGGTTCAGCGACAAGTACGCCGAGGGCACCGTCGGTCACCGCTTCTACGCCGGCTGCCAGAACGTCGACACGGTGGAGTCGCTCGCGGCGGAGCACGCCCGAGAGCTCTTCGGGGCCCCCTACGCCTACGTCCAGCCGCACTCGGGCATCGACGCCAACCTGGTGGCCTTCTGGTCCATCCTCGCCAACCGGGTGGAGTCGCCCTACCTGGAGAAGATGCAGGCCAAGAACGTCAACGAGCTGACCGAGGCCGACTGGGAGACCCTGCGACACGAGTTCGGCAACCAGCGGCTGCTCGGGATGTCCCTCGACGCGGGAGGCCACCTCACGCACGGGTTCCGCCCCAACATCAGCGGCAAGATGTTCCACCAGCAGCAGTACGGCACCGACCCCGAGACCGGGCTGCTCGACTACGACGTGGTCGCGGCCAAGGCGCGCGAGTTCAAGCCGCTGGTCCTCGTCGCCGGCTACTCCGCCTACCCACGTCGTGTCGACTTCGCCAGGATGCGCGAGATCGCCGACGAGGTGGGCGCAGTGCTGATGGTCGACATGGCACACTTCGCCGGCCTCGTCGCCGGAAAGGTGTTCACCGGCGACGAGGACCCCGTGCCGCACGCCCACATCACCACCACCACCACCCACAAGTCGCTGCGCGGACCGCGTGGGGGCATGGTGCTAGCCCAGGAGGAGTTCGCCGCGGACGTCGACCGTGGGTGCCCGATGGTGCTCGGCGGCCCGCTGTCGCACGTGATGGCCGCCAAGGCCGTGGCGTTCGCCGAGGCCCGCCAGTCCTCGTTCAAGGCCTACGCCCAGCAGGTCGCCGACAACGCCAAGTCGCTCGCCGAGGGCTTCCTCACGCGTGACGCCACCCTGGTCACCGGCGGCACCGACAACCACATCGTGCTGCTCGACGTCTCGTCGTTCGGCCTCACCGGACGACAGGCCGAGTCCGCCCTGCTCGACGCGGGTGTCGTCACCAACCGCAACTCCGTGCCGGCCGACCCCAACGGTGCGTGGTACACCTCCGGCATCCGCCTCGGGACCCCTGCGCTCACGACGCGGGGGTTCGGCCACGACGAGTTCGACAAGGTGGCCGAGCTGATCGTCGACGTCCTGTCCAACACCGAGGCCGGCACGACCAAGGCAGGCGGCCCGAGCAAGGCGTCATACGTCCTCGGTGACGGCGTCGCCGAGCGCACCAAGGCCGCCTCGGCGGAGATGCTCGACAAGCACCCGCTCTACCCGGGGCTCGTCCTCGGCTGAGCCCGGCCCAGGGCGGCTCGCTTCTCGGTGAGGTGGGCCCGCTCGACGTCGTTGGCGCAGGCGGCGAGGGCCTGGTCGTACGCCGCGCGCGCGGCGTGCACGTCACCTGAGCGTGACAGGAGCTCGGCTCGCACGGCTGCGAGACGATGCGTCGACGGAACCTCGACTCCCTCCAGGGCCGCGAGCCCGGCGGCGGCGCCGCGGTCCTCGGCGACCGCGACCGCGCGGGCCAGCCGCGCACCGGGCGACGGAGCCACCTCGAGCAGCACGTCGTACAGCGAGACGATGCGGTCCCAACGGGTCTCACTCGCCGTGGGTGCGAGCGCGTGCTCGGCGGCGATGCGGGCCTGGAGCGTGTACGACGCCGCCTGTCGTGTCAGCGGTCGGGTGAGCACCGGGTCACGGAGGAGGCCCAGGGCCTCGGCGACCTCGCCGTGGTGCCAGGCGGACCTGTCCTGGTCGGCAAGCAGGACCAGGCGCTCCGCACGCACGCGCGCGTCGCGCCGGGAGTGCTGCAGCAGCATCAGCGCGAGGAGGCCGAGGAGCACTGGCTCCTCGGGGCGAAGGGCACGCACGAGTCGCACCAGGCGGATCGCCTCTCCCGAGAGCTCGGGACGAAGGAGATCAGGGCCGGAGCCGGGGGAGTAGCCGGCGGTGAAGGCGAGGTAGGCCGTCTGCGCGACGATGTCGAGGCGGTCGGGCAGCACGGAGGCGTCGGGCACGGTGAACGGGATCCCGGCGCCGCTGATCTTCCGCTTGGCGCGAGTGATGCGCGCGGCCATGGTGGATTCCGGCACCAGGAACAGGCGCGCGATGTCGTGGGTCGACACGCCCATGACCAGCCGCAGCGACAGGGCGCTGGCCGCCTCTGTGGACAGGGCCGGATGCGCACACATGAGCACCAGGCGAAGAAGGTCGTCCTCCACGAGCCCGCCGGGGTCGGCCATGGCCGTCGCTCCGGCCTGGGCGTGCTCAGCTCGGATGACCAGCTCCGGCTCGACGCCACGAGCGACCGCCTCGTGGCGCAGTCGGTCGAGCACCCTGCGGTGCGCGGCGGTCGTGAGCCACGCCGCTGGGCTGTCGGGGACGCCGTCGACCGGCCAGCTCCGTGCCGCCGCCTCGACGGCGTCGCCGAGCGCGTCCTCGACGAGGTCGAGCCGCCTGAACCGGGCCAGGAGCCGGGCCGAGATGCGACCCCACTCCTGGTTGACGGTGTCGCCCAGGACGTCGTCCATCAGGTGATGGTGATCGTGGGCCGGATCTCGATCGAGTAGGCCGCAGGGAGGAGCTGTGCTGCCTCGATCGCCGCGTCCAGGTCGGGGAGCTCGACGTCGTAGTAGCCGCCGATCATCTCGACGGTCTCGGCGAAGGGGCCGTCGGTGATCTGCACCTCCCCGTCCCGTCGTCGCACGGTCGTTGCCTGGTCAGGCTCGGCCAGGGCCGCAGACCCGTGCTCCGTGCCGTGCTCGGCGACGTAGGCCGAGAACGCCTCGTGCTCCCGGTAGTACTGCTCGCGGACCTCCTCGCTCGCCTCGTCCCAGTCGGACGACTCGTAGGCGACGAGGAACAGGTAGCGCATCACTCGACCAGCTTGCGGAACTCGATGTGCTCGCCACGAGCGGCGAAGCGCTGGCACGCCCCGCGCAGGTCGCTCTCGTCGTCGGACTCCACGAGGTAGAAGCCGACCACCTGCTCCGCTGTCTCGGTGAACGGGCCGTCCGTGACCAGGGCGCCGCCTGAACCGTCCGGCCGCATCGACGTGGCAAGGGCGGAGGGCTCGAGCGGGCTGACCGTGACCAGGGTGTGCCCTCCTGCTTTCAGGTCCTCCTGGAACCGGACGTGCGATCGCACACCCTTCTCGTGCTCGGACTCGGGCAGTGCGGCCCACTCCGCCTCGGGGGCGGGCAGCAGGATCAGGTAGCGACTCATCGGGGTTGTGCCTCCTCGCGCATGATGGGCCGCGGGCGCGGCCTCACCACCTTGACGGACCAGGCGCCCCGGAATCGACAACTCGCGCAGAACCCTTCTTCGACGAAGCGCATCCTCCGCGCCAAGATGGCCTCATGGCCATCTCCGATCGAGCAGGAAAGCCCGCAGGGCCCGAGGACCTCGTCGACGTCGCCCACCTGGTGACGTCGTACTTCTCCGTCGAGCCCGATCCGGACGACCCGGCGCAGCAGGTGGTGTTCGGGACGAGCGGACATCGCGGCAGGGCGACCGACGGCTCCTTCAACGAGTTCCACATCGCCGCTACGACGCAGGCCATCTGCGACTACCGGCGCGAGCAGGGCTACGACGGGCCACTCTTCCTCGGCCGCGACACCCACGCGCTCTCCGAGCCGGCGTGGACCACGGCCCTGGAGGTGCTCGCGGCCAACGACGTCACCGTGCTCGTCGACAGTCGTGACGGCTACACCCCGACGCCGGCCGTGAGCCACGCGATCCTGCGCGCGAACTCGGGACGCTCCGCCGGCCTCGCTGACGGCATCGTCGTGACGCCTTCGCACAACCCTCCGAGCGACGGCGGGTTCAAGTACAACCCTCCCCACGGGGGTCCGGCAGACACCGATGCCACCTCCGTGATCGCGGCGCGGGCCAACGAGCTGGTCCGCGGCAACCTCGAGGGGGTCCGTCGCGTCGCCTTCGCCCGGGCGCGCGCCGCGTCGTCGTCGTACGACTTCCTGGGCTCCTACGTCGACGACCTGCCCAGCGTCCTCGACCTGGCCGCGGTGAAGGCGGCGGGTGTGCGCATCGGGGCAGACCCGCTGGGCGGTGCCAGCGTCGACTACTGGGGCGAGGTCGCCGATCGTCACGGGATCGACCTCACCGTGGTGAACCCACTGGTGGACCCGACGTGGCGGTTCATGACGCTCGACTGGGACGGCAGGATCCGGATGGACTGCTCGTCCCCGAGCGCGATGGCGTCCCTGGTGGCGCGCAGGTCGGAGTACGACATCGCCACCGGCAACGATGCCGACGCCGACCGGCACGGCATCGTCACCCCTGACGCCGGGTTGATGAACCCCAACCACTTCCTCGCCGTCGCGATCCAGCACCTCTTCGGCGGCGCCCGTCCGGACTGGCCTGTCGGTGCCCGCATCGGCAAGACGCTCGTGTCGTCCTCGATGATCGACCGGGTCGCCTCGTCCCTCGGCAAGGACCTGGTCGAGGTGCCCGTCGGCTTCAAGTGGTTCGTGCCGGGCCTCCTCGACGGCTCGTTCGGCTTCGGCGGGGAGGAGTCGGCCGGTGCGTCGTTCCTGCGCCGGGACGGATCGGTCTGGACGACCGACAAGGACGGCATCCTGCTAGCGCTGCTCGCGGCGGAGATCGTGGCGACCACCGGGAGCACTCCGAGCGAGCTCTATGCCCGTCTCACCGAGCAGCACGGCGAGCCTGCCTATGCGCGCGTCGACGCTCCAGCGGACCGCGACCAGAAGGCGAGGCTCGCCGCGCTGTCACCCGACGACGTGACGGCGACCTCGCTGGCGGGGGAGCAGATCACCTCCAAGCTCACCGAGGCGCCGGGCAACGGAGCCAGGATCGGTGGCCTCAAGGTCACCACCGAGTCGGCGTGGTTCGCGGCGCGGCCCAGCGGCACCGAGGACGTCTACAAGATCTACGCCGAGTCGTTCCGGGGAGCCGGCCACCTGGCCGAGGTGCAGGCCGAGGCCCGCGACGTGGTCGCCGCAGCGCTCGGCTGAGGTCGCCCTGCGTCGTCGCTAGCGGGTCCGCTCGCAGCTGCGTGCCTCCTCGACACCGACGCACACGTCCTTGCCCTTGAGCCCGAAGGCCTCGTCGTGTCCTGCGCCTCCGACGAGGCGGTCCCTTCCGCTCGTCCCCTTGAGCACGTCATCCCCACCCCGGCCCAGGGCGGTGATCCGCCGTGCGCCGCGGACCACGACCTCCTCGGCACGACCGGTGCCGACGAAGCGCCACGGCACCTCGGGGGAGTGGAAGGTGTAGTCCTCCCACCCGGTGATGGCCACGTCGAGGTCGCGACGATCCCTGAGGGTGCCCGCACCAGCGTCCATGGTCACGGTCCCGCGCAAGGACCCGGCGGTGAGCTCGAGCCGGTCCGTGCCGGCTCCGCCGTCCAGCACGGCAGCGGTGTGGGCCTCCACCGAGTCGTCGCCCGAGCCGGTGTCGATGCGCACCGGGCCCGCGCCCTGGTCGGCGTGGACGTGATCGTCGCCGTCGCCGGTGACCACTGTGTCCGTGCCTGCGGCGGTGTAGACCTGGTCGTCACCGGCACCGGTGTCGACCACGTCCGACCCGGCGCCCGCTGAGATCCGGTCGTCGGAGGGGCCGGTCGTGATGCGGTCGTCGTACGCCGTCGCGACCAGCCGTTGCAGCTCGGCGCCCTTCACCGTGTCGGATCCCTGACCCGTGACGGTGCCGGCGACCAGGTCGGCGGTGATGGGGTGGAGAGAGCTGGAGAAGTCCAGCGTGTCGGGGGTGCTGCCGCTCCAGTCGTGGACCAGCTGGTCGGGATCCCACCCACCGTCGAGGTGGTCGTTGCCGGGTCCCGGCACGAGCGTGTCACCCCTCATGAACGGAGTGGTCCAGTCGAGGCGCACGTAGGCGTCGAGGCCCCCGAGCAGCCGGTCGTCGCCCTCACCACCGGTGAGCGTGTCGGAGCCACCACCGCCGCAGATGACGTCGTTGCCGGCACCGCCGTCGATCACGTCGTCGTACTCGCTGCCCAGGATGACGTCGTCCCCCGGGGTTCCCGTGACTGGCTCGGCGAGAGGCCAGTCCGAGGATGACCTGGTGACCACGATCGTGGCCGTTCGCCCCTCGCAGCTGGGCACGGGCAGGTTGGCCCCGGACTCACAGTTGTGTGCCGTCTCGGCGTTGTCGCAGACGTCGACTCCGTCGTGGGCGTTCACCGTGTCGATGCCGGGACCGGCATCGATGACGTCGTTCCCCAAGCCGGTACGGATGGTGTCGTCCCCGCCGAGCAGCGACGCGGTGACGGTGTCGGCCCACACCTCGACGTCGTCGGGGCCGTTGGTGCCGCGATAGCTCACCGCCTCGCCCCGGAGGCTGTACTTCTCGGACGCGATCGTCGAACCGCACGGGACAGCGTCGTCGATCGCGGACGCCCCACCGTCGACGACCAGCCAGCGGCCACGGGTGGCTTCGAGGGTCACCGTGTCGTCACCGGCCCCGCCGTCCTGGTCGACGCATGCTCCGGGGGAGGACGTGAGCCGGTCATCACCGTCTCCCCCGAGGAGCCGGTCAGGGTTGGTGAAGGCTTCCAGCCAGTCGTTGCCCGGGCCGCCGTCGAGCACGTCGGTGCCGGACGGGAGATCGCGCTCGAAGTAGAAGCGGTCGATCAGCCGGTCGTCGCCCGCTCCACCGGAAAGGCGGTCGTCACCCCCGTTGCCGACCAGGGTGTCTTCGCTGGCTGCGCCGATGATCTTGTCGTCGTGGTCCGTGCCATGGATCGCGATGACTGCCTGGCCCTTGATCCGGTCGCGGCCCTCGCCCCTTGCCTTCCCCCAGCGTCCCGGGTCCCCGAGCCTGACGGTCACGCCGTGCTTGCCGCCGAGCTCCACGGTGTCGGCGTCGCCTCCGTAGGTGCGGTGCCGCCGGTCCCAGCCAGCGTGGATCGTGTCGTCCCCCGGTCCGGGGACGAGGGTGTCGCCGTACAGCTCAGGCCCGAACTTGATGTCGTCGTAGAGCTCGTCGCGACCCCCGTCGAGCAGGTCGTCGCCGCCCCCGCCGCGCAGCTCGTCGGAGCCACCCGCGCCGCAGATGACGTCGGCCCCGCCTCGACCGTCGATCTCGTCGTTGCCGGCGCCGCCGACGATGACGTCGCGTCCCGAGGTGCCCTTGATCTCGTCGGAGCCGTCGGTGCCGACGATCGTCGCCACCTTCCCGTGGCAGCGCGGCTTCTCCGCTGCCTCGGCGGCGCCGACGGGAACGACTGCGCCGAGCAGCGGCGGCAGGATGGCAAGGATGAGCGCGCGACGCATGGGTCCCCCTGGGTTCACGACTGGTCGAGGGCGATCATGGCATGCAGGCGCCGCCGGAGGGGGCGCAGACCGCAGGGTGTGTGCCAGCCGTCAGCCGCCGACGGGTCCGGCCTCGATGGGCGCCCGCTCGGAGCCCCACGCGGTGCGGGCCTGGTCGTCCTCGGCTCCGCCCTCGGCAGCGTCGATCTGGGCACGCGAGAACGACACGGCCACGATCGCGTCCAACCGGACCAGCACCTGCAGCTCGCCGTCGTCCAGGACCACCCCCAGGCCGTCCGCGCCGACGATCGTCCCGTCCAGCCAGACGCCGGAGACCAGCAGGCGCACGGCAGCGCCGGCGTCCTGCGCGTGCCGCAGCAACGTGCCGACGGTGAAGAGTGTGCTGCTCGCCCTGCCTGACATGGTCCCGCCTTTCCCCGGGAGGGTAGGCAGGTCGGCAGTCCACCCGCAACCGATCCACGGAAGGACGGCCGATCGGTCGAGTCGCATGGCCCGTTCGGGCGGGGGCGACCACGTGCGACGAGTCGAGGCTGTCGCTCAGGTGGTGGGCGTCGTGCGGTCCACGATTGAGCGCAGGCCGCCGCTGTCCAGCGTCCCGAACGTGCCGCCGTACGACGTCCCGAGGCGACTGCCGCAGAACGCGTCGGCCACCTCGGCGGGCGCGAACCGCACGAGGAGCGAGCCTTGGAGACAGGCGGCCAGCCGGCCGGCCAGGCGTCGGGCGCCGACCTCGAGCGCACCGGTGTCGCCGAGCATCGCCAGGGCCTCGTCCACGGCTCGGTCGAGGCGGGAGTCGCCGCCCCGCGCCAGCCCGATCTCGCTGAGGAGGGCGTCGAGCACCTCGGGGTCCCGGGACAGTGCGCGCAGCACGTCGAGCGCGTTGACGTTGCCCGAGCCCTCCCAGATCGAGTTCAGCGGGGACTCACGGAACATGAGCGGCAGGCCGGAGTCCTCGACGTAGCCGTTGCCTCCCAGGCACTCGAGGGCCTCGGCCACCATGGCCGGGGTGCGCTTGCACACCCAGAACTTGGCCAGCGGGAGGGCGATGCGGCGGAACGCCGCCTCGCGCGGGTCGTGAGCATGGTCGACCGCGGAGGCCAGGCGCATCGCCAGGGCCGTGGCGGCCTCGGACTCCACGGCGAGGTCGGCGACGACGTTCTGCATGAGCGGCTTGTCGACCAGGAGCCCGCCGAAGGCCTCGCGGTGGGCGACGTGCCAGGACGCCTCGGCCAGCGCGTGTCGCATGAGCGCTGCCGACCCCAGCACGCAGTCGAGGCGGGTCGCGGCCACCATCTCGATGATCGTCCGGACACCGCGCCCCTCGTCGCCGAGTCGCTGGGCCAGGGTCCCGGCGAACTCGATCTCGCTCGAGGCGTTGGAGCGGTTGCCCAGCTTGTCCTTGAGGCGCACCACGTCGAGCTGGTTGCGCGTGCGGTCGGCAAGGATCCTCGGGACCACGAAGCACGTCAGACCGCCCGCCGCCTGGGCGAGCACGAGGAACATGTCGTTCATCGGCGCGGAGGTGAACCACTTGTGGCCGTGGAGGGTGTACCACCCGTCGTTGCTCGTCGGGGTTGCGCGAGTGAGGTTGGCGCGGACGTCGGATCCGCCCTGCTTCTCGGTCATCCCCATGCCGGCCAGGACGCCGGCCTTATCGCCGGGCGCCCGCAGGCCGGGGTCGTAGTCACGAGAGGCGAGGAGGGGAGTCCACTCCTTGGCGATCGCCGGGTCAGCGCGCAGCGCGGGGACAGCCGCGTAGGTCATGGAGATGGGACAGCCGTGACCGGGCTCCGTCTGGGCCCAGGCGAAGAAGCCGGCCGCGCGCCTGAGGTGGGCGTGGGGAGCGCCTGCCTCCTGCTGCTCCCACGGGGCCGCCTGGAGGCCGTGGCCGACGGCGCGCTCCATCAACCAGTGCCAGGAGGGGTGGAAGCGGACCTCGTCGACGCGGTTGCCCCACCTGTCGTACGACGTGAGCTCGGGCGGGTGCTGGTTGGCCAGCATCCCGTGCTCCCGCGCCTCCTCGGTGCCCGCCTCGCGCCCCAGGTCGGCCAGGTCGTCGAGGACCTCGGCCGAGCCGTGACGGGTGACGGCCTCGACCAGCGCGACGTCGCTGGTCACGACGTCGTGGCCGACGAGTGGCGGTGCCTGGTTGGTCGAGGAGCGTGCTGAGACGGTGTGCTGGTCGGACATGGCTTCACCGTAGGCGCTCGCCACGCCCACCGGTGCCCGATGTGGACGATCCGGGTCGATAGCGTGAGCGGCATGCGCGAGGACCTGTGGCGGATCATCGTCACCACGGTCGGCTCGTGCATGAGGCACCGGGTGACCGGGCTCGCGGCCGAGGCGGCGTTCTTCGCGGTGCTCTCGGTGCCCCCGCTGATCTTCGCCCTGGCCGGCGCGGTCGGTTACGTGGGGGACCAGTTCACCGCCGCCCAGATCGACGACGTGCGCAATGCCGTGCTCGACCTGACCAGGCAGGCGCTCACCGACTCAGCAGTCAACAAGATCATCGAGCCGACGATCGACGACGTCCTCCGAGGCGGTCGCTACGACGTCATCTCGATCGGCTTCGTGCTGGCCCTGTGGTCAGGGTCGCGCGCCCTGAACGTCTTCGTCGACACGATCACGATCATGCACGGGCTCGGCGGACACCGGGGGATCGTCGCCACCCGGGCGCTGTCGTTCGTGCTCTACGCGCTGGCGATGGTGACCGGCGCCATCAGCATCCCCTTGGTCGTGGCCGGCCCTCGACTGGTCGACCGGGTGCTGCCCGAGAGGCTGAGCATCCTCAACGAGCTCTACTGGCCGATCGTGATCGTGCTGTGCATCTGCTTCCTGGCGACGCTCTACCACGTCTCGGTGCCGGTGCGGACCAACTGGAGCTTCAACCTCCCCGGCGCGACGTTCTCCCTCTTCTGCTGGATCGCGGGCTCCTTCGTCCTCCGCTGGGTGCTCACGGTCACCGCGGCCGAGTCGAGGTCCATCTACGGGCCGCTCGCCGCGCCCATCGCCGTGCTGCTGTGGCTCTACCTGCTCGCGATCGCCGTCCTCATCGGCGCAGCAGTCAACGCCGCGTTCGACACCGTCTTCCCCCAGAAGAACACGACGCGTGCCCGACTCGAGCTCGTGCAGCGGCTGCGCGAGCGGATGAGCGTGCGAGACTCCTGATCGTGTCGTCGTCCGTCCCGCCACCCACCGCCGGAAGCGTCGCCCTCCCGGCGACCCAGCGATCGCCGTGGTGGGAGCTCGGTCGTCGGCTCCTGGCGGCGTTGGCGATCCTGGTCGGCACGGTCCTGCTCGTGTGGTTCGACCGCGAGGGATACATCGACGGCAACGACCCCACCGGTCAGGTGGACCTGTCGGACGCCATCTACTACACCACGGTGACGCTGAGCACGACCGGTTACGGTGACATCGCCCCCGTCAGCGAGCAGGCGAGGCTCGTCAACGCGTTCCTGATTACGCCGGCGCGCATCGGGTTCCTGGTGCTGCTCATCGGCACGACCCTCGAGGTGCTCGCCTCGCAGGGACGAGAGATGTTCCGGGTGGCCCGGTGGAGGAGACACATGGACAAGCACGTCGTCGTCGTCGGCTACGGCACCAAGGGCCGCAGCGCCATCGACACCCTCGTGCGCAACGGCTACGACCGGGAGGGTGTGGTGGTGGTCGATCCCACCTCGCTCGCGGTCGGGGAGGCCAACCGCGACGGGCTGGCGGCGATCCTGGGAGACGCCACGCACCGCGGAGTGCTGCGGCAGGCCGGCGTCGACAAGGCGACCCACGTCATCATCACCACCGACCGGGACGACTCCAACGTCCTCGTCACCCTGACCGTGCGCCAGCTCAACCCTGACGCCTGGATCGTGGCCTCGGTGCGCGAGCAGGACAACGTGCCCCTGATGCGCCAGTCGGGCGCCGACTCGGTGATCACGTCCTCCGACGCCGTCGGGCGGCTGCTCGGGCTCTCCTCGATGTCGCCCACCCTGGGCTCGGTCATGGAGGACCTCCTCACCTACGGCGAGGGCCTCGAGGTCGCCGAGCGCGACCTCCTCGTCACCGAGGTCGGCAAGCAGCCCCAGTCGCTGCCGGACCAGGTCATCGCCGTGGTCCGCGACGAGAAGGTCCACCGCTACTTCGACCCGGTCGTCTCGCTGCTGGCGCGCGGCGACCGGCTCATCGTCGTACGCCCCGCGCGGGAGCGGCCCTGGGCGCCTCGGCCCGGCACCCACAACGAGGACCTCGCCGAGGAGGCCTGACCCGTTTGATCGCCTCCCACGAGCACCGCTTCATCTTCATCAAGACGCGCAAGACGGCCGGCACCAGCCTCGAGATCGCACTCTCGCGGCACTGCGGCCCCGACGACATCATCACGCCCATCAGCCCTGACGACGAGGTTCTTCGCCGCAAGGCGGGGGGCCGGGGGCCGCAGCACCACGACACCGACCCCTCGTGCTACGCCCACATGACCGCCCGCCGGGTGGTCAAGGTCGTGGGGAGGTCGACCTGGGACGACTACTTCACCTTCGCGGTCGAGCGGAACCCGTTCGACGTGGTGGCCTCGTCCTGGCGCTTCAGCGCCCGGAAGGAGGGCTTCGAGAAGTCCTTCGCGGAGTTCGTACGCTCGCCGAGGGTCGGGCGGCTGGCACGCAACGAGCGCCTATACCGGCTCGGCGGTGCCGTGGCAGTGGACCACGTCTACCGCTACGAGGACCTCGGCGCGGCCGTCGTCGACCTCGGGGAGCGGTTCGGCATCGACCTCGACCTGCCGCACGCGAAGGCGAGCAGCGGGCCGCACTACCGCGACCTCTACGGGCCCGGCGACGCCGAGATCGTGGCGCAGCACTTCGCGCGCACCATCCGTGAGTTCGGCTACGAGTTCTGACCCTCGACCGTCGACACGCCGGGGGGCGATTTTGGCCCCCGAAACCGCATGGGCTACTGTTCCTCTCGCGCTCAGGGACGGGAAACCGGCCTCGGGAGCAGGCGGACATAGCTCAGTTGGTAGAGCGCAACCTTGCCAAGGTTGAGGTCGCGAGTTCGAGTCTCGTTGTCCGCTCGGAAGGTCTCCGCCGTAAGTTACGAGCCTCCAGCAGTTGGACCTACACGGTGGGTTGGCCGAGAGGCGAGGCAACGGACTGCAAATCCGTCTACACGGGTTCAAATCCCGTACCCACCTCGCAAAGAAAACTCAACAGCACCACCCCGCACTGCATCACACAGGGGCGATTGGCGCAGCGGTAGCGCGCTTCCTTGACACGGAAGAGGTCACTGGTTCAAACCCAGTATCGCCCACCAACGAGAACCCGTCGGTCCGAGGATCCATCCCCGGAGCGGCGGGTTCTTCCGTGTCCCGACACCGTCGACCTGCCGACCGTCACTAGGCTCAAGCGCATGCGCGTGTGGATGAACGGTGCCCTGCTCGACGACGTCCACGCCCCGGCGGTCTCGGTCACCGACCACGGGCTGACGGTCGGCGACGGCGTGTTCGAGTCCGTGAAGACTCTGGACGGCGTGCCGTTCGCCCTCGAGCGTCATCTCGCGAGGCTGGAGCGGTCCGCGGTCGGCCTCGGCCTGGACGCCCCGGACCTCGGTGCCGTGCGGCTCGGGGTGGCGGCCGTGCTGGAGGGCGTGGACGACCCCCTGGGCCGCTTGCGGATCACGCTCACCGCCGGTCCGGCGCCCATGGGCTCGGCACGGGGAGAGGGGCCGCCGACCCTCGTGGTCGTCCACGGCCCCCTCGAGCCCGCTCCGCCCACCACGCAGGTCGCCACGGTGCCGTGGACCCGCAACGAGCGCGCGGCGACCGCCGGCCTGAAGACCACGTCGTACGCCGACAACGTGATCGCTCTCGCCCACGCGAAGGAGCAGGGCGCCTCCGAGGCGGTCTTCGCGAACACGCTCGGGCACCTGTGCGAGGGCACGGGGTCCAACGTCTTCTACGTCGTCGACGGGGAGCTGCGCACCCCCACCCTCGACAGCGGCTGCCTGGCCGGGGTCACCCGGGCCCTGGTGCTCGAGTGGTGCGGCGCCCGTGAGGTCGACGCGCCTCTCGAGGAGGTCGTGGCCACGATGAGCGAGGCGTTCCTCGTGTCCACGACTCGCGACGTCCAGGCGATCAGCCGCTGGGACGCCCGCGTGCTGCCGGCACCGGGCCCGGTCACTGCCGAGTGTGCGGCGACCTGGGCGTCCCGCGAGCCTGAGACCATGGAGCCGTGACCGACCTTCCTCCCGCCGTCGCCGAGCGGCTCAAGCGCAGCGCCGACGGCCTCGTGCCCGCCATCGTCCAGGAGCACTCCACCGGAGAGGTCCTGATGCTTGCCTGGCTCGACGACGAGGCGCTGGCACGGACTCTCGAGACCGGGCGCGCCACCTACTGGTCGCGCTCGCGCAAGGAGTACTGGGTGAAGGGGGAGACCTCCGGACACCACCAGCGCGTCCGCGAGGTGCGCCTCGACTGCGACGGCGACACCGTGCTGCTCAAGGTCGACCAGGAGGGGGCGGCCTGCCACACGGGGAGGCACACCTGTTTCGACGCCGACCTGCTCAAGTCCTTCGACGAGGACGCCCGCACGTGACCGATGTGGCAGCACCCGACCGACGGCGCACCTTCGGACCGGTCGTGCTGGTCGGGGTGGCCGCAGGGGTCCTCGCGGCCGTGGCGGCCAACCGGCCCTGGGTGAGCGGCTCCGCGGGTGCGGTGGACACGAGTGCCGGTGACGAGCTCACGTCTGTCCTGCGGCTGGACACCTTCCAGCAGTCGCCGCTCGCGGGCGCGCTGGCGCTTCTCGTGCTGGCCTGCTGGGGAGTCCTCCTGGTGACGAGAGGGCTCTTCCGTCGTGGGGTCGCCGTGCTGGGCGCGCTGGCGGCGGTCGCGCTCCTGGTGACCACCGTCCTGGCGCGGGGCTCCCTGCACGACTCCCTGGCGCAGGCACTGCGCGAGGCAGCCGCGGCCCCCACCGCGCAGGTCTCGGTGACCGGGTGGTGGTGGGTGGCCCTGGCGGCGTCGGTGGTGGTCGTCGTCGCCTCCGTCGCGGCCGTCGCCCTGGTGGCCGCCTGGCCCGAGATGGGCGCGAGGTACGACGCGCCTGCCCAGGGGGAGCCCCCCCTCCGTGAGCCAGAGACCAACCTCGACATCTGGAAGGCCCTGGACGAAGGCCACGACCCGACCGCCTAGACTCCTGCCGCACGCAGGACCCGCACGTCGACGAAGGAGCACATCCATGGCACACCACGGCAACACCCCCGCGGCCTGGACCGCGGTCGCTGTCGCGATGGTCGGCTTCGTCGTGGGGAGCATCGCGCTGATGCTGACCCCCATCAACCTGCCGATGCTCTACGTCGGGCTGGCGCTGGCCGCGATCGCGCTGCCCGTGTTCCTGGTGATGTCCAGGCTGGGCTTCAACTCCACCGACCACTGAGACACGACCGAGGCTCCCGGCCCGGCGGTCTCGGTCACTGAGTCCGGCCCCGCGCGCTCTGGGACCGGGTGAGAGGGTTGGCGCATGCGTGCGACCGGTTCCGTGCTCGATGAGATCGTCGCCGGTGTCCGCGAGGACCTGGCCCGTCGACAGGCGGAGATGCCGCTGGACAGGCTCCGCACTCACCTCGACGGCGCTCCCGCGCCGCGCGATCCCATGCCGCACTTCCGAGCCCCCGGCTCGAGCGTGATCGCCGAGGTCAAGCGCAAGAGCCCCAGCAAGGGCGCGCTGGCCGAGATTCCCGACCCTGCGGCGCTCGCTGCGGCCTACCAGAGCGGGGGAGCAGCAGCGATCTCCGTGCTCACCGAGGAGCGTCGTTTCGGGGGCAGCCTCGGCGACCTGCGAGCCGTCCGCGCAGCGGTGGACGTCCCCGTCCTGCGCAAGGACTTCATCGTCGAGAGCTACCAGCTCGTCGAGGCCCGGGCCGCCGGCGCCGACCTGGCGCTCCTGATCGTGGCCGCACTCGACGACGACACGCTTCGTCGCCTGCACGACGAGGCCCGCGAGCTTGGCCTGACCGTGCTCGTCGAGACGCACGACGAGGCGGAGGTCGAGCGGGCCCTGGGAGTCGGCGCAGAGCTCGTCGGCGTCAACTCGCGCAACCTCAAGACCCTCGAGGTGGACCCTGACACGTTCGGACGCCTGGCCCCGCTGATCCCCGGCGACGTGGTCAGGGTCGCCGAGTCCGGGATCACCGGGCTCGCCGACGTCGAGAGGTTCGTGGGCGAGGGTGCCGACGTGGTGCTGGTGGGCGAGGCGCTGGTGCGCGACGGCGACCCCGAGACGGCAGTGAGAACGATGACGGGAGTGAGCCGCGCATGAGTGGACCCAGCACGACCTTCGAGGCCGACGACCGGGGCTACTTCGGCGGGAGCTGGGGCGGCCGCTTCATGCCGGAGGCCCTCGTCGCGGCCCTGGACGAGCTCACCGACGCCTGGCAGGGCGCCATGGCCGACGCCACCTTCGTGGACGAGTTCGAGCGGGTGCTGCGCGACTACGCCGGGACCCCGAGCCGCCTCTACCACGCCGAGAAGCTCTCGGCGCAGGTCGGCGCCCGGGTCCTCCTCAAGCGCGAGGACCTCAACCACACCGGTGCCCACAAGATCCGCAACGTGATGGGCCAGGCCCTGCTCACCAAGAGGATGGGCAAGCGCCGCGTCATCGCCGAGACCGGTGCCGGGCAGCACGGTGTCGCCAGCGCCACGGCTGCCGCCTACTTCGACCTCGACTGCACGGTCTACATGGGCGCGGTCGACACCCGTCGCCAGGCGCTCAACGTCGCCCGCATGCAGCTCCTGGGCGCCACGGTCGTCCCCGTCGACTCCGGCAGCGCGACGCTCAAGGACGCGATCAACGAGGCGCTTCGCGAGTGGGTCGCCACGGTCGACCACACCGCCTACCTCTTCGGCACCGCAGCCGGTCCGCACCCCTTCCCGAGCATGGTGCGCGACTTCTGCCGCGGCATCGGGGACGAGGCGCGCCAGCAGTGCCTCGACCAGTACGGCGTCCTTCCCGACGCCGTCGCCGCGTGTGTCGGCGGGGGGTCCAACGCGATCGGGTTGTTCACCGCGTTCCTCGAGGACGAGGACGTGGAGATCCACGGGTTCGAGCCGGGCGGGGACGGCATCGAGACCGGACGGCACGCAGCGACGATCCACGCCGGGGCGGCCGGCGTCCTCCACGGTGCACGCACCTTCGTGCTCCAGGACGAGGACGGGCAGACGGTGGAGTCCCACTCCATCTCGGCCGGGCTCGACTACCCCGGGGTCGGCCCGCAGCATGCGCTGCTCGCCGCGTCGGGACGGGCGTCGTACACCCCCGTCACGGACGCCGAGGCGATGGAGGCCATGGCACTGCTGAGCCGCACCGAGGGGATCATCCCGGCCATCGAGTCGGCGCACGCGGTCGCCGGTGCGCTGGGCGTCGCCCGGCGACTGGGAGCCGAGAAGGGACCGGACGCGACGGTCCTCATCAACCTGAGCGGTCGCGGCGACAAGGACATGGGCACCGCCATCGAGTGGTTCGGCCTCGGCGGCCCCGGTGCGTCCCAGGAGGGGGCGGAGTGACCTCGGCGAAGGACGCCTTCGACAAGTCCGCGGCCGACGGCCGGGCCGCCCTCGTCGGCTACCTGCCTGCCGGGTTCCCGACGGTCGAAGGGTCGATCACCGCCTTGCGGACCATGGTCGACGCCGGCTGCGACGTCATCGAGATCGGGCTGCCCTACAGCGATCCGGTGATGGACGGCCCGACCGTGCAGGCCGCCGCCCAGCAGGCCCTGGACCGAGGCGTCCGCACCACCGACGTCCTGCGTGTGGTCGAGGCGGTGGCCGCGACCGGCGTGCCGACCCTCGTCATGACCTACTGGAACCCCATCGAGCGCTACGGGGTGGAGCGCTGGGCCGCTGACTTCGCGAGTGCCGGGGGAGCAGGGCTGATCACCCCTGACATCACCCCGGACCACAGTCCCGACTGGATCGCAGCCGCTGACGCCCACGGTCTCGACAAGGTGTTCCTGCTTGCTCCGAGCTCGACCGACGAGCGCATCGCCATGACCACCGCCGCCTGCCGCGGGTTCGTCTACGCCGCCGCCGTGATGGGAGTGACCGGGGCCCGGTCGAGCACCTCGGGCCTCGCGGAGCCGCTCGTGGCCCGTGCTCGCACCACCACCGACCTGCCGATCGGGGTCGGCCTCGGCGTCAGCAACGGGGTGCAGGCAGCCGAGATCGCGGCCTACGCAGACGGGGTCATCGTCGGCTCCGCGTTCGTGCGCACGATCCTCGACCACCCCGGTGACGAGGAAGCCGGCCTCGCCTCGCTGCGTGCCCTGGCCGAGGACCTCGCCGAGGGGGTACGTCGTGGCTGAGCGAGGAGCGCTCCCGATCGTCGGTCTCCTGCTGGCAGGGATCCTCAGCGCATGCGGTGGATCGCCGGCGGCCACGCCCGGCGACGTGTCCGGCACCCGCCTCGACGACGGCACCTTCGAGGTCTCGGCGACGCCCCTGGTCGACCCGGGCGGGGAGCCCTACAGCCTGGCCGACGACACCGAGAAGCCCCTGACACTGGTCTTCTTCGGCTACACCCACTGCCCGGACATCTGCGGCCAGGTGATGGCCACCCTGGCCGGGACGATGACCCGCCTGGACGATGCCGACCGTGAGGACGTCGACGTCGTGTTCGTCACGACGGACCCTCAGCGTGACGACGAGGCCGTCGTCGAGCGGTACGCCACGAAGTTCGACGCCGACTTCCTCGGGCTGACCGGTGACCTCGACGACATCGTCGAGGTCGCCCAGTCCATCGGGATCGGCGTCGAGCAGGGCGAGAAGCTCCCCAGTGGCGGCTACGACGTGACCCACGGCACCCAGGTGATGGCCTTGGACGACGACGACCAGGTGCCGGTCTACTGGAGCCACGAGGTCTCGCAGGCCGACCTCGCGCGCGACGTCCAGCTGCTCCTCGACGAAGGGTGATCACGTGGTGAGCGTGCTGTCCATCCCCAGCCCCTCGGAGGGGATCTGGTACCTCGGGCCGGTCCCCATCCGCGCCTACGCCCTGTGCATCATCGCGGGGATCCTCCTGGCGATATGGATCGGTGAGCGCCGTTGGATCGCCCGCGGTGGTCGGGCCGGAGAGGTCAGCGACCTCGCGATCTGGGCCGTCCCCTTCGGCCTGGTCGGCGGACGGCTCTACCACGTCATGACCGACTGGGAGCTCTACTTCGGCGAGGGCCAGAGCCCGGTCGAGGCGCTCTACGTGTGGAACGGCGGTCTGGGCATCTGGGGTGCCATCGCCCTCGGGGCCCTGGGTGTGTGGATCGGTGCCCGACGCCGCGGCATCAAGATCCTGCCGCTCCTCGACGCACTCGCGCCCGGGGTGCTGGTCGCGCAGGCCCTCGGTCGTTGGGGCAACTGGTTCAACCAGGAGCTCTACGGGCGACCCACCGACCTCCCCTGGGGCCTGGAGATCGATCCCGGGCTCGATGACGGCGTCCGTCACGAGTTCGCTCCCGACGTGCTGTTCCACCCCACGTTCCTCTACGAGTGCCTGTGGAACCTCGCCGCGTTCGCCCTGCTGATCTGGCTCGACCGGCGATACCGGCTCGGGCACGGCCGGGTCGTGGCCCTCTACGTCATGCTCTACACCGCGGGGCGTGGCTGGATCGAGTACCTCCGCATCGACAACGTCCAGCTCGACAACGTGCTGGGCCTGCGCTTCAACGTGTGGACCTCGATCATCCTCTTCGTCGCAGCCGCCGGCTTCTTCGCCTGGTCCATGCGCCGCCACCCTGGGCGCGAGAGCGTGGTGCGCACCCGCGACGACGACCAGCCGGAGCCCGATCCCGAGGCGGATCCAGAGCCTGGCTCCGAACCGCGTCAAGGTTCCAGCGCCTGAAACCCTGCACCGGAATCGCCCCGCTCGATGGTAGATTCTTCCCTTGCTGCGGCCAACGTCGTCCCCAGCGGCACACGCCAACCCACAGTCCTGACGGTTCTCGACCGTTGACTGGCGACGACGACGGGAGAATGCCCTGTGTCGACCTCGCACGCATTCCCGCCGAACATGCCCCCCGCCCAGGGTCTCTACGACCCCAGGCACGAGAAGGACGCCTGCGGTGTCGCGTTCGTCGCGACCCTGACCGGTGAGGCCAGCCACGACATCGTCGCCAAGGCACTCACCGCACTGCGCAACCTCGACCACCGTGGCGCAGCGGGCGCCGAGACCAACTCGGGCGACGGTGCCGGCATCCTCATGCAGGTGCCCGACGCCTTCCTGCGCGACGTCGTCGACTTCGAGCTGCCGGCCCGCGGCTCCTACGCCGTCGGTACGGCCTTCCTCGCCGGCGACGAGGAGACCGTGGCCAAGACCCGCCAGCGCATCGAGCAGCTCGCGGCCGAGGAGGGACTCAGCGTCCTGGGGTGGCGCGACGTCCCCGTCGTCGCCGACGCCCTCGGTGCCACCGCCCGCAGCGTCATGCCGACCTTCGCCCAGCTCTTCGTCGCCGGAGCCGGAGCGCGCGTGGCGGGGATGGCGCTCGAGCGGATGGCGTTCTGCCTGCGCAAGCGTGCCGAGCACGAGACCGATGTCTACTTCCCGTCGCTGTCGGCGCGGACGCTCGCCTACAAGGGCATGCTCACCACCGACCAGCTCGACACGGTCTTCCCCGACCTGCTCGACGAGCGGGTGGCGTCCGCCATGGCGGTGGTCCACTCCCGCTTCTCCACCAACACCTTCCCGAGCTGGCCGCTCGCGCACCCCTTCCGTTTCATCGCCCACAACGGCGAGATCAACACCGTCATGGGCAACCGCAACTGGATGCGTGCCCGCGAGGCGCTCCTCGAGAGTGACCTGATCCCCGGCGACCTCAACCGGTTGTTCCCCATCTGCACTCCTGGCGCCTCCGACTCCGCGTCGTTCGACGAGGTCCTCGAGCTGCTCCACATCGGCGGTCGCACGCTGCCCCACGCCGTGCTCATGATGATCCCGGAGGCCTGGGAGAACCACCGCGAGATGGACGCCAGGCGCCGCGCCTTCTACGAGTTCCACTCCACCCTGATGGAGCCCTGGGACGGGCCCGCGTGCGTCGTGTTCACCGATGGCACCCAGATCGGCGCGGTCCTCGACCGCAACGGGCTGCGACCCTCGCGCTACTGGGTCACCGACGACGGGCTCGTGGTGCTGGCCTCCGAGGTCGGGGTGCTCGACATCGACCCGGCCACGGTCGTGCGCAAGGGCCGGCTCAAGCCGGGGCGGATGTTCCTCGTCGACACCGACGAGCACCGCATCATCGAGGACGAGGAGATCAAGTCCGCGCTGGCCTCCGAGCTGCCGTACGACGAGTGGCTGCACGGCGGACTCGTCCACCTCGACGACCTCGACGACCTCGAGCACGTCGTGCACACGCACTCCTCGGTCACCCGGCGCCAGCAGATCTTCGGCTACACCGAGGAGGAGCTGCGCATGCTCCTCACGCCGATGGCCAACACCGGAGGCGAGGCTCTCGGCTCGATGGGCACCGACACGCCCATCGCTGCTCTCAGCGACAAGCCGAGGCTGCTCTTCGACTACTTCGCCCAGCTCTTCGCCCAGGTGACCAACCCGCCGCTCGACGCGATCCGCGAGGAGCTCGTGACCTCGCTCGCGGGGAGCATCGGGCCCGAGGCCAACCTGCTGGACCCGTCGCCGGCGTCGTGCCGGCAGGTCGTCCTGCCCTTCCCCGTGTTCTCCAACGACGACCTGGCCAAGATCCGTCACATCAACCGCAACGGCGACATGCCCGGATTCCAGGTGCACGTCGTCCGCGGCCTCTACGACGTCGAGGGAGGCGGATCAGCGCTCGCCCGGCGACTGGACGAGCTGTGCGCCGAGGTGTCGGAGGCGATCGCTGACGGCGCCCGGATCATCGTGCTCTCCGACCGTCACTCCACCGCCGAGCTCGCGCCCATCCCGTCGCTCCTGCTGACCGGGGCGATCCACCACCACCTGGTCCGTGAGAAGACCCGCACCCAGGTGGGACTGCTCGTCGAGGCCGGCGACGTCCGCGAGGTCCACCACGTCGCGCTGCTGGTCGGGTACGGCGCGGCCGCCGTCAACCCCTACCTCGCCATGGAGTCCGTGGAGGACCTCGCCCGCGAGGCCTTCTACGTCAAGGTCGACCCCGAGAAGGCCGTCGCCAACCTCATCAAGGCGCTCGGCAAGGGCGTCCTGAAGGTGATGTCGAAGATGGGCGTCTCGACGGTCGCCTCCTACACCGGCGCGCAGATCTTCGAGTGCGTCGGCCTGTCGCAGGCCGTCGTCGACAAGTACTTCACCGGTACGACGTCCAAGCTCGGCGGCATCGAGCTCGACACCATCGCCGAGGAGGTCGCGCGCCGCCACGCCACGGCCTACCCCCGGGGAGGCCTGCTGCCGGCCAGCAGGCAGCTGACGGTCGGCGGTGAGTACCAGTGGCGGCGTCCCGGGATCAACGGAGGCGGCGAGCCGCACCTGTTCGACCCCGACACGGTCTTCCGGCTGCAGCACTCGACCCGCACGGGCAGCTACGAGATCTTCAAGCAGTACACCTCGCGCGTCGACGAGCAGTCGTCCCGCCTGATGACGCTGCGTGGCCTGTTCCGCTTCAAGCACGGCCTTCGCGAGCCCGTCGACATCGACGAGGTCGAGCCCGTGTCGGAGATCGTCAAGAGGTTCTCGACCGGGGCCATGTCCTACGGCTCCATCAGCCAGGAGGCCCACGAGACCCTCGCCATCGCGATGAACCGCCTCGGCGGCAAGTCCAACACCGGCGAGGGCGGCGAGGACCCCGAGCGTCTCTACGACCCCGAGCGCCGCTCCTCGATCAAGCAGGTGGCATCGGGCCGCTTCGGGGTGACCAGCGAGTACCTCACCAACGCCGACGACATCCAGATCAAGATGGCCCAGGGTGCCAAGCCCGGTGAGGGTGGCCAGCTGCCGGGCCACAAGGTCTACCCGTGGGTGGCCAAGACCCGTCACTCCACCCCGGGGGTCGGGCTGATCAGCCCGCCACCTCACCACGACATCTACTCGATCGAGGACCTGGCGCAGCTGATCCACGACCTCAAGAACGCCAACCCGGCCGCTCGGGTGCACGTCAAGCTCGTGTCGGAGGTGGGGATCGGCACCGTGGCCGCGGGCGTCTCCAAGGCGCACGCCGACGTCGTGCTGGTCTCCGGGCACGACGGTGGCACCGGTGCCTCACCGCTGACCTCCCTCAAGCACGCCGGAGGGCCGTGGGAGCTCGGACTGGCCGAGACGCAGCAGACGCTGCTGCTCAACGGCCTGCGCGACCGCATCGTCGTACAGGCCGACGGGCAGCTGAAGACCGGCCGCGACGTCGTCATCGCGGCCCTGCTCGGGGCCGAGGAGTACGGCTTCGCCACCGCGCCCCTCGTGGTCTCGGGCTGCATCATGATGCGGGTCTGCCACCTCGACACGTGCCCCGTGGGCGTGGCCACGCAGAACCCGGTGCTGCGCGAGCGCTACTCCGGCAAGGCCGAGTACGTCGTGAACTTCTTCGAGTACATCGCCCAGGAGGTGCGCGAGCTGCTCGCGGAGCTGGGCTTCCGCACCCTCGACGAGGCGATCGGCCAGGTCGGCGCCCTTGACGTCGAGCCTGCGGTCGACCACTGGAAGGCGTCGGGGCTGGACCTGTCGCCGATCCTCCACCAGGCCTCGCGCCACGGGGAGTTCGGCCAGTTCGAGGGGCAGGACCTGCGGTGCACCAAGGTCCAGGACCACGGCCTCGACAAGGCGTTGGACAACGAGCTGATCGCGATCGCGCGACCGGCCCTGGAGTCCGGAGAGCCGGTCCGCGCCCAGCTGGCCGTGCGCAACGTCAACCGCACGGTCGGGACCATGCTGGGTCACGAGGTCACCAAGCGCTACCGGGGCGAGGGACTGCCGGACGGCACGATCGACATCACCATGACCGGCTCGGCCGGGCAGTCGTTCGGGGCGTTCCTGCCGCGGGGCGTCACCCTGAGGCTGGAGGGTGATGCCAACGACTACGTCGGCAAGGGTCTCTCAGGAGGCCGGATCGTGGTGCGCCCCGATCGTGCCGCCACCTTCGACGCGAGCGAGCAGATCATCGCCGGCAACACGATCGGCTACGGCGCGACGTCCGGCCAGATCTTCCTGCGCGGTCAGGCGGGTGAGCGGTTCTGCGTCCGCAACTCCGGCGCCACCGCCGTGGTGGAGGGCGTGGGCGACCACGGGTGCGAGTACATGACCGGGGGAGTGGTCGTCGTGCTCGGCCGGACCGGTCGCAACTTCGCCGCGGGCATGTCAGGCGGTGTCGCACTGCTGCTGGACCTCGACGTCGACCGCGTCAACCCAGAGCTCGTGGAGCTGGCGCCGGTCGAGGGCAAGGTCGCCGAGCAGCTCCGTTCGCTCCTCGAGCAGCACGCCGAGGAGACCGGATCACCGCTGGCCACTGAGCTGCTCGCCGACTGGGACACCAGCCTGCGTCGCTTCACCGAGGTGATGCCCAGCGACTACAAGCGTGTGCTCGAGGCGCGCGAGGAGGCCCTCGAGGAGGGCCTCGACGAGGACGAGGCTGCGGCCCGCATGATGGAGGTGCTCCATGGCTGACCCCAAGGGCTTTCTCAAGCACGGTCGCGAGGTCGCGACCAGGCGCGAGGTTGCGGAGCGCACCAAGGACTGGGACGAGGTCTACCCCGACGGCATCGGCCGCGCGCTGCTGCCGATCATCAACACCCAGGCGTCGCGCTGCATGGACTGCGGCATCCCGTTCTGCCACCAGGGGTGCCCGCTGGGCAACATCATCCCCGAGTGGAACGACCTGGTGTGGCGTGACGACTGGGACGGCGCGATGGACCGGCTCCACGCGACGAACAACTTCCCCGAGTTCACCGGCCGGTTGTGCCCCGCTCCCTGCGAGACCGCGTGCGTGCTCGGGATCAACCAGGACCCGGTGACGATCAAGAACGTCGAGGTCTCGATCATCGACCGCGCCTGGGGCTCCGGCTACGTCCGTCCCCAGCCCCCGGAGTGGCTCTCGGGCAAGACCGTCGCGGTCATCGGCTCCGGACCGGCCGGGCTGGCTGCCGCCCAGCAGCTCACCCGCGCGGGTCACACTGTCGCGGTCTACGAGCGCGCCGACAAGATCGGCGGGCTGCTTCGCTACGGCATCCCCGAGTTCAAGATGGAGAAGAAGCACCTCGACCGCCGCCTCGACCAGATGCGGCGCGAAGGAACGGTGTTCCGTCCCGGGGTCGACGTGGGCAACGACCTGACGGGTGCCCAGCTGACCACGCGGTACGACGCCGTGGTGCTGGCCATGGGGGCCACCGAGGCGCGGGACCTGCCGATCCCCGGACGCGAGGCGACGGGCATCCACCAGGCGATGGAGTTCCTGCCGCAGGCCAACCGCGTCTCCCTCGGGGAGGAGGTGGTCGACCAGATCACCGCCACGGGCAAGGACGTGGTCATCATCGGCGGGGGAGACACCGGAGCCGACTGCCTCGGCACGTCGATCCGGCAGGGAGCACGTTCGATCACCCAGCTGGAGATCATGCCCCAGCCGGGCCTCGACCGTCCCGCGCACCAGCCGTGGCCGACCTACCCCATGACCTTCCGGGTGTCGTCCGCGCACGAGGAGGGCGGTGACCGGGTCTACGCCGTCTCGACGCAGGAGTTCCTGGCCGACGACTCCGGCCACGTCCGGGCCCTGACCCTCGTCGAGGTGGACGCGAAGTTCGCGCCCGTCCCGGGCACCGAGCGCGAGATCCAGGCGCAGCTGGTGCTCCTCGCGATGGGCTTCACCGGTCCTGAGAAGGCCGGGCTGGTCGACCAGCTGGGCGTCGAGCTCGACGACCGGGGCAACGTCTCCCGGGGCGACACCTACGCCTCGTCCGTCGAGGGCGTCTTCGTCGCCGGCGACGTGGGGCGGGGCCAGTCGCTGATCGTCTGGGCGATCGCCGAGGGGAGAGCCGCGGCCGCGGCCGTCGACACCTACCTCACCGGCTCGAGCACGCTCCCGGTGCCGATCAGGCCCCACGAGCGCCCCCTGACCGTGTGAACCCGGTCCGGGACCGGCCAAGGTCCCGGACCGGCTCGCCAGGGCCGATAGGGTCGGGCTCGTGCGTAGAGCCAAGATCGTCTGCACCCTGGGACCAGCCACCGACAGTCGCGAGGGTGTCCGTGCGCTCGTCGAGGCCGGCATGGACGTCGCCCGCCTCAACATGAGCCATGGGTCCCACGCCGACCACGAGCGTGTCTACCGTCTCGTGCGGGAGGCCTCGGACGACTCGGGCCACGCCATCGGGATCTTCGCGGACCTGCAGGGGCCCAAGATCCGGCTGGAGACGTTCGCCGACGGCCCCGTCGAGGTTGTCGACGGCCAGGAGTTCACCATCACGACGCGCGAGGTGCCCGGCGACGCCCGCACCTGCGGCACCACCTACAAGGGCCTGCCCGGCGACGTCGGGGTCGGCGACCCGATCCTCATCGACGACGGCCGCGTGCGACTCGAGGTCACCTCCGTCTCCGACACCGACGTCACCACCAGGGTCGTGGTCGGAGGCACCCTCAGCAACCACAAGGGCATCAACCTGCCCGGGGTTGCTGTCTCCGTGCCCGCACTGTCGGAGAAGGACGTCGCCGACCTGCGGTGGGCGCTGCGCCTGGGCGTCGACTTCGTGGCGCTGAGCTTCGTGCGCAGCGCCGACGACGTCGACGACGTGCGCGCGGTGATGGAGGAGGAGGGCGTCCACGTCCCGGTCATCGCGAAGATCGAGAAGCCCCAGGCCATCGACAACATCGATGCCATCATCGCGGCCTTCGACGGGATCATGGTCGCGCGGGGCGACCTCGGTGTGGAGTGCCCGCTGGAGGACGTGCCGATCCACCAGAAGCGGATCATCGCCAAGGCCCGCGTCAACGCCAAGCCGGTCATCGTCGCCACCCAGATGCTGGAGTCCATGATCAGCTCCCCGGCGCCGACCCGGGCCGAGGCCTCCGACGTCGCCAACGCCGTCCTCGACGGCGCGGACGCGGTGATGCTCTCCGGCGAGACGTCGGTCGGCGACTACCCCGAGGGCACCGTGCGCACCATGGCGCGGATCGTCGCCTCGACCGAGAACCACGGCGTCTTCCACATGGCCGCGGTCAGCTGGGAGCCCCGCACCCGGGGTGGGATCATCGCCAAGGCCGCCGCCGAGGTCGCCGAGCGCGTCGGTGCGAAGTACCTCGTGGCCTTCACCGCCAGCGGTGATTCCGCCCGGCGGCTCGCGCGCTACCGGCCCCAGACTCCGATCCTCGCGTTCACGCCGACCGACCGGGTCCGCTCCCAGCTCTCGATGTCGTGGGGGGTGGAGACGTTCAAGACGCCCGAGGTCGAGCACACCGACGAGATGGTCCGGCAGGTCGACGAGGCCCTGCTGCACATCGGCCGGGTCCAGGAGGGCGACCTGGTGGTGATCATCGCGGGCTCGCCCCCCGGCATCCCCGGCTCCACCAACGCCCTGCGCATCCACCGGATGGGCGACGCGATCAACGAGGTGGCCCCGGCCTACCGCCGTCGCTGACCCGTGGCGGGTCGCCCACCGGCGACCACTGGCACCGACGAGAGTGCCCCGGGTGAGATTCGAACTCACACTGAATGCTGTTTGAGAGCATCGCCTCTGCCGTTGGGCTACCGGGGCCGGCAGCGAGGAAACGGTACCCCGACTAACCTTCTGGTCGTGACCCAGCCCGACGAGACCACCGCCACCACCGCCGTACGCCGCGTCGTGATCGCCGAGGACGAAGCCCTCATCCGGATGGACCTCGCAGAGATGCTCGGCGAGGAGGGGTACGACGTCGTGGGGCAGGCCGGCGACGGCCGGCGCGCGGTCGAGCTGGCGCGGGAGCTGCGGCCCGACCTCGTGGTCCTCGACGTCAAGATGCCGGTCCTCGACGGGATCGCGGCAGCCGAGGTGATCGCGGGCGAGCGGATCGCCGCGGTGGTGATCCTCACGGCGTTCTCCCAGCGCGAGCTCGTGGAGCGGGCCCGCGATGCTGGTGCGATGGCCTATCTGGTCAAGCCCTTCACCCGCAGCGACCTCGTCCCCGCCATCGAGATGGCCCTCAGCCGGTTCGCCGAGGTCGCCCTGCTGGAGCAGGAGGTGTCCGACCTCCAGGAGTCCCTGGCCACGCGCAAGGCCGTCGAGCGGGCCAAGAGCGTCCTCCAGGACCAGCTCGGCCTGTCCGAGTCGGACGCGTTCCGGTGGATCCAGAAGACGGCCATGGACCTGCGCCTGTCCATGCGACAGGTCGCCGAAGGAGTGGTGGAGCACGGCCCCGGCACCACGGGCGTTCGATGATCGGACATGTGGCTGAGGTCACAACTTCACAACGGCCCCGCACGCCTCTGCCCTGGGACGACGCAGGCCGCTAGGTTGGCGTCGGGTCCACGCGTCCGCGTGAGCCGCATCACCTTTGAAAACCGGAGGGTTCATGAAGCTCAACACACTGAGCGCCCGACTCGGAGTCGTGGCCGTGGCCAGCGCACTCGTCCTCGCTGGCTGTGGGGACAGCGGCTCTGACGACGGGGACTCGGGTGCCGACAGCACCGACACCACGAGCGACACCGGCGACACCGGCGACACGTCCGGTGCCCAGCTCTACTTCGTGGACGGCAACACCGCCGACTACAGCGAGGACTTCGACGCCGGCACCCTCGCCGGCGTGCGCGCGACCTACCCCGGTGCCGAGCTCGGTGACGACTTCAGGCAGCGGATGCTCGAGGTCGACCCCAAGCTGAAGGACTTCACCTACGGTCCCGAGTCCTACGACGCGACGATCGTGGCAGCGCTGGCTGCCGTGGCAGCCGGCAACGACAGCGGCAAGGCCATCGCCCAGGAGATGCAGGGCGTGACGTCCGAGGGTGAGAAGTGCACCGACTTCGCCGGTTGCGTGGAGATCCTCGACGGCGGCGGCGACATCGACTACGACGGTGTGTCCGGTCCGATCGAGTTCAACTCGACCGGCAGCCCGTCCTCGGCGACCATCGGCATCTTCGAGTACGCCGACGACAACACCTACGCTCCCGAGAACTTCGTCACCGGCGAGATCCCGGACGTGGCCGAGGTCGCGGCCGGTCAGAAGGTCAGCGGCAAGGCGGCCAAGGGCGACGGCACGCTGACCATCGGCACCCTGCTGCCCCAGAGCGGTGACCTCGCGTTCCTCGGGCCCCCGGAGTTCGCAGGTGTCGACATGGCTGTCCAGGAGATCAACGAGGCCGGCGGTGTGCTCGGCAAGGACGTCAAGCAGGTCAAGGCCGACTCGGGTGACGGCACGCCCAACATCGCGCCGTCCGAGACGGACAAGCTGCTGCGCGGTGGCGCGGACGCCATCATCGGTGCCGCGTCGTCCTCGGTGTCCCTCTCGGTGATCGACAAGATCACTGGCGCGGGCGTCGTGCAGATCTCGCCGGCCAACACCTCGACCGCATTCGACACCTACGACGAC